>CAYSBF010000001.1:0-24520 GCA_964429025.1 uncultured Pelagibacterium sp.
CGCCTTGCAAAGCTCGCTGGCGGCGTTGCCGTGATCCGCGTTGGCGGTTCGACCGAAGTGGAAGTCAAGGAGCGCAAGGACCGCGTCGACGACGCGCTCAACGCGACCCGGGCTGCCGTTGAAGAAGGCATCGTGCCGGGTGGTGGCGTTGCACTGCTCCGCGCTTCGGCCGCTCTGACCGTCAAGGGCGCCAATGCCGACCAGGAAGCCGGCATCAACATCGTCAAGCGCGCCCTGCAGGAGCCGGTGCGCTGCATCGCCAACAATGCGGGCAGCGAAGGCTCGATCGTCGTGGGCAAGATCCTCGACACCAACACCGACACCTTCGGCTATGACGCCCAGACCGGCGAATATGGCGACATGATCAAGATGGGCATCATCGACCCGGTCAAGGTCGTGCGTACCGCCCTTCAGGATGCTGCCTCGGTTGCCGGCCTTCTGGTCACGACCGAAGCCATGGTTGCCGAACTGCCCAAGGAACCCGCTCCGGCAATGCCGGGTGGCGGCGGCATGGGTGGTATGGGCGGCATGGACTTCTAGGAAGTCCATAAAAGCTCAGACCTCTCAGGTCTCGAACGGGAAGGGCAGCCTCAGGGCTGCCCTTTTCCTTTTTGCCGGCAGATCAGAGATGCCACGCTACTCGTCCATCAAGACGTTAAAGCCGCCCCAAATCATGCGCTTGGCGTCGAACGGCATATGCATGCCGGCCATGTCGGGGTCTTCCATCATTTTCTTGTTTACGGCATCGCGGGTTGCCTTGTCGGGATATTCGATCCAGCTGAAGACCACTGTCTCGTCATCCTTGGCCTGCACGGCCATATAGAAGTCGGTGACGGAGCCCTTGGGGATGTCGTCGCCCCAGCATTCGACATGCCGCGTTGCGCCGAGCTTCTTGAAGTATTCGGCGGCCTCGCGCGAATGCTTGAGGTAGATTTCCTTGTTGGCCGTTGGCACGGCGGCGACGAAGCCTTCGATGTAAGGCATGACAGTTCTCCTCTATAGCCCATCGTTGCTGCGGGTTCGGAGATACGACGAGCAGACGGGCATCGATCCGACACCCGCCCGAAACTTTTCGGACTTGGGATCCGCAGTCCCGGCGAATAGGCTATCGCGGCTCGACGAGTTCGCCGGTCGCACCGCTGATTTCGACAGCGATTTGCGCCCCGTCGGCGTTCCGCCCCTCGACCTCCCATAGGCCGTCGTCGAACTCGATGCTGCGGATCAGGGTAATGCCCTGTGCCATGGCAATTTCGATCGCTTCCGAGATGGTGATATCGGACTCGAGCGGCCAATCATGGTTGTCGGCAAGAGCTGAAGCGACCGGCATGGTCGCGATAAGGGCGGCGAGCAGGATAGGGCGCATGAGAGTTCTCTCCAAACGGTTGCGCAGGGAGAACGCGCACGCCCCAAAGCCGGTTCAGGGGAAAAAGAGCAGCTTTGTCGCAAGCACGATCGAAACCGCCACCACCAGCGGCCGGATGATACGGGCGCCGAATTTTATGCCTGTCAACGCACCGAGATAGCCCCCGATCAACTGCCCGATTGCCATTGCGACGGCTGCCGGCCATAGCACGTCCCCTGCCGGAACGAACAGCGCCAGCGCCGCAATGTTGGAGGTAACATTGAGCACCTTTGTATGCGCAGAGGCGCGGGTAGCCGACAGGCCGAACAACGCCACAAAGCACAGCATGAAAAACGAACCGGTGCCAGGCCCGAACAGCCCGTCATAAAATCCGATGACGAACCCGATCACCGGCACGAAAACCGCGAATTTCAGCCGCGCGATGCGGTCGACATCCTTGATCGATGGCGAGAAGGTGAAATAGAGAGCCACTGCAATTATCGCCACAGGCACCGCGACCGATAGGGCCGAAGTGTCGATGGCCTTGACCACCATCGCCCCTGCATAGGAACCGGCAAATGTCGCGGCGACGCCGGGTATCAGGGTCTTGAGCGCAACATAGCCGCCTCGCCAATAGGTGACTGCGGCCGTGAAGGTGCCGACGACCGATTGCGCCTTGTTGGTCGCCAGCGCCGCAACCGGGGAAAGCCCCGCGCTCAGCAGGGCGGGCAGCGCGATCAGCCCCCCGCCACCGGCAACGGCATCCACGAACCCGGCGATGACGCCCACGCCGCCAAGCGCGGCCAGAACCCAGAGATCGAGCACTTGCCGTGATGTCCTTTAAAGAGCGAGGGGCGCTGCGCCGAGTTTGGCGAGCAGCGTATCGAGCGTTTTGCGGCGGGGGCCGCGCCAGTCGGCGTTGCGCGAGACCATCAGCACCGCCTCACTTTCAAGCATCACGCCATCAGTGAGGATGCGCAGTCCGTTGGCCTGCAGCGTCGAACCGGTCGAAGTGATGTCGACGATCAGGTCCGCGGCGCCCGAGGCGGGAGCGGCTTCGGTGGCGCCAAGGCTTTCGACGATGCGGTATTCAGCAATGCCGGCCTGCGCGAAATGGCGGCGCGTCAGGTTGACATATTTGGTCGCCACCCGCAGCCAACGCCCATGCCGAGCCCGGAAATCGGCGGCAACGTCCGACAGGTCATCCATCGCCGTGACATCGATCCAGGCGTCCGGCACCGCGACCACCACATCGGCGCGCCCGAAGCCGAGGCGCTTGACGATTTCGACCTGTTTGGGTCCGGTTTCGGCCGATTCATGGATCAGATCCTCGCCAGTTATGCCGATGTCGATCGTACCCCGGATCAGTTCGCGCGCAATTTCGGAAGCCGACAGGAATCTCACCGTCACCTCGGGCATGGCAGGCATTTCGCCGAGATAGGAGCGCGCGCCGCCCGGGCGCTCTATAGCGAGTCCCGAACCAGAAAAGAGATCCATCGCCTCTTCTTGAAGGCGGCCTTTGGAGGGCAGGGCCAGCATGATCGTGCTCATGGCCGCACCTCCCTTTCGAGTCTCTCGACCCACACCGCACAGCCGACCGCCGGTACGTCGGTCTTTGCGCCGAGTCGGCGCAACAGGCGGTCATACTGGCCGCCAGAAACCAGTACCTGTCCCCCTGCCCCAGTCATCTCGAAAGTGATGCCCGTATAGTAATCGAGCCGCGGGCTGAATCCGGCATCGAAGACGAGCCCGTTCAGGCTGCCGCCATTGCGGAGCTGTTCTAGATGTTTGCGAGCCGCGATAAGAGCGCCCTCGAGAGCGATACCGTTTGCTTTCGCCAGGGCCTCGACGCTTTCGAGCGCCCCATCGGCCTCGCCTGCGATCGAAAGGTAATCGCGCAACAACGCGATGGTGGGCTCAGGGACATGAGCGGCTTCGAGCGCCTGCTTTTCGAGGTACCGCTCGGCAATCTCCTCGGGTCCCCGGCTTTCGGTGAGGCTAAGACCATTGGTCAGCAGAAGCTCGCGCACCCAATCGGCAATCTGGGCAGAGGGCATACCGTGCGGGCCGGGCGCGGGCTTGTGCGGATCGGCAAGGCGGGTCAGCAGGCGGCTCATCGCCTCAGGGTGGCCGAACCGCGCACGGATGCGCGGGCGCCAGACGTCGGGCATGTCGCTTTCCGCCAGAAGCGCCTCGAAAAGATCGATGCTTCCGACGCGAACGGAAGGCCGGGCAACGCCATAAATGTCGAGCGCAGCACGGGCAAAGCCGATCACCTGATCGAGCGCCGCGTCCGGGTCCGGCGCGGCGAGCAGCTCGAGCCCGGCCTGATCGAATTCGGCGGGGCCATCGGCGCGCTGACGAAAGATCGGTCCGAGATAGCCGTAAGCTGCGGGCGTCGCGGCTCCGCTTTTCAAGTGCTCTATAGCAATGGGGAGGGTGAAATCGGGGCGGAGACAGAATTCCGCGCCATCGGCCCCGGTGGTGAGGATCAGCCGCGCGCCGAACTCTTCCCCCGCGAGATCGAAATAAGGTGCGGGCGGGATGAGGATGGGAGTGGCAGCGAAATTGACTCCGTCGCTGGAGACGAGGGATTTGAGGGCTTCGCGGCGGGCTTCAGCGGACATGGCCGACTCCAGCGCCTTGGGCAAGCATCGCGGCCCCCTCATCCGACCTCCGCTTCGCTCCGGCCACCTTCTCCCACGAGGGGAGAAGGGGAACCGGGAGTGCTGCGGCTCTTGAACCCCCCTCTCCCCTCGCGGGAGAGGGGTTGGGGGTGAGGGGGCCGCGATCTGTCGGCCTCATGAGCATCACCCGTTCGCCTTCATCCATTCGGCAACCGCCGGGATCTGCTTGACAAATTCCACCATCTCGCTGCGCGGCACGGAGTACTGGCCGGGACGTTCTGTTTTCCATGCGGCATTATCGGTGATCGACGCGGCCGCTTCCGCGCCTTCGGCCAAATCCTTGATCTGCACGATGCCCTGCTCGCGCTCGTCGGACCCCTGAATGATGACCGCGGGCGCGTTGCGCTTGTCGGCATATTTCATCTGCTTGCCCATCTGCTTGGACGCGCCCAGGAACAGTTCGGCGCGGATGCCGGCGTTGCGCAGGTCTGCGACCATCTGCTGATAGTCGGCGATACGATCCTTTTCCATGACGGTGACGACCACAGGGCCGGTCGTGGGTTTGGACGAAAGATTGCCTGTGAGCTTGAGCGCCGAGGCCAGCCGCGAGACGCCGATGGAAAAGCCGGTCGCGGGGGTTTCCTCGTTGCGGAATCGCGAGACGAGCCCGTCATACCGCCCACCACCGCCGACTGAGCCGAACACCACGTCCTGACCCTTCTCGTTCTGGACCTTGAATGTCAGTTCGATTTCGAAGACCGGGCCGGTGTAATATTCGAGGCCGCGGACGACGGAGGGATCGATCTTGATGCGGTCACTATAACCAGCAACCATTGCAAGGTGAGCAATTTCAGAAAGCTCGCGGAGGCCTGACAGGCCATCCTCGTTGTCGGCAAGAACTTCGCGCTCAAGCTCGACAAAAAAAGTGCTCCAATTTGCTGCTCTTGAACCGTTGATGTAGTTCAAAATAACGTCGGCAGCATCTGGGGGCAGCTTGGCGCCTTCAGTGAAGTCCCCGCTTTCGTCCTTGCGGCCTTCGCCGAGTAGCAACCGCACGCCTTCAAGTCCAAACTTGTCAAGTTTATCTATCGCCCGCAAAACGGTTAGCTTTTGCGCCTCATCGGTGACGCCGATTGCCTGCATCACCCCATCAAGCACCTTGCGGTTATTGACCCGCACCACATACTTCCCCGCAAGCCCCAGCGCGTCCATCGTGTCGGCCATCATCATGCACATCTCGGCATCGGCCTCGGGGCCTGCCGCGCCGACGGTGTCGGCGTCGAACTGCATGAACTGCCTAAAGCGCCCCGGCCCCGGCTTTTCGTTGCGGAACACCCAGCCCTGCCGGTAGGAGCGGAAGGGTTTTGGCAGGTCCTGGTAGTTCTGGGCGAAATAGCGGGCGAGCGGCGCCGTCAGATCGTAGCGTAGGCTCATCCATTGCTCGTCGTCATCCTGCACGGAGAACACCCCCGCATTGGGCCGGTCCGTGTCGGGCAGGAATTTGCCGAGCGCCTCGGTATATTCAAAGAACGGGGTCTGGATATGGTCAAAGCCATAGCGCTCGTAAACCTTGCGGATTTTCGCGACCATCTCCTCGATGGCGGCGAGATCGGCAGGTTCGGAATCAACAAAGCCGCGCGGAAGGCGCGGTTCGATGAGAGCGGTATTCTTTGCCATTGGCCCCTGTTTCCCTTGCCCATTTGAAGCGGGCTGAATGCCGGGCCTACCTAGCCGATTAGGCCAATCGAAACAAGGCAAAGGGAGGTGTGGCCATTCTGCCACACAGCTTCATCTTCTGCGACATCCCGCCACATGCGGGGTTGGCGACTCGAAGGCCCGGGCGTATGAAGCCTCCACCTTCAATACCAGCCCCAATGGGAGGCGTGAAATGACAGTATCTGCACTTCGCCTCACCCGCGGTGTCGAGGGTCTCGGTTGGCACCTTACCAACCGCTTCATGCGCCGAAACCAGGCGTAGTTTCCGGGTCGATCAGACCCCTGTTCCCAAAGCACCATCCATCCTGAACCGGCTCTGACGCTGGGGCCATTTTGCCCTCCGCCAGACCAGCTTTATTCCCAACCAAGGAGCCAGTACGCCCGAAAAGCGTCTGGATGACACCATGTCAAATATTGGAATACACCATGACTCCGCGCTTTTGCGGATCAGCGTCGATACCCTCATCGCCGAGCACGGCCGGTGGCGCGTCGCACTGGCGGCCCTCGTAGCGGCCATCCGCTCGCGGCGGATCAGAAGGCGGCCAGAGAGCGCGCAACTGCTCAGCAATCGCCTGCGCGCCGATATCGGCCTGCCGCCAGTCGTGGACCCGCCAGGAATGCACTGGAATGTGCGGAGATAGAAGTGGCCTCAATCGCGACAATAGGCGGTTGAGGCTATGCCCATAATTCGGCTATCGCCGCCCCCCTCCCAACCTCCCCCGCAAGGGGGGAGGTGCTGGTCCTGTGCGTTTGGAGGCCGCCAAACAAAGGGTCACCCTCCCCTTGACGGGCAGGGTTGGGGAGGGGTGCGCGATGCTAGCAACAAACACCGGATGACGTGATGCCTACGGCCTCACGAATTCCGCCCTCAGCTTTTCGATTTCAACCCGGCTCGGGCAGGTGTCGATGTGGTCGTTGACCATGCCCATCGCCTGCATGAAGGCATAGCAGGTGGTCGGGCCGACAAAAGAAAAGCCGCGCTTCTTGAGGTCCTTCGAGAGCGCTTTTGAGGCGTCGGTCTGGGCTATCTTGCGCAAGTTTTCCCAGGAGAGGTCATCAGGCCGCGTCTCGGGCTTTGGCTCGAACCGCCAGAAATAGGCAGCAAGCGAGCCGAACTCATCGCGCACCGCCAGCGCGCGGCGGGCGTTGTTGATGGTGGATTCGATCTTGCCGCGATGCCGTACGATGCCGGCATCGCCCAGGAGCCTCGTGACATCCTCGTCCCCGAATGCGGCTACCTTTTCAACGTCGAAGCCCGCAAAGGCGGCGCGAAAATTCTCGCGCTTTCTCAGAATGGTGATCCATGAGAGGCCGGACTGAAAGCCCTCGAGGCAGAGCTTTTCAAACAGCCGCTTGTCGTCGGTGACGGGCCGTCCCCACTCCTCATCATGATAGGCAATGTAGAAGGGATCACTGCCGGCCCAGGGGCACGGCGCCCCGTCTGTTGTCTCGCTCATCGTCCGTCGCCCCCCGGGGAATCACCGTTCAGAGTCTCTCAACCATAGCCGGCCAGAGACCCTTAACCATCTCATTTGACTCAAAATTTCCGCTCGCGAGCGTAGCCTGCCCTTCCTGCGCCTTTGAGTGGGATTGTAGCCATGCGTATTCTTGCCGCTCTTGCAATACTGGCCATTCTTGTGATGCCCGCCCATGCGGCGTCCAATCGGGCATTCCTCGACGCAATGTTCGGGCCCCCGCCGGGGATGGAACTGACGCGCAGCGCACCCGCGCACCAACTCCAGTACCAGACCCAATATGTCCGGCATCCGATGTTCCTGCGGCAGGTCGTGAACTACCAGACCCGCGAATCCGCCGGCACCATCGTCGTCGATACGCGGCGGCACTTTCTCTATCTCGTCATGCCGGGCGGCAAGGCGATGCGCTATGGAATCGGTGTCGCTCGCTTCGGGTTCGAGTGGAGCGGTACACATCGGGTTACCGACAAGCGCGAGTGGCCTAGTTGGACACCGCCCGCAGAGATGCATGCACGCCAGCCGGGCCTTCCCAAATTCATGCCTGGCGGGCCGAACAATCCGATGGGTGCGCGAGCGCTCTACCTCGGCTCGACCCTCTACCGCATCCACGGCACCAACGAGCCGTGGAGCATCGGGCAGTCCGTATCCTCAGGCTGCATCCGCATGACCAATGAGGATGTCGTCGATCTTTACAGGCGTGTTCAAATTGGAACGAAAGTGGTCGTACTCTAGTAAGGTTTTTGCCCGAAGGATCGGCTCTCGGGCAATTTCATCGGTGTCATAAGTGTTGCATGTGCGATCCCTGCTGAGCCGTTTCGTCAGGGACGAGGCAGGCGCCTTTGCCATGATGTTCGGGCTTATGGCGGTCGTGCTGGTGAGTCTCACCGGGGCGGTAGTCGATTACACCTCGCTCGAAGAAAAGCGGAACCGGGCGCAGATCGCACTCGATGCGGCGGCATTGGCGCTGCAGTCGCGTATTTATACGGACACGCCCGACCAGATCATGGCCGCTGCAGCGGCGCTGGTGGCGGAGCGCCTCAACGACCGAACCGTTTCCACTTGGGTAACCGGCATCGATATCGATACCGAGGAAGGTACGCTCGCGCTCACCGGCGGGCTTCGCGTGCCGATGAATTTTGTGAGGCTGGTGGGGGTCGATACCCTTGAGGCGCGGCTTTTTTCGGAAGTGACCCGCAAAAAGCTCGCGCTCGAAGTGGTGATGGTGCTCGACAATTCGGGCTCAATGCTCGAGCAGAATCGCATGACCTACCTCAAGCAGGCGGCCGCCTGCGCGACCCGCACGCTGTTTTATGACGAGGTCGGCAACGACTGCCAGCCGGTAGCCGGCACACGGCAGGTCGAGGACGTCCGCATCGGCATCGTGCCCTTCACCATGTATGTCAATGTCGGCACCAGCAACGCCGACACCGACACCTATTGGCTCGACTGGCATGGCCTCGCCCCGGTGTCGCAGGACAATTTCGAGGTCATCGGCGGGCGCGTGGATCGCCGCGCCCTCTTCGACAACCTCAAGCGCAGCAACAACGAGCCCAATGGCTGGTCCGGATGCGTTGTGGCGCGCCAATATCCGCTGGACACCAACGACACACCACCGGCCACCGGCACGCCGCCTGCCAATCCCGAGACCCTGTTCACTCCGCTCTTCGTTCCGGATTCGCGGGACGGTGTAAGCGGGAGCTACATTTCCGACAGGCCTGCCAGCTGTCCGGCAATGGAGTGCCGGCAGGAGCGGACCCAGAGTTGCAATTATTACGGTGGCAGTTGCAATACGGGCACCTACCGCTACCAAACGCGCACCGATGGAAACTGGTCCGGTTGGGCTTCCGGCATGTGCCCCTACCAGAGCAATCCGATCCTGAGCGGACCATCGGTGAGCGGTGCAGGGACGCCTACACGGGTCACGACCACCGTCTATTCCATGCTGACCGCCACCCAACTCCAGGAGCGCATCTGCAAGTACAATGTCTCGGGGTTCAACGGCACGACCTCCAGCGGCCCCAACGCACTGTGCCCGACCATCGCGATCCTGCCGCTTTCGGACAACCCAACGACAGTCGCCAATCATATCCAAGCCATGGTGGCGGATGGCGGCACCAATATTCACGAAGGAACGGCGTGGGGCATGAGGACGCTTTCGCCCGAGGAACCCTTCACCCAGGGTGCGCCCTATGATGAAGCCACCTCCAAAGTCCTGATCGTCATGACGGACGGCGAAAACACCGCCTATCCGGCCAACAACATGAACTGGGCCACCTATTATTCGGCCTATGGCTTTCCAACCAACAACCGGCTCGGGGCGTCAGGCTGGTCGCAGACCCAGCTCAACATGGAGATGGACCGGCGCCTGCTAGAAACCTGCCGCAACGCGAAGGCACTCGGCATTGCAGTCTATACGATCGGCCTTGCCGTGCAGCAGACGTCCCGGCCCACCGAGGTGCGCCAGATGCTGACAACCTGCGCCACCAGCGCAGAACATGCCTATTTCCCGGCGCAGCCGACCGAGCTTAATGAGGTCTTTGCGTCCATCGCCCAGCAACTTGCGGCGCTGAGGATTTCACGCTGACAGCGATTGTCCGGGAGAGCGTTGGTACCGTCGCCCCGGATCGAACGGGGGACCTCTAGATCCACAATCTAGCGCTCTAACCAACTGAGCTACGACGGCACGAGATATTGCGGGTGCTATCGGCAGCCACCCGGAACGGGGCGGAACATAGGACCACTGATCCGCAAAGACAAGTGCCGTTTGCCCCCATTAATGCGCTTTTTGCCTTTAACCATTATAGCGAATGGATGCGGTCCTTCGTCACTGGCCAATGGACCCTGCGTGGCCCGCGCTATATTTAACAAAGGATGAACAAAGGCCGTACCTGTCAGCGGCCCAAACGCCGGAGCAAAACCCGCACGATGGACGAAGCCTGGACCAGCCAGCCCCAAGCCGAGCGCATATTTGCGCTCGCCGAGGACTTGCGGCCGGCCTGGCTCTGGTCCGGCGATGGCGATCGCCTGTTGTGGCGCAATCGCGCGGCAGGGCTTTTCGGCGCCAGGATCAAGAATGGCGCGCTCAAGCGCCCCGAGGCGCCGCTTCCGGTCAAGGGCCAGATTAGCCGCATTCTGAGGCTCGGCCTTGTCGGCCGTCCCATCCTTTCGCGCATGCAGTTCATCGCCGGTCGCAAGCCCTTGTCGGCGACCTGCGTTTGCACGCCGCTTGCTCTCGGGGAGGAAAAGCCCGCACTTTTGGTCGTCGGGGCAGATCCCATCCCCGATGAACTTCTGGCCTTCGAGCCCGAGACGGAGCCATACCAGGAGAGTCCTGCGGCCGATCATCCTGCGCTGGAGCCGGAAGCTCCCACCGGGGACGCGGAAACCGCGTTGGACGTTTCTGAAATGCCTGCCCTTGGTGAACCTGACGAACCTGAGGCTGCGGTAGAAGAGGAGATAAGCCCGCAGGGTCTGGGCGCGCTGGTCGACCGGCTGGCAGAGGATGAAAAACTTTTTGCGCCGCTTGCCGAGGACGAGGTGGAAGAGGACGCCAAGCTCGATCTTTCTGGCATTTCTGAACCCGATGCACCGGGTTCCGAGACCGCGGCATTTGAGGCCGACACGGATTCACCACCGCGCGAAAGCGACTGGGACGAGACCGACGCCGTCTCTCGCGAGGAACAGGCCTTCGCCGAAGATTCGAGCGCTGAAGGCAGTCCGCGCCGCGCCGGGTTGTGGCAGCTGACCGGGCGAGGCCTCACCGTCTCTCGAAGGGACGCGTCACCCGAGCCCGAACCCGAGACGACCCAGCCACAGGAGAACCTCGAGCAGGTCTCGCGCTATAATTTTGAGGAGTTGGCGCGTATTCTCAACGAACGGGTCGGGCGGGACGCCGAGGAACGGCCCGCCGAGTCCGGGCCACGTGCTCCCTCTGCCCCGCAGCGGTCCAATCTCGTCTCGCTCAGCGAAGAGACGCTGGTGCTCAACCGCCTGCCTCTCGGCATTTTGATTTTCCGCGACCAGGACATTCTTTTCGCCAATCGCGCGCTTGTCGATCTTACCGGCTATGGCAGCGCCGCGACGGTGCGCGCCGTTGGTCTTGCCGCCGTCATTCCCGTTGCAGAGGGAAGCGAGCCTGCCGGTCCTGTGAGCCAGCTCCTGCGGCGCGACGGGTCGCGCGTGGCGGTGTCCGCACGCCTTCACACGGTCACCTGGCAGGGTCGGCCGGCGATGATGCTCTCGGCCCGCGCCATTGACGGCGAGGCTGGACGCGAGGATGAAATCCGCCGCTTTGCTGCGGACTTCGCAGCGATGAGCGGGGCAGGCTATATCGAAACCGACAGGATCGGCATCATCACCGCGACCGCCGGAGCGGCCGAGGCCCTTCCGGCCAATGCCGACCCTGGGGAGCGGCTCTCGCAACTGGTCGCAGGTGACGAACAAACGGCGCTTGCCCGCTTCCTCGCCCTTCCTGCGCGGTTTGCGGAAACTGAGCGCCCGTCCATTTCGCTCAATGGCAAATTGCCCGGAACGGTGCTGCGTCTTTTTGCGCTCGGCCGTGCTGGTGTCATCTCGGGCTATAGCGCCATCTACCAGCGTCAGGGCCAGGTGACCGAGGCAAATGGCGCGCTGCCGGCCGCAGCACTGGGGCGGATCGGACGCGAGTTGCGGCGCCCGCTCAACACAATCGTGGGCTTTTCCGAGTTGATCGTTTCGGAGAGCTTCGGCCCCGTTTCCAATCCGCGCTATCTCGAATATGCGCGCGACATCAATGCGGCTGGGGCGGCCATTACGGATCTGGCCGACGAACTCGATGATTACGTGCGGCTGGCCGAGGGTCAACTCGACCTCGCCCCGGCCGATATCGATCTGTCCTCGCTCTTGGCCGACTGCCTCGTGAGAGTGCGGGGGCAGGCGGGCGCGGAGCGCGTGCTTCTGCGCAGCGCGATCTCGGAGCGCCTGCCGATGGTCCGTGCCGATGCGGCAACGCTCAAACAGGCCGTGCTCAACATGCTCGCCAGTGCCATCAACGGTGCGGGCGAAGGCAGCAAGGTCGTGCTTTCCGCCCAGCAGGAAGATGACGGCACCGTCAGCGTGCACGTGCGCGATGCCGCTCGTGCGCCCGGCGCTCTTGCCGATCAATTCGTTGTGTTCCGCGACGGGTGGGCGCGCGATGGAACGGCGCGGCAGCCTGTGCGCTCGAGCATCGGGCTGACCCTTACTCGCACACTCGTCGCCGTCAATGCCTGCTCGCTGAGCCTTGATCCCACGCAGGACAGTGGCACGCTGATGACCCTGACCATCCCCGCGACACTTGTCGCCCGTCAGGGCGCAAACGCCCTTTAGGCAGGCTCAGCGTTTGACGGAAACGCTGAATCGGCCATAAGTCTTGGTTGGTCAGGCTTGCTGGAGGCGCTCTCCAGGGTTCGCCTTGACAAGAACACCCGGGTTGAGGCTTGAAGGGAAGTTGAACCCGAGAGGCCGCGATGTCCGCCAGCCCTGCCCTTTCCATCAACGGCGTTTCCAAGCGCTTCGGCCCGGTCACCGCGCTGAATGCGGTGTCGTTCGAACTTGCGCAGGGAAAGATTGCCTGTCTTGTGGGGCAGTCGGGCTGCGGAAAGTCCACCCTGCTGCGTGCGATCGCCGGCGTCGAGGATATCGAGGCCGGCACCATCTCGATCGAAGGCCGTGTGGTGAATGGGCCGGGCGTGTTCGTTGAACCCGAAGACCGCAATGTCGGCTTCATGTTCCAGGACTATGCGCTCTTCCCCCACCTGACGGCGCGGCAGAATATCCTTTTTGGCCTCAAGAGCCTCGGCAAAGCGGCGGCAAATGCCCGTGCCGATGAGACAATCGGGCGGTTGGGGATCGAGGCGCTGGCCGAGCGCTACCCGCACATGCTCTCGGGCGGCGAGCAGCAGCGCGTAGCGCTTGCGCGCGCGCTTGCCCCGCAGCCGCACGTCCTCTTGATGGACGAACCCTTTTCCAATCTCGACCGCCGGCTGCGCGACACAGTGCGGCAGGAAACGGTCTCATTGCTGCGCGGTCTCGGCACGACGGCGATCATCGTGACGCACGACCCGGAAGAAGCTCTGTCGCTGGGCGACAAGGTGGTGCTCATGCACAAGGGCAAGGTGATCGAAACCGGCAGCGGCGATGCAATCTATTCTTTCCCGCAGACGGCCTATGCCGCCGAATTCTTCTCCCGCGTCAACCGTATCCCCGCCCGCCGATCCGGCGAGTGGCTGGACACCGCCGTCGGGCGCTTCCCCGCACCATGCGGAAGTTCGGGAGCGGTTCTGGTCTATGTGCGTCCGCAGTCGGTGCTGCTGGACGAGGTGGGCGTTGCTGCCAGGGTGACGGGCCGGACGCTGCTGGGAGAAATCGAGGAAGTGAGCCTGTCGGTCGCAGGGCTCGAGGATCCGCTCATCATGCGGACCAGCGCGCGGTGCGGGCTCGACGTCGGCAATGTCGTCCAGGTGCGGATCGACCCGCACGACATCATGGTGTTCTCCGCAGATGAAACCGCGCGTTCCGCACTGCCCGGCGCTTGACCCACTCAAGATAATGCTTTTTCATCAATACTTTAGAACGACTCTAAACTGAGCCGAACTTACTTGACTATTCTTCTCCACTATGAATTTAAGCGGGTGTCGGGCGCATAGCTCCTCACAGGGCGCTCGGTGGACCACATTTTGCAAAAGGGGACTACCTTGACACGCCACATCACATTCAAGGCACTCGCCACCGCGAGCCTTCTTACACTCGGCGCCGCCGCTCCTGCGCTCTCCCAGGAGGTTAATATCTATACGACTCGCGAGCCGGGGCTCATCCAGCCGATCCTCGACGCCTTTACGGCCGAGACGGGCATCGCGGTCAATACCGTCTTCCTCCAGGACGGCATCATCGAGCGTGTTCAGGCTGAAGGCGAAAGCTCGCCGGCCGACATCCTGATGACCGTCGACTTCGGCGCACTGATCGACCTCGTCGATGCGGGACTGACCCAGCCGGTCGAATCCGAAGTCCTAGAAAGCGCCGTTCCTGCCGCCCTGCGTGATCCCGAGGGCAACTGGTTTGCACTCTCGGGCCGGGCACGCGTGCTTTACGCTGCCAAGGACCTCGATCTCGACAGCTTTACCTATGAGCAACTCGACGATGAGGAATGGCGCGGGCGGCTTTGCATTCGCTCGGGGCAGCATCCTTACAACACGGCGATGTTTGCCGCCTATATGGCAAAGTATGGCGAGGATGAAACCCGCTCCTGGCTCGAAGGCATCAAGGCAAATCAAGCCCGCCCTGCCGCTGGCGGTGACCGCGACGGTGCACGCGACATTGCCGCGGGGATTTGCGACATTGCGATCGGTAATTCCTACTATGTGGGGCTGATGACGTCTGGCGCTGGGGGCGATGAGCAGCAGGCCTGGGCCGAGGAAATGAAGGTCATCCTGCCGACCTTCGAAAATGGCGGCACGCTGGTCAACATCTCGGGTGCCGGCGTTGCGGCCCACGCTCCCAATCGCGATGAAGCTGTCCAGCTGCTCGAATATCTCGTCTCCGATGAGGCGCAGAAGCTCTATGCCGAAGCCAATTTCGAGTATCCCGTGACCGAGACCGCCGAGGTCCACCCGATCATCGCGGCCTTCGGCGACCTCCAGCCCGATGAAACCTCGCTCACCGATATCCTGCCCTTCCGCGCACGGGCGAGCGAGCTGGTGGACGAAGTCAATTTCGACACCTTCGAAAACTGATCCTGGCGGCGGTGGGACAATCCCGCCGCCACATCCCTTATGGCAAGCATTCCGGCAGGCCGCGCCATGCGGCGGCGCATCGCGATAAACCCATGGGCCGCGCTGGCAACCGCCGCCGCGGCTCTTGCGCTGTTGCCCGTCGCAACGATCGCTGCGACGGCCATGGCCGACACGGGCGCGCTGTGGAACCATGTAGTCGTTCACGTGCTGCCGCAGGCGACCTGGAACACGGGCGTATTGCTGCTCGGCACCGGCATCGTCGCGACTTGCGTTGGGACCGGCGCGGCCTGGATCGTGTCCGCCTACAGCTTCCGCGGCCGGGGCATTCTCGAATGGGCGCTGCTGCTACCGCTGGCGGTGCCGACCTATATCATGGCTTATGCCTATCTCGACGTCCTGAGCCCGCTCGGCCCGATCCAGGGCGCGCTGCGCTGGATGCTGGGCTATTCAAGCCCGCGCGAATGGCGGCTGCCCGACATCCGCTCGATGTGGGGTGCCATCCTCGTCTTCGGCTTCGTTCTCTACCCTTACGTCTACCTCACGACGCGAGCAATGTTCCTGACCCAGGCCGCCAATCTGGTGGAAGTCTCGCGCACCTTAGGCGTCGGTCGATCTGCTGTTTTCTGGCGCGTCGCGCTGCCGCTGGCGCGCCCCGCGATCGCGGTCGGGGTTTCGCTCGCCCTCATGGAGGCGCTCAACGATGTTGGCGCGGCGCAGTTTCTGGGGGTCCGCACGCTGACCGCCTCAGTATATACCACCTGGATCGTGCGTACGGACCTGCCAGGTGCAGCGCAGATCGCCATGGCGATGCTGTTCGTGGTCATCATGCTCATCGTCTTTGAGCGCTGGGCCCGGCGCAATCAGCGCTTTGCGGCGAACGCCCAACGTGCCCGCGCCATGCCGCCCCAGAGCCTCACCGGCCTTAAAGGGTTCATCGCGTTGGGGCTCGGGGCGCTGCCGATCATCATCGGCTTTCTCGGGCCGGCGCTCTATCTGCTGATCCAGGCGATAAAGCGGATCGAATTTGCAGGTTTCTCCCCTGCCCTCACCCGCGCCACGATCAACACCGTCTCGGTCTCGGCCGTCGGAACGCTGGTGGTTCTGGTGATGGGGTTTGCCGTCGCCTTTGCGGCACGCCTTTATCCGGGGCGAATGAGCAATGCCCTGAGCCGTATCGCAACGCTCGGCTATGCCGTACCCGGCACCGTTCTGGCCATCGGCATTCTCATTCCCGTCGCCTGGTTCGACCGCACGCTCGATGGCGCCATGCGCAGCTGGTTCGGCTACTCGACGGGGCTGTTGCTGCTCGGCACAGGCGCCGCACTGGTCTATGCCTATATGGCGCGATTTCTCGCAATTTCGGCAGGGGGCATCGAGGCGGGGCTGAGCCGCATCCCCTATTCCTACGACTATGCGGCGCGCACGCTCGGGTATTCTGCCACCGGTGCCCTTCTTCGCGTGCACCTCCCGCTTTCCCGCACGGCCCTGACAGCGGCCGGGCTGCTGGTCTTCGTCGATTGCATGAAAGAATTGTCGGCGACTTTATTGCTCCGGCCACTCAATTTCGAGACGCTCGCGACGCTGCTCTATGGCGAGGCCGCGCGCGGGACCTATGAGGATGCCGCGCTCGCCGCGCTCATCATCGTCGCGATCGGCATCCTGCCCGTGATCCTTCTGGCCCGCACAGGAAGGGCCGAACCGCATCACGCGGCCCGGCCCTGATCGGTCACGAACTGATGACGCTCAAGCCTTGGGCTTGGCCGGTGCCTTGCGCGCCGGCGCCTTGCGCGCGGCAGCGGTCTTGACCGTGCCGGCCTTGGGCGTCGCCGCCTTTGATGCAGGCTTCTTGCTGGTCGAAGCGGGCATGGCGACTGCGCCAGAGGAGCCGACGACGCCCTTGTCGGGCGTCCCTTCCTTGGCGGCATTGGCCGGGCGAACCGCCTTAGAAGGCGCCTTTGGTGGCGTCGCAACGCCATTGGTAATGGGTTTTCCCTCCGCGTCGAAGCGGTGGAAGAGGTTGCCCTGCGGGCCGAAGCTGATGGTCTGGCCGGCGTGGTACGTGGCCTTGCCTTCCTGGCGGACGATCACGGCCTCTTCGGCTCCGATATCCACGTAGATATAGCTGTCGGAACCGAGATTTTCCGAATAGATGACCTTGCCGCTCCACACGCCCCTGCCGTTGGGCAAGATTTCCATATGCTCGGGACGCACACCCACGGTTGCGGCGTTGTATTTCTCGGCGTCGGCGCCAGTCATGAAGTTCATCTTGGGGCTGCCGATAAAGCCGGCAACGAAAAGCGACTGGGGATGGTCGTAGAGCTCCATGGGAGAACCCACCTGCATCACCACACCATCCTTGAGGACCACGATGCGGTCGGCCAGAGTCATGGCCTCGACCTGATCGTGCGTCACGTAGATCATGGTGGTGTTGGGCAGGGATTCCTTGAGCTTGGCGATCTCCATCCTAGTCGCGACGCGCAGAGCGGCGTCGAGGTTGGACAGCGGCTCGTCGAACAGGAATACCTGCGGGTTGCGCACAATGGCGCGCCCGATGGCAACGCGCTGACGCTGACCGCCGGAAAGCGCTTTCGGCAGGCGCTCGAGATATGGGGTGAGCTGAAGCATCTCGGCCGCAGCTTCAACCTTTTCCTTGATCTCGGCGGTCGAGGCGCGCTGGAGCTTCAGGGAGTAGGCCATGTTGTCGAAAACCGTCATATGCGGGTAGAGCGCATAGGACTGAAAGACCATGGCGATGCCGCGCTTGGAAGGGGCGACTTCGTTCACCACGCGACCGCCGATTTCGAGCGTTCCGCCGGTAATGGTTTCGAGCCCGGAAATCGTGCGCAGAAGCGTCGACTTCCCGCAGCCTGAGGGGCCTACAAAGACGATGAATTCGCCGGACTTTATATCGAGGTTGATGTCCTTGAGGACTTCAACGCTGCCATATCTCTTGTAGAGATTGGAAATCTTAAGGTCAGCCATTTTCCCCTCCCGGCGGGCTTCTTTCGAAATTAATCCCGATTTACCATTCCAATATAGGACCCGAACGGCCCGAAACTCAACCGCCCGTCATTGAGCGCGGTATCCGAGCCGGGTGCACCGGCTTCGCTCAGGGCCAGCCCCTGCGGTATGTCGTAATCGACGGGCTGCAGGCCCATGTTGAAGGCGCAGAACAGGGTCTCCTGGCCGTCATGGCGGATGAAGGCCAGAACATTCTCCGGCGTGCCGTCCAGGACTTCGATGTCCCCGGTAACGAGCGCTGGATGCGCCTTGCGGTAACGCAGCATCGCCCGGTAAAAACACAGCATGGAGTTGGCGACGTTGTCCTGCTGATCGACGGCGTGCGAAAGATGCTGGGCCGGAACCGGCAGCCAGGTCCTGTTCGCGACGGAAAAGCCGCCCTGATGGACATGGGCCTGCCAGACCATTGGCGTCCGGCAGCCGTCGCGGCCCTTGAACTCAGGCCAGAACTCGATGCCATAGGGATCGACGAGGTCCTCGAACGCCAGTTCCGCCTCGGTGAGCCCCAGCTCCTCGCCCTGGAAGATGCAGACCGAGCCGCGCATCGAAAGCAGCAATGTCGCTGCCTGCCGCCCCAACGCGTCCTCATAGCCATGCGGTGCCCAACGCGAAATGTGCCGGACGACGTCGTGATTGGAAAAGGCAAGGCAGATCCAGCCATCGGGCGCCGATCCGCGGATAGCCTTGATGGCTTCGGCGAAATGCCGCGCAGAATATTCGCCACCCAGAAAGTCGAAGGTGTAGCACATATGGAGCATGTCATCGCCCGATGTGTATTGGGCCATGATCTCCAACTGGTGCTGAGCGTCCCCGATCTCACCAACGCTGGTGGTGCCGGGATATTCGTCGAGCAGCGCCCGCACGCGCTTGAGGAATGCAATGTTTTCGGGCTGGCTTTTGTCGTAGCGGTGATCCTGGAGGTTGTAGGGGTTCACCGCCGGGGCCGTGGAAGTGTTGAACTCTTCGGGCCGCACGGGCGGATTGTCCTCGAGCCCCTTGGAGTGGAAATAGAAGTTGACGGTATCGAGCCGGAAACCGTTGACCCCCCGCTCGAGCCAGAAGCGCATCTCAGCCAGAAGCGCATCCTGCACCGCCGGATTGTGGAAGTTGAGATCGGGCTGGGAAGCAAGGAAGTTGTGCAAATAATACTGCATGCGCCGCCCGTCCCACTGCCAGGCCGAACCGCCAAAGATCGAGAGCCAGTTGTTGGGCGGCGTGCCGTCGGGCTTGGGATCGGCCCAGACATACCAGTCCGCCTTTTCGTTGGTGCGCGAGATACGGCTTTCGGCGAACCAGGGGTGACGGTCCGAGGAGTGCGAGATGACCTGGTCGATGATGACCTTCAGGCCAAGCGCGTGCGCCTTTTCCACCAGTCGGTCGAAGTCCTCTAGCGTGCCGAAAATCGGGTCGACATCGCGGTAATTGGCGACGTCATAGCCGAAATCCTTCATGGGCGAGGTGAAGACCGGGGAAAGCCAGATGGCATCAACGCCCAGATCGGCAACATATTCAAGACGCGAAGTGATGCCGACGAGATCGCCGATTCCGTCGCCGTTCTGATCCTGAAACGACCGGGGATAGATTTGATATATGACGGCGCCGCGCCACCAGTCGGCATTGGCTGCGGACGCGTCCGCCGGATGCAGGACCTGCATCGACTCAAGCGAGAAATAGCTCATTCCGCCTTCAGGCTCTCCAAATGGGATTGTTCACTGCCGCAGGGTAGGCGCGCAACCGGCAGACCGGCGCTGGATCCGACCGGACCGTTCCTGTTCCAAATGGGAAATTTCACCCCTCCCCCGATCGACGCCATCGCCCGGACGCTTGCTTCCAAAACGTTTTGGCGCTTACCTCAATATGCGCCGGTTTGATCCCGCGTCAATGGCTATATTGCGGTCGTTCTTGCAATATTGTGACGCTACGGTTATCGGCAGGACGGGCGCAAGGTGTCTTTCAAAGGCACGTGAGGGGAGGAGCAGGTGAACGCCATCCTGCACGGCACAACAATCCGGAACCACCGGTAATGGCGGGACCACTCGAGCGTTCCGGCCGCAGGCAGGCCGATGCCGCAAGAAAGGTCACGATCAAGGACCTGGCCGCCGAGCTCGGTCTTTCCATCACCACGATCTCGCGGGCGCTCAACGGGTATTCCGATGTGGGTGAGAAGACCCGCAGCAAGGTCATCGAGGCCGCGCGGCGGCTGGGTTACACGCCCAACCGGAACGCGCAGCGGCTCGTGACCAAGCGTAGCCATTCCATCGCCTGGGTCCAGGCCGATGACGACAACAAGTTCGTTGATCCGCACTTTGTCGAGGTCATGGCCGGGGTTTTGCGCGAGGCGCGGCTTAGCCACTACGACATCGTCATGACGAGCGAGACGCCGGAACGCCAGATGGCGGTCTATGAGCGCTATGTCAGCGATGGGAGCGTCGACGGTTTCATCGTCGATCTGCCCCAGCCCGACGACCCGAGGATCAGCTTCCTGCTCGAGGCGGGCGTGCCGTTCGTGGTGCATGGGCGCCAGGAAAGCGCGGACCGCTACGGTTGGGTCGATGTCGACAATTACGGCAATTTCTACAACCTCACCCGACTCATCCTGGCCAATGGGCACAAGCGGTTTGCGTTCATCAATGGCGACGAGCGGTTCCTTTATGCACTGACCAGGCGCAAGGCGGTCGAGGATGCATTGCGCGACCTCGGCCTGCCTCAGGACACCTGCCTCTATCTGCGCGGCTCGCACCCGATGTTCGAGGCGGGCTACCATCTGACCGAACTGGCGCTTGGCGAAACCGGCGTCACGGCCTTTCTCTATTCATCCATCCTTTTGGCCGTTGAGGGCCTCACCGCGCTCAACAGGGCCGGCAAGAGACCGGGCAAGGATGTGATGATCGCCGCAATGAATGACGAGCTGCAATATCTGCATCTGCCCAATGAGGGTTCCCACATGACCATGGTACGCTCCTCACTGCGCGCCGCTGGCCGGGCCCTTGTCGCCGAAGTCATACGTCAGTGCGACCGCGGCAAGGTGAGTGGGACGATGATCCCCTCGCTGTTTGACCTCGCAGAGGGCGTCGACCCGGCAGCCATTCGCGACAAGGTGCTGTTCGCCTGATTGTCGTTTTGAAGCTCCAAAAAAAGACCGCCCTAGAAGGGCGGCCTTTCCCTGGAGGAGGGAGGAGACTCTTCTAGCTATCCGCACTTGACCGAGCCTGCGAGCAGGCCACGGACGAAGTAGCGTTGCAGGGAGAAAAAGACGATCAGCGGCACGATGATTGAGATGAACGCGCCCGATGTCAGGATTTCCCAGTTGTCGCCGCGCGAACCCAGCAGCGCCCGCAGCTGACCGGTGAGGACCAGTTGGTCCTGGCTCTGGCCCAGGAAGACGATTGCCACCAGCAGGTCGTTCCACACCCAGAGGAACTGGAAGATGGCAAAGGAAGCCAGCGCCGGGAAAGAGAGCGGCAGCACCATGGTGACGAAAATCTGGAAGTGGCTGGCGCCATCCATGCGCGCGCTTTCCATGATTTCCTTTGGCAGGCCCGCCATGTAGTTGCGCAGCAGATATATCGCGAGCGGCAGGCCGAACGCGGTGTGCGCGAGCCAGATGCCCAGATAGGTTTTGGAACTGCCTCCCGTGATCCCCGCGATGCCGTTATACATGCGCAATAGGGGGATCAGCGACATCTGAAGCGGCACCACCAGGAGGCCCACCATGAGGGCAACGAGCAAGGTCCTTCCGGGGAACCGCATCCAGGCCAGCGCGTAGGCGGCAAAAGCGGCTATCAGGATGGGTATGATCGTGGCAGGTACCGTCACCGTGAATGAGTTGACGAACGCCCTGCCAATGCCGGCGGCGGTCAGCACTTCGACATAGTTTTCGAGCGTGAAACGCGGGGGCACCGCGGAGGTATAGAAAAGTCGCGCCCGGTCGTGTTCGAACGCGGTGGGAGAGGTCCAGACATAAGAGCCATCCTCCTCAACCGTGATCTGCCCGCCGATCCGCATTTCGGCGGTGGACCCGGCAGGGAATTCGGCGGGGCTGTTGATCGAGGTGCCGAAGTGAACGATTTTCTCGTTGGAGCCTTCTCCCAGAATGTTGCCCCGTATGACGAACTGGCCGTTCTCCTGTATCTGATCGGCGGCCGAGCCGAGAACCCCGGCGCCACCACGCTCGACAGTCGTGAGCGATGTCCACCAG
This sequence comes from uncultured Pelagibacterium sp., assembly GCA_964429025.1. Classification (GTDB taxonomy): domain Bacteria; phylum Pseudomonadota; class Alphaproteobacteria; order Rhizobiales; family Devosiaceae; genus Pelagibacterium. The sequence goes on from CAYSBF010000001.1 coordinate 22,128, forward strand.
CCCGAAACGGCGAGTTGGTCCTTGTCGCGGACCGATGAGATCAGAAGCCCGAAAGTCGGGATAGTCCAGATGACGACCAGCAGCAGCAGCGCCAGATGCGCTGCCAGCTTGCCCGGGCGCACACGGATATTGCCGAGAATGCCGCTGCCGGGTGTCGTGGCGGCCGTCTGGGGCTGGGTTTGCGTGAGCGTCGTCATCAGTGCGTCCCCTCTTCCGAGCTGGCCTGGCGGATATTCCAGATCATCACCGGCAGAACCGCGATCATGATCACCAGCGCCACGACGGAACCGTGACCGAAATGGTTGGCGCGGAACATCTGGTCGTACATGAGGTTGGCGAGCACCTGCGTGTTCCACTGTCCGCCCGTCATGGCGAGCACGATATCGAAGATCTTGAGCACGACAATGGTAATCGTGGTCCAGACCACGAGGATGGTCGGTAGGATCTGCGGGATCATGATGTCGAAAAAGATGCGCACGTCGCTGGCGCCGTCGATGCGCGCCGCCTCGATGGTTTCCTCGGGGATGCCACGCAGCGCCGCCGAAAGGATGACCATGGCAAACCCGGTCTGGATCCAGATCAGGATCACCATGAGGAAGAAATTATTCCAGAACGGGAGCGTGATCCAAGCCTGCGGCTCGCCGCCAAACGCGAGAACTATGGCGTTGAGCAGGCCGATCTGATCGCCCGTGCCGCGATAGTCATAGATGAACTTCCAGATCACCGATGCGCCGACAAAGGAAATCGCCATGGGCATGAAGACCAGCGACTTGGCGATATTGCCCCACCAGAGCCGGTCGGCGAGCACCGCGACCAGAAGACCGAAGGCGGTCGCGGCCGAAGGCACAACGATCAGCCAGAGCGCGTTGTTGATCAGCGACTGGACGAAAGCCGGACTGTTCAGCGCCCAGATCCAGTTGGACATGCCGACAAAATTGCGCCCGCCGCCATCAAAAAAGGTGAGGCGCGCCGTCTCGAAGACGGGATAGACAAGATAGACGGTGAGGAAGAAGAGCGCGGGAAACAGGAAAAGCCAGGGCCGGATGCGCGTGCGCAGGCTGTCCCGGCGTATCGACGTGGGACCATCCACGCCCTCGGTCGACAAAAGCTTGTCGAGGAGCCAGTTGCTTCCCCAGAAATACAAAAAGGCGAGCCCGACGCCAACGGCGATTGTCAGGATCGCGTATAGTATCTGATTGACCATCGTGCTCCCCCACCCAGTCGGGCATCCTCAAGGGATACCGGTGCGGGTATTCGCACCGGTATCAGATTGTCAGATCAGTTGAGCGCGTTCCAGGCCGATTCGACCTGAGCGGCCACGTCCTCTGCCGAGGCACCGCCCACGAAATCGACCATTGCGGTCCAGAAGGCGCCTGCGCCGATGGCGCCAGGCATCAGATCGGACCCGTCGAAGCGGAAGGTGTCGGCCGCCAGCAGAATCTCGCCCTGTGCGCGCAGCGTATCGTCGGCATAGGCCTCGAGGTTGACGCCGGTATGCGGCGTCAGGAAGCCGGCAGTGGCCATCCAGATCTCGTGCGCTTCAGGATCCTTGAGGAAGTCTATGAAGGCGCGGGCAGCAGGCGTGTCGTTGGTGATAGCAGCGAGCGTGCCAGCACCAAGAACCGGGCTACCAAGTTCCTTTTCAGCATAGCCAGGGAAGTAGAAGAAGTCGGCATCCACGCCCAGCTCCGTGCCTTCGGGGAAGAACGCAGAGATGAACGAAGCCTGACGGTGCATGTAGCACTGCGGCGGCACCTGGAAGAGACCGGCAGGGCTGTCGCGGAAGTCGGTCGTGCCGACTGCCTGAGCACCGCCTGCGGCCCAGCCGTCGGTTTTGACGAACGTGCCGAAGGTATCGATCGCCTCGACCACCTGCGGATCATCGAACGGAATTTCGTGGTTGACCCACTGGTCATAGACACTCGGCTCATGCAGGCGCAGCATCAGGTCTTCCACCCAGTCGGTGGCCGGCCAGCCGGTGGCTGCGTCAGAACCGATACCGATACACCAGGGCGTGCCGCCATCAGCGACGATCTGCTCTGAAAGCGCGATCAGGTCTTCCATCGTCTCAGGCACTTCGTAACCGGCATCGGCGAAGTTGTCGGGGACGTACCAGACCAGCGACTTGAGGTTTACGTTATAGAAGAAGCCATAGAGCTCTTCCTCGCCGTTCCCGTTGGCGTAGGTGCCGAGATCGACCCAGGATTCGCCGGCGGCGTAGTTATTGCGGACCCATTCTTCTGTCCCTTCAGGCAGCGGGGTCAGGAACCCCTGAGACGCCATGGTGGCCGCAAGGCCGGGCTGAGGGAAGAATGTAACTTCGGGGGCGGAACCGGCCTGAGCGTCGATGACGATCTGCTGCTCGAGGCTGTCCGAACCGACATATTCGGCGT
>CAYSBF010000001.1:24620-130489 GCA_964429025.1 uncultured Pelagibacterium sp.
TGAGCGTCGATGACGATCTGCTGCTCGAGGCTGTCCGAACCGACATATTCGGCGTTGGCGCCGGTACGTTCGTTGAAGGCTTCAACGACGGCGGTAAAGGATTCGATTTCGACACCGCCGACCCAGGGACCGAAAATCGTAAGGGATTCGCCGCTCAGGTCAGGTAGGTCAACCGCCTGCGCAGAAGCGGGCGCCGTAAGAGCAAAGGCGAGTGCTGCGGCGGAAATACCCGCCAGCATGGTCTTTTTGTGCATGTAGTCCTCCCATTGCACATGTTCGGGCACTGCATGCAGCACCCATCAAGCCGCTTACGCCCTCCAAAACGTTTTGGCAACCAAAACGTTTTTGCTGCGATTGGCGGCAGCGTATCGACGTTTTGCGGTACGTCGAAGGTTGCACAATCTCCCGATGTTGCCAAGCCGGAATGGCGGCGGGAGATACGGTGACAGCGGCATGCCTGGCGCATGGCCCCGGCAACATCATCGGCGTCAGGCCACCTTGCGATTGGCGCCTGTCAGGAGCTCCTGGAACGCCCGGTAGGACGTTTTGGGGGTGCGTTTCTGGGTCTGGTAATCCACATGCACCATGCCGAACCGCTTCTGGTAGCCCTCCGCCCATTCGTAATTGTCGAGCAGCGACCAACCGAAATAGCCTCGCACATCGGCGCCGCGACGCTTGGCTGCCAGGACGGCCGCAAGATGGTCGTTGTAGTAGGCAACGCGGCGTGGGTCATCGACGCCTTCGACCTCGGCCATTCCGTTCTCGGTGACATAAAGCGGGATCGAGGTGTAATCGGCGGAAATGCGGGTGAGAATGTCCTCAAGCCCCTGTGGGAAGATTTCCCATCCGATGTCGGTCTTTTCGAGCGGACCTTCAATCTTGCGGATGGGGAAGACGGCACGATCGGGGTCGTGCTCGTAAAGGCCGCGGGTGTAGTAATTGATCCCGAGCCAGTCGATGGGCGTCGATATCGTCGCCATGTCCTTTGCGAAGTCATCCGGCATGTGCGGGGTGAAATGAGCGAGGACGTCGGCGGGATATTTGCCACGGAAGATGCCGTCGAGATACCAGCGATTGAAGATACCGTCCCAGAGCCTGGCCGCGGCCATGTCCTCTGGCCTGGCGGTCGCGCCTTGCGCGATCTCGAAATTGAGGACGATGCCGAGATTCTTGCCGCCAACAGCGCGCATCGCCTCGATCGCCGCGCCATGGGCAAGCAGAACGTGGTGGGAGGCGCGGGCGGCGGCGCGCACGTCGCGATAGCCAGGGGCATGGATACCGAGCATGTGCGAGAGGAAGGCCACGCACCAGGGCTCGTTGATCGTCGCGGTCGTCGCCAGCCTGTCACCGAAGCGGCGGGTAACCAGAACGGCATAGTCGGCAAGCCAGCCGGCGATATCGCGATTCATCCAGCCACCCTTGTCCTGAAGCGTGCTCGGCAGGTCCCAATGGTAGAGGGTCCCGAACGGCTTGAGGCCGCGCTCGAGCATGCCGTCGATCAGGCGGTCGTAAAAGTCGAGCCCGCGCTGGTTCACCTGCCCCGTGCCCTCGGGCAGGATGCGCGGCCAGGCAAAGGAAAAGCGATAGGCGTCGAACCCGCCATCGGCGAGCAGGTCAAGGTCCTCGGGCCAGCGGTTGAAATGGTCGCAGGCATATTTGCCGTTGTCGCCATTATGGACGTTGCCAGGGGTGGCGGCGAAGGTATCCCAGATGGAGGACCCGCGCCCCTCGGTCTGCCCGCCCTCGATCTGATAGGCGGCCGTGGCCGCGCCGAAAACAAAGCCTTCGCCGAAGTCGGCGCGCTTGTGAGAGAACAGCATGAGAAATTCTCCGCCCGGGTGCGAAATTGTAATCGATTACAGCAAGAATTAACAGACTCGCGGCAATCTGTCACCTCCGGGGATACGGTTCAGGCGGGCGCGTTCCCGGCCAGCATCGGCTTGAGCCGGCGGGCAATTTCTAGAAAAGCCTGGGCCTCGGCGCCATCTTGGTCGGCGGCGACAGCCGGGTTGCCGCTGTCCGAGCCTTCGCGGATGGAGATGACGAGCGGTATCTGCCCCAGGAAAGGCAGACCCAGGTCCTGGGCGGCGCGCTGCGCTCCGCCATGTCCGAAAATGTCGTAGCGCTTGCCAGTGTCCGGGGCGATGAAGAAGCTCATATTCTCGACAATACCCGCGATCGGGACGTTCACGCGGGCGAACATGTCGATTGCCTTTTTGGCATCGATCAGCGCGAGGTCCTGCGGGGTCGAGATGATGACCGCGCCCGCAAGCTCGACCTGCTGGACCAGTGATATCTGGATATCGCCCGTGCCCGGCGGCAGATCGACGACCAGAATATCCAGTTCGCCCCAATCGGTCTCGCGCAGCAATTGCCGCAGCGCCGAAGTCGCCATGGGCCCGCGCCACACCACCGCCTGATTGCCCTCCAGCATCGGTCCGATCGACATGGCCTTGAGGCCATGGACCTCAAAGGGCCGGAATATGCCGTCATCGCGGAGGGCCGGCTTGCCCTCGATGCCGAGCAGCTTGGGAATCGAGGGGCCGTAGAGGTCGGCGTCGAGTATCCCCACACGCAGTCCAAGCGCGGAAAGGGCCAGCGCGAGGTTGACGGCGCAGGTCGATTTGCCCACTCCGCCTTTGCCCGATCCGACCGCCAGTATGTTGCGGATGCCGGGCACAGGTGTCTTTGGTGGAGGGCCCGGGCGGTTTTGCGCTCCCGCCGGCGCGGCCTGCGCGGGTGGTTTTCCCGTTGTCAGGGAGACCATCACCTTGCGTCCGCCGGCAACGGCAGAGGCGGCCTGTTCGGCGGCCGTACGCACAGGTGCAAAGGCCGCCTCCATGCCGGGTGTCACCGAAATGGCGAAGGCGACCGCGCCTTTTGTGATGATGATATCGGAAAGCCCGGGGAAGTCAGCCAGCGAAGCGCCACCGGGCACCTCTACGGTGCCCAGAGCCTTCACTATTTCCGCCCTTGCGGCATCGTCGCCCATGCGGGATCAGATAATCGACTGGCCAGTAGACTTCCAGTCCTTGACGAAGGCATCGAGGCCCTTGTCGGTCAGCGGGTGATCGGCCAGCTTCTTGAGTACGCCGGGCGGGATGGTCGCCACATCGGCTCCCGCCAGAGCAGCCTGGGAAACGTGGTTGGCCGACCGGATCGAAGCGGCGAGGATCTGCGTGTCGAAATCGTAATTGTCGTAGATCTGGCGGATATCCTCGATGAGCTGCATGCCGTCGAGATTGATGTCGTCGAGGCGGCCGAGGAAGGGCGAGATGTAGGTCGCGCCGACCTTGGCAGCGAGCAACGCCTGGTTGGCGGAAAAGCACAGGGTAACGTTGGTCTTGATGCCCTTGTCGGTCAGCGCCTTGCAGGCCTTGAGTCCCGGTAGTGTCAGGGGCAGTTTGACCACGACGTTCTCTGCAATCCTTGCCAGCACGTCGGCCTCGGCCATCATGCCGTCATAGTCGGTGGCGGCCACTTCCGCCGACACCGGAAGGCCCGGCAGGAGCTGGCAGATTTCCTTGACCACTTCCTTGAAATCTCGGCCGGACTTGGCGACGAGTGAGGGGTTGGTGGTCACGCCGTCGAGCAATCCGATCTCGTGGAGCTCACGGATCTCGTTGACTTCGGCGGTATCGACAAAAAACTTCATTTCGTTCCCCCCTTTTGAGGTTGATACTTTAGTCTGGCATCAAAATGGGCCATCAACCGGTCAACCGCAAGGCGGCAGACCGGAATTCTTTCCCATATCAGCGGGTCGCTTCGACAATTGCATCCGCCAGTCTCTGTATGCGCTCGTCGGCAAGTCCTGCAATGTTGATGCGGCTGTCATCGAGCATATAAACGGCATTGTTGGCCTTCAGGCGATCGACGGTTTCGACCCCCAGCCCTAGCAGGGAGAACATGCCGCGGTGCTGAGCCACAAAATCGAAATCGGTGCTGTTGGAGCGGGCGCGAATGGCGTCAGCCAGCGCCTGGCGATTGCCAACCATGCGCTGACGCATTGCCTCGAGCTCGGCCTGCCACTCGGCGCGCAGTTCCTTGTCCTCAAGGATAATGCGGACGATTTCTGCGCCATGATCGGGCGGCTGTGAATAGGCGCCACGAATGATGTTGAGCAATTGCGAATTGGCGACATCGGCAGCGGCCGCGTCCTTGCCGCCGACGATCGCGCAACCGACGCGCTCACGGTAAATGCCGAAATTCTTCGAGCAACTCGTGGCCAGCACGAATTCGGGAACGGACCGGGCAACGGCGCGGGCGCCATAGGCGTCCTGTTCCAGCCCGTCGCCAAAGCCCTGATAGGCGAGATCGACCAGCGGAAAGGCGCCGGTGCGCGCGAGCGAGGCGACAACCTGATCCCACTGCGCCGGGGTCAGATTGGCGCCGGTCGGGTTATGGCAGCAGCCATGGAGGAGGACGATGTCGTCCCGCCCCAGACGCTCGAGCGCTGCCAGCATCTCGTCAAACCGCACCCCCCGGGTTGCCGGATCGAAATAGGGATAGCTTTGAACCCTGAACCCGGCCTGTTCGGCCATCGGCTTGTGGTTCGGCCATGAAGGATCGGAAATCCAGACCGTGGCACCCGGCTTTGCGCGCTTTAAAAGTGTCAGCAGCACCCAGAGCGCGCCAGTGCCGCCCGGGGCCTGTACAGCGCGCACACGATCGGCTGGCACGGCACTGCCGAGGGCGAGATCGACCATCGCGTTGCAGAAGGCCTTGTTTCCGGCAACGCCGATATAGGTCTTGGTTTTCGATGTCGCGAGAATCCGCTCTTCGGCTTTCCTGACCGCGCTCATGATCGGTGTGTTGCCGTCATCGTCCTTGTAGACGCCGATACCGAGATCGATCTTGCCGGGCCGGTCGTCGGTGGCAATCTCGGCCATGAGCGCAAAAATCTTGTCCTGTGGTGCCTTGGTCAGGGTCTCGAACATCTGGTCTCTCGGGAAACTGGGGAGATAGGCGCGCGGCCTTTATAGTCGGCGGGCGCCGGTTTGCAATGCGTTCGTGCCGGGGCCGGTCGATTCCTGGCGCGTTCAGACCATGAACACGTCATAGCGCGTGGTCTTGCCCAGGATCTGGTGGCTCGGTTTGCGCAAGCCTTCGAGCGGGGCCGCCCTCAAGGGCCATTTCAGGACGACGCGCTGACGGGCGGCGGCAAGTGCGGTTTCGATCAACTCACGCTGGTCCGGATCGTCACCGACAAGCGCGCGCAGCACCCGCATTTCCTTTTTGACGAGCGCGGATTTGCCGCGCGGCGGGTGCATGGGATCGACAAGCACGACATCGGGAGCAAGGCCAGAAAGCAAATCCCTGGAGTCGCCGTGGAGGAGCGTCATACGGCCTATGATTTCGGCAAGCTCGGGCGAGCTCCATCGTGCTGCCTCCAGGGCATGAGCGAGAGCCTGATGCACCTCCGGGCTCCGCTCGATCAGCGTCACCCTTGCGCCGAGCGAGGCAAGCAGAAAGGCATCGCGGCCCATCCCCGCAGTCGCGTCGACGATGAACGGCGTCGCTCCCCTCGCCATACCTGCGGCCTTCGGCAGCGCCTGCCCCCTACCCTCGCCCTGCCGCAGCCGGTAGCCGACGGCGCCGCCGACGAAATCGATGACAAGGGGGTGCTCGGAATTCATGCTTCTCCAACGGTCCCGATCTAAACCCCGCTTCAGGCCATTGACGCGCGCCTCAAGCGGGCAGAAAGTGCGGTTTGAAGATTTCGGTTTTGTCGTGTCGCCGGTTCGAATAGTGGTACTCACTTTCACGACGACGCCCTTTCTGGACCATCCTTTCAGGTTTTTCCATGCCCATCATCAACCGCATCGCCGAGTTTCAGGCCGATATCGCCGCATGGCGCCGCGATCTTCATACCCATCCCGAGTTGCTGTTCGAGGTGCATCGCACGGCCGGCGTCGTTGCTGAAAAGCTCAGATCGTTCGGCGTTGACGAGGTGGTGACGGGGCTGGGCCGTACGGGCGTCGTGGGCATCATCCGGGGCAAGACGAATGCAAGCGGGAAGACGATCGGCCTTCGCGCCGACATGGATGCCCTGCCAATCACAGAGGCGACCGGCAAACCCTATGCCTCGGCCAATCCGGGCCTCATGCATGCCTGCGGCCATGACGGACACACCGCCATGCTGCTCGGCGCGGCGCGCTATCTCGCCGAGACGCGCAATTTCGATGGCACCGTCGCGGTCATCTTCCAGCCCGCCGAAGAGGGCGGCGGTGGCGGACGCGAGATGGTCGAGGACGGGATCATGGAGCGGTTCTCCATCTCCGAAGTCTACGGCATGCACAACATGCCGGGCATTCCGCTCGGCCAGTTCGCCATCCGCGAAGGCGGCATAATGGCGGGGACCGACGAGTTCATCATCGATATCGAAGGTCATGGCGGCCACGCGGCCATGCCGCATCTGGCAGTCGATCCGGTCATTGTCTCCGCGCATATCATCACCGGGTTGCAGACGCTGGTATCGCGTAACGTCAACCCGATCCGCCAGGCCGTGCTTTCAGTGACGACCGTCAATGCCGGAACAGCACATAATGTCATCCCGCGGACATCGCGCCTTACCGGCACGGTACGGACGCTCGACGAGGATGTCCGCACGCAGATGGAAGAGGGCATGAAGCGGCTGGTGCCGCAATTGGCCGAGGCCTTCGGCGCCAGCGCATCCGTTACCTACCGGCGTGGATATCCCGTAACGGTCAACGCCCCCGCCCAGACGGAATTCGCGATCTCCGTTGCACGTGAGATCGCTGGGGACGCCAATGTGAACCCCAATGTCGATGCTACAATGGGCGGCGAGGACTTTGCCTATATGCTCAATGCAAGGCCAGGGGCCTATATCTTCATCGGCAATGGCGAGAGTTCGGACCTCCACACCGACACCTATGATTTCGATGACGAAGCCATTCCCTATGGTGTGAGTTTCTGGGCCCGGCTCGCCGAAAAAGCGCTTCCGGTGTAGCAGGCGCCCGTGATGAACAGGGCTCTGCGCACGCTGGCGACATTCGCCATTTCCGCTATCGGCGCTTACCTCATGGGCTTCACAGGCATCGCGGGAGCGACGCTTATGGGCGGGGCCATTGCGGTGACGGCGAGCATTGCCGCAGGCTTCAAGGCGGTGGTACCAGACGGTGTGCGGAATGTGCTCTTTGTCTGCGTCGGGCTCTCGATGGGCGCCAGCGTTGCTCCCGACACGCTCCAGCTTTTGGGGCAATGGCCGATTACACTCACTGCGCTGGTGATCGAACTCATCGTCATCGTCGGCGGCTGCGGGCTGTTTCTGGCTTATATCTTCAGGCTCGACAAGGGCACTGCCTATCTCAGCTCCTTTCCTGGCCATCTTTCCTTTGTGGTCGCGCTGGCGGCGGCCGGGACCGGAGACCCGCGCCAGATCGTTGTCATCCAGGTGCTGCGCGTTGCGCTGCTCACCCTTTGTGCGCCCATAGGCGCGCTCTTTCTTCCGGTCGGCGGCTTCGATCCAGGAGTGTCCGAAGAGCCGATGGAGCTCACCACCCTGCTCATGGCGGCGCTGGCCTGCGCGGCGACGGGATGGGTTTTTGCGCGTTTGAAAATTCCCGCAGGCTATGTTCTTGGGTCAATGGCTGTCGCGACGACGCTCAAGCTTGCCGGACTTTTCCCCGGCGCGCTGCCCCAGCCGCTGGTCGAGGCCACCTTTATCGGGATGGGCGCTCTGATCGGATCGCGCTTTACGGGCATCTCGCGCGCCGACATTTCCCGCGCGCTGGCGGGCGGATTGGGATCGACGGCCATTGCCGTCGGCGTCGTGACGCTCACCGCCTATGTCACATCCTTTTTTGTGGACATGCCATTCGGGCAGCTCTGGCTGGGTCTCTCGCCGGGCGGGCTTGAAAGCATGGGGGCGCTAGGCATTGCGCTCGGATACGACACCGCGTTCATAGCGGCCCACCACGTCTTCCGGCTGCTACTTCTGACTTTTGCCATTCCAGTTGTGGCGATGGTGTTCCGTAACGATCAGCCCTTGACCGCACCTTCGGACAGGCCCGACACGAGATAGCGCTGGGCGATGAGAAAGACGACGGTGATCGGTATCCCAGAGAGAATGGCGGCGGCGGCAAAATCGCCCCAGCGGTATTCGAATTCGCTTAGATAATACCGCGAGCCGGTGGCGAGGGTCAGGTTCTCTTCCGAACGCAGCAGGATGGACGCGATCGGATAGTCGTTGACCACGCCGATGAAGACCAGCACGAAGACTACAGACATGATCGGGATGGCCAGCGGCAGGAAGACGAAGCGGAAGGTCTGCCAGGGCGTGGCGCCGTCAATCGCGGCAGCCTTGTCGAGTGCCGGGTCGACGCTGTCGAAATAACCCTTGATCGTCCAAATGTGCATGGTGACGCCGGAGAGATAGACCAGCACCAGCGACACATGGCTGTCGATGCCGATGATCCGGGAGATGTCGCCCATGGAATCGAAAATGGCATAGAGCGCCACGAGCGCCAGTGTGGTGGGGAACATCTGGATGATGAGCAGGGAATCGAGAAAGCCCGTGCGTCCCCTGAACTTGATCCGGCTCAGTGCATAGGCGGAGATGGTAGCGATGGCCAGCGCGCCGGCAGCCGATACGAGGCCGAGCTTGACCGAATTCCACATCCACAGCAGCACCGGATAGGGCGGACGCACCACCGTTCCGTCGGGCCGCGTGAAGTCCAGCCCGAAGGCGAGATACCAGTGTTCGAGGGTGGGGTTGGAGGGGATGAGCGTTCCGACCGAGAAATTTCCCGGCCGGAAAGAGATCGAGAGCACCATCAGGAAGGGAAACATGATGAGTGCGATAAAGCCGATGAGGAAGGTGTGTGCCGCGATCTTGCGGACCAGCAATGAGCGCCTGTTCTCAACGATCATGGCTCAGATCCTTCCAGCCGCACGGCGCATGGCGATGAAATTGGCATAGGCGATCACCGTCACCACGAGGAAGATGATCAGTGTAATGGCGCCGGCCAGTCCAAACTGCTGGCCCGAATCCATGAATGCCATGCGGAAAGTAAACGAGCCCAGGATATCGGTCTGCCCCGCAGGAATAATGGTGCCGGGGATGTCGGGTCCGCCAGTCGTCAGCAGCAGGATCAGCACGATGTTGTTGAAGTTGAAGGCAAAGGTCGCCAGCAGTAGGGGAACAAAGGGCGGCAGGATCTGCGGCAGGGTGATGGTGAAGAACACCCGCAGCGCGCTGGCGCCCTCGAGGATCGCCGCCTTTTTCTGTTCCTGGGGCACGGACTGCAGGAAGCCCATGGCGAGCAGCATCATATAGGGATAGCCCAGCCAGACATTGACAATGAGCAGCATGATGCGCGCCATCGTGCCGTCGGTGAACCAGGGGGGGCGGATGCCGAACAGCGCATTGAGGATCAGGTTGATCTCGCCGAAATTCTGGTTGAAGAGCCCGCGGAACACCAGGATCGAAATAAAGGCGGGAACCGCATAGGGCAGGATGAGCAGGATTCGATAAAACGAGCGGAAGCGCATGTGCTCCCATTGCAGGATCGTGGCGAGCAGCAGCCCGACGGCAAAGCACAGGGCCGTGGAGGCGACAGCGAAGGTGACGGTCCACAGAAAGATCCCGAAAAGCGGGCCGCGTATGCCTTGGGAACGCGCGATGCGCTCGAAATTGGCCGCGCCGACAAAGACGCGCCACCCCGGCGTCACTCGCGTGCCATCCTCGCGCACGTAAAATCCGGTGCTGTGGTCGGGGGTCAGGATTTCGCCGGTCTGGGTGTTGCGCAGACGATCATCCTCGACCAGTTCATATTCCGGTTCGACAAAAGCGAACTCGCGCAGGCCCGAGGGCCGAAGCACCGTATCCCCCGGCAGTTCCACTTCGATCTGCGAAAGCGCGTTGCGCAGGGCGACGACGTCGCGCATTTCGAGCACTTCTGCTGGCGGCTCAGCCACCGGTTCGGCATCGAGCGTCGCCGGCTCACCCCGGAGCGCGGCAGGTTCGGAGAGGAAGCCGCCTTCACCTTGCGGCAGGAACACCCTGTACTGGTCGCCGTCAGGCACCAAAGCAAAGGGGCGGCGGGTGTCCTCGTCGATGATTCGGCTCGAAAGCAGAACCTCCTGCGCCCGGTCGAAAGTCAGGAGGTTGAATGACGAGTAGTTCGTGAACCCGAGATAGATCGTATAGACGACGGGGAAGGCGACGAACAGCAGCACCGCTGCCGCGCCGGGGAAGATGAAGCGCGCGAAATAATAGCGGCGGAACCCGTAAATGGCGAAAAAACCCGCCGCGACTACCACGAGGCACGCGCCGAACAGGAACTGTCCGACATCGTACATGATCCAGGCGACATAGAGGATGAGGAGCGCAGCCAACCCCACCAGCCCCTTTGCCACGGCATCGCGCCAGGCCAATCCTCGCGCCTGCACCTCCATCGCGATCGTCATGGCCAGGCCTCTCCCCTCGAAGCAGTCCGGGGCGGCATAGCCGCCCCGGCGGAACGTGTTATTCTCCCAGAATGCGGGCAGCCGCGTCGTTCAGCGCCTGCTCGACCGAGGTCGCGCCCGAGGTGATGTTGCCAAGCGCCGGCTCCATGGCCGACCAGAACGCGCCCATTTCGGGGATGGACGGCATAGGCACACCGACTTCCGCATTGGCGAGAGTCTGGACAATCTTGTCGTCATCCTCTGCGGCGCCGACGGAGGTGTCGGTGGGCACGCCCAGTGCGCCATTCTGGTTCCAGAGCTGGATGTTCTCGTCGGTCAGCAGATAGTTCTCGATGAACTCCACCGCGAGGTCCTGATTGGGCGAGGCGGCGTTGAGTGCCAGGGCCTGCACGCCAAGGAACGGACGCGACGGCGAGCCCCCGACGCTGGGCAGCGGCGCCACGCCAATGTCGATACCGGCCTCTTCATAGCCTGCCCATGACCAGGGTCCATTGATGATCATGGCCACTTCGCCGTTGACGAAGGCGCCTTCCATCACACCATAGTCCACGCCCTGGGGCATGGTTCCGCTCTCGATAAGCTGGGCCAGCATCTGGCCGCCCTGAATGGCACCTTCATTGTTGACGCCGGTGTCGGTGGGGTCATAGGCGCCGTCCTTCATCTGGAAGGCGTAGCCGCCATTGGCCATCATCATGGGGAAGGTGAAATAGGTGTCGTTGTAGGCCCACATGATGGGTGTGACGCCTTCGGGGAGTTCCATCTCCATGATCTCCTCGAAGCTTTCCGGTGGCGTATCGACGAGATCACGGTTGTAGATGAGCCCGATGGCCTCGACCGCCACGGGATAGCCCCAGGTGCGGCCGTCGAAATTCACAGCCTCCCAGGCGCTGGGCAGAGTGCCTTCGACAACCGAAGCGCTGGGCGTAACTGGCGCGATCAACCCGCCGGCGGCCCATTCGCCAAAGCGGTCGTGGGCCCACATGACGATATCGGGGCCATCGCCGGTCGCGGCAGCCTGTTGGAACCGGTCGGTAAGTGGATCGACGTTCTCGACGATCACGCGAATGCCGAGATCGGCTTCGAACTGCTCGCCGATCTCGGTCAGAAGATCGGGCGCCCGGTCATCCTGCCAGATGACGATTGCGCCGTCCTCGAAGGCCGGAGCCATCGAGGTCGAGGCCGCGAGGATGCCGAGTGCGGCGGTAAGGCTGAATGCCCTTTTCATAATGTGTCCTCCCTTGACACGCTGTGTGCGCCACCGGTTCAGTTCCGGCAGCGTTCCGTTTGCGGCTACCCCTTTACGGGTTTGGCCGAGATGGCTTGGGGGTCGAGCCCCGCGCCACATTCGATATAGGCAAAACCGTTGCCACCGAGTTTGAGCGCCTTTGCCTCCAGTGCCGCACCGTTCGAAACGGGGGCAAGCGCAGCAGATGAGGGCAGGCCTTCAAGCGCCAGGTTCTGCGGCTTTGTCGACAGGTTGAATATGCAGACCAGTCCGTTGTTTCCGCCGGTCCGCGCGAAGGCCAGGACCGGCTCGGGCAGGTCGTAGAAATGGATTTCGCCATCGACAAGCGCAGGGTGCGCTTTGCGATAAGCGAGAATCTGCCGGTAATAGTGGAGAAGCGATTTTGCATCTGCCTCCAGCGCCATAACGTTACGCTTGATATGCGGAGCTTTGACCGGAAGCCAGGGTCGCACGTCCGAGAACCCGCCATTGGCTTCGCCAGTCCAGGGCATGGGCGTGCGGCAACCGTCGCGGCCCTTGATGTCGGGCCAGAAGCGCAGGCCCGGCGGGTCCGTCAGCTCGGAATATTCGAGCTCGGCTTCAGGCAGGCCCAGTTCCTCGCCCTGATAGATGCAGACCGAACCGCGGAGCGAAAGCAGCAGGGCGATGGAAAGCCGCCCGAACGTTTCGGGCGTGACGGCGTGAGCTTCCCAGCGCGAGATATGGCGCACGACATCGTGGTTGGAGAAGCTCCAGCACGGCCAGCCGTCCGGCGCCCCTTTGAAGAATTTTTCGACACGGGAGCGGAAATGGGCGGGCGCGAATTGCGGGCCGAGCATGTCGAAGGAGTAGCACATGTGCAAAAGGTCATCGCCGGCCGTATAGGCCGCCATGATCTCGATTGCCCGGTGCGCTTCGCCCACCTCGCCCACGGTTGCCGTACCCGGATATTCATTGAGCAGGGCGCGGACGCGCTTCAGAAAATCGATATTCTCCGGCCGGTTCTTCGAATAGAGATGCAGTTGCATCCCGTAGGGATTGACCTCGAGCGGCGTCTCTTTCTCGCGTGGGGCCGGGGGATTGTTCCGCAGATCCTGATCGTGGAAATAGTAATTGACCGTGTCGAAACGGAAACCGTCGACGCCACGGTCGAGCCAGAAGCGCATGACATCGAGCATGGCATCCTGAACTTCGGGATTGTGGAAGTTGAGGTCCGGCTGACTGATCAGGAAATTGTGCAGGTAATATTGCCCGCGCGCGCCGTTCCACTCCCATGCCGGCCCGCCGAAGACCGAAGGCCAGTTGTTGGGCGGCGTGCCATCGTCATTGGGATCGGCCCAGACATACCAGTCGGCGCGAGGATTGGTGCGGGACTTTTTGGATTCCTGGAACCATGGGTGCTTGTCCGAGGTGTGGCTCAGGACCTGATCGATGATGACCTTGAGTCCCAGCTCGTGCGCCTTGTCGACCAGAGCATCGAAGTCGGCGAGATCGCCGAACAAGGGATCGATGTCGGTGTAGTTGGAGACGTCATAGCCCATATCGGCCATGGGCGAGGTGAAGATCGGAGAAAGCCAGACCGCATCAACCCCAAGGCTGGCCACATGTTCGAGCCGCGAGATAATGCCCCTAAGATCGCCGACCCCATCGCCATTGCTGTCCTGAAATGAGCGCGGGTAGATTTGATAGATCACCCCGCCGCGCCACCATTCGGCCATGAACTCCCTCCCCGGAAACTATTGATGGACGGTCGTCTCTTGCGCGATATTCAAACCGGTTTGAAATTTGTGTCAACTCCCAAATCTCTCGGAATATCCGCGCCTGCCCTCTTCCGTTCACCTCTTTTCATCCGCTTGACAGCGATTTTCCAAACCGGTTTAAATTCCACTCAATGCGCGGCTGCGGGATCGGGTTCCGGCCGCGCGAATTTCACTTGGGATGGGAGGCTCGGGTGACGACATTGCGCGAACTCGCCGGCCGTCTCGGTCTATCGCCTGCAACGGTAAGCCGTGCCCTCAACGGCTTTCCGGAGGTCGGGGAAAAGACGCGGGCCCGGGTGATCGCCGCCGCCGAAGAACTCAACTACCGGCCCAACTCCACCGCCAAAAAGCTCGCAACGGGCAAATCGGGCATGGTGGGAATCATCTTTCGCGCCGCCCGCAACCTGCTGGTCGATCCGCATTTTGTTGAATATCTAGCCGGGCTGAGCATGGGGCTTGCGGAAAGAGAAATCGATCTCATCCTGCGTCACGCGCCGCCGGGCGCACAGATTTCGACCTATGAGCGGCTGATCGCATCGGGTTCGATTGACGGCCTTGTGGTTTCCGCGCCCGAAGCGGACGACCCCCGCATCGCCATGCTGACCGAAAAGGGGTTCCCATTCGTCGTGCATGGCAGGGTCGGGGAAAACGTCGCCTACAGCTATTTCGACATCGACAATCACGGGGCCTTCACGCGTGCCACTGAACTGCTCGTTGCTCTCGGGCATCGCCGCATCGCCTTTCTCAATGGCGCGAGCGGGCTTGCCTTCACCTTGCAGCGGGAGGCAGCCTTCCAGGCGGTGTTGGGGGCGAACGGCATTCGAGTTCCCGATAGCTTCGTCAGCCATTCGGACATGAGCGAGGACGCCGGCTATCAGCGGGCTGCCGAGTGGCTGGCAGCACAAGACGCCCCTGCCCCCACAGCCTTTTTGTGTTCCTCGACGCTTCTGGCGCTTGGCGTCTTCCGAGCTGCGGCCGGGGCAAGCCTTGAGGTCGGCAAGGACATCTCGATCATCGCCCATGACGACGTTCTGCCTCATTTGAGGGCAGAAAATTTCTCGCCCCCGCTTACTGTCACGCGCGCGCCCATACGCGAGGCGGGCTTTGCGCTGGCCGAGATGATCTACAAGCGGATCAACGGCGCCGACCCGCGGAGCCTCCAAAAGACGGCTGCGGTTGATCTCATCGTGCGCGGTTCGACCGGGGCTGCACCGCAAGCCGGAGGACAATCATGGTAGCTGCAGCGCCACAGCCCACGCCGGGCGCATCGGTTCTCTCGATCAATGCCCTGGAGAAGCGTTTCGGGACGGTCGAAGTGCTCAAGAACATTTCGCTCGAGATGGCGCCAGGCGATTTCCTCGTGCTCGTCGGCCCCTCGGGCTGCGGAAAATCCACGCTGCTGAACTGCATCGCCGGGCTCGAGGAGACGAGCGGCGGGACCATTGCGATCGATGGCCGCGATGTGACCCAGGTGCCGCCGCGCGATCGGAACATCGCTATGGTGTTTCAATCCTACGCGCTCTATCCCACCATGAGCGTTGCCGAGAACATCGCCTTCGGCATGAAGATCCGGCGCGTCGGGCGGGCCGAGCAAAAGCGCAGGGTCGCAGAGGTGGCGCGGCTATTGCAGATCGAACACCTGCTCGACCGCAAGCCTGCCCATCTCTCGGGCGGCCAGCGTCAGCGTGTTGCCATGGGCCGTGCGCTGGTGCGTGAACCGGCCCTGTTTCTGTTCGATGAGCCGCTCTCCAATCTCGATGCGAAGCTCAGGGTCGAGATGCGCGCCGAGATCAAGGCGCTCCACCAGCGCCTCAATGCGTCCATCGTCTATGTGACACACGACCAGATCGAAGCGATGACGCTCGGCACCCGCATCGTGGTGCTCAAGGACGGGGTCATCCAGCAGCACGACACGCCGATCGAAATCTATGAACGTCCGGCCAATATGTTCGTCGCCGACTTCATGGGCTCCCCGCCAATGAACCTCATCGGGGCCACGGTCGCGCCTTCGGGGAGCGGGGTGAAGATCACCTTCGGCAGCGGGGAGGCTGCCGCCTCAATCCACGCCACCACCGGCCCCACCGCACTAGCTCGTTATCACGGAAAGCCGGTTGTTGCCGGTCTGCGGCCTGAAGCCTTCGATATCGCTGAAGGTGACGGCGATATCGCTCTGATCGCAGGATTGACCGAGAACGCGGGCTCGGACACTTTTGCGAGTTTTATACTGGGCGGAGAAAAACTGATGGCCCGGTTGTCGGGCAAAGCCAGGATACAGCCCGGCGAGATGGTCCCGCTACGGGTCGACACCTCGAGCATATGCTATTTCGATCCCGACACGACGCTCAGGATCGCATAGGACAGCCAGAGCCAGAAGACGCGGTGCTAGACAACCCGATTGGGAGGCGGCTCGCCTGCGAAATGCGCCTCAAGATTGCGCACCACCATCATTCCCATCTTGCGCCGCGTCTGATGCGTCGCGCTCCCCTGGTGGGGCGAGAGGACGACATTTTCGAGGGTGAAAAAGCGCGGGTCAACACGGGGCTCGTCGACAAATACATCGAGCGCCGCACCGCCTAGCCTGCCTGATTCCAGATGCTCGAGCATCGCCGGTTCATCGAGCAGGCTCCCGCGGCCGAGATTCACGATGGCGCCCTCCGGCCCAAGCGCCTCGAGCACCTCCCGCGAAACGATACCCCTGGTCCCCGCCCCGCCCGGCGCGATGACCATCAGCCAGTCCGCGTCGCGCGCCATATGCGCGAGGTTGTCGTAATAGATGAAGGGCTGGTCGTCCTGTCTGCGTCGACCATGATAGATCACCCGCATCTTCATCGCCTGCGCGCGCCAGGCGATTTCCCTGCCGATCCTGCCAAGGCCAAGAATCCCGATGGTTTTGCCATTGAGCTCACCGGTGAGCGGATAGCCGGCGCTCGCCCAATTGCCCTCCCGCACATAGCGGTCCGCTTGCGGGATTTTCCGGGCCAGCGCCAGCATGAGGCCGATGCCGAGTTCGGCCACCGAATCGTTGAGACAATCGGGGGTATTGGTGACAATTACCCCGCGCGCCCGCGCCGCTTCTGTATCCACCGAATCATACCCGACGCCGAAATTGGCGATGATCTCGAGGCTGGGCAGGCCTGCCATGAGTTCGGCATTGACGTAGCCGCCCGCAACACCCCGCACTTTTGCCCCCACCTGCCTGATCACGGCGGCTGGATCCGCGGCATCGAACAGCCGAACTGCGTCGAATTTGGCCTCAATGGCCTCCAGTGCCGTGGGATAAAGCGGGTGGGTTATCAGTATTGCAGGCTTCACCACATGACCTCCTGATCTATCGGCATCACTCCGACACGCTGTCCGGTGCCCGTCAAGCGCTTCACCCGCCTGCCACGCCTTTAGCGACAAATCGATGGCAAGCATATTTTGCGTTGAGTTTGCGGTTGGCTCCGCCTGCAATTTTCACAAATGCGCCAAACTCTAGCATGCCATGCTTTCATTCGGCCCGGTGCTTGCCATAAGATCGCCGCGCACTGACCGGAGGGCGGAGTTGATCGCTAGCTTTGTCGAGCCTTTTGGCGCGCCGATCGTGGCTGCGGTGGTCGCGGTCCTTTTTGTAGCATTTGCGCGCGAATGGCGATCGCCCGAGGTGAGCGCCGCAGTTGCTGTGGCAGCGCTGCTGATCGTCGGCATCATCACGGTCGATGATCTTCTGGGCGTGATGTCCAATTCCGCTCCGGCAACGATTGCAGGCATGTTCGTCATCTCCGCAGCGCTGGTGCGTACCGGCGCGCTCGAAGCGTTTGCGCGCTGGGTGACCGGCGGGGCGAAGGAACATCCTTTCCGCACCATGCTGCTCTTTCTCATTGCCATTGCCGTGATGTCGGCCTTTATGAACAACACGCCGCTTGTGATGCTGATGATCCCGGTGGCGGTGGCCATGGCGCGCGAAATGGATGCCTCGGCCTCAAAGCTCCTCATTCCTGTCTCCTTTGCCGCCATTCTGGGCGGCACCTGCACGCTGATCGGTACTTCGACCAATATTCTTGTCGATAGCGTTGCCCGGCAGAACGGGCTTGAACCGTTCCACATCTTCGAGATTGCCCCACTTGGCATTGCTGTCGCAATTGCTGGCATTCTTGCCATGCTCCTGTTCCGCGGGCTCCTGCCCGACCGCCCCACCGTTTCCTCACTCTCGGTTTCCGAGACCAACCGGAAATTCGTCCTCGAAGCGGTGATCGAGGACAACTCGCCCCACGTGGGCAAGAAGGCGAGCGAGGTCAGCGCCTTCAACCGACCCGACCGGCAACTGATCGACGTGCTGCGCGCGACCTTTTCCCTGCGGCGGCACATGTCCGACGTCGTCCTTCAGCCGGGCGACATCGTCGTGCTTCGCACCTCCGTTGCCGAACTTCTTTCAATGAAGGAAGAGGGCGACCTTACCGTGCCCGAGATCGAGCACATGCAGGCGCTTGGCGCCCGCGATTCAGCCGTGGTGGAAGTGCTGATCGGTCCTACCGCCGGCATTATCGGCAAGACGCTGCGCCATCTGCGCCTGCGCCGCCGCTATGGCGTCTATCCGATCGCGCTGCACCGGCGCGGCGCCAATCTTGCCGAGCGTTTCGAAACAACACCGCTCGAGGTGGGCGACACACTTCTGATCGAAGGCAGCCCCGACGACATGCGGCGCATGGTCGAGGATTACGACCTCGTCAATGTCTCCGAGCCCGCCGAACGCGGATTCCGGCGCGCAAAAGCGCCCCTCGCAATCGGGGTTATGTTCGCTGTCGTGGTGGGATCGGCGCTGGGGCTCATGCCCATTGCGGGCATGGCGGTCATCGGCGCGGCGGTCGTGCTGGTGACGCGCTGCGTCGAGGTGGATGAGGCAGTCCAGGCGGTGGACTGGCGCATTCTGGGCCTGATCATCGCCATGCTGGCGATCGGTGTGGCGATGGAGAATGTGGGGCTCGTGGAACTGGTCGTGGGGTCCATCGCGCCTCATCTGATGCTCGTTTCCCCGCTCTTTGCGCTCGGCCTTATCTATCTGCTCTCATCGTTCCTCACCGAGATCGTCACCAACAATGCGGTCGCCGTGATCGTCACCCCGATCGCCATCGGGCTGGCGCTGAGCCTCGGTGTCGATCCGCGGCCCTTCGTCGTCGCGGTGATGTTCGCTGCCAGCGCGAGCTTCCTTACGCCCATCGGCTACCAGACCAACACACTCGTCTACAGCGCGGGTGGCTATATGTTTTTTGACTTCGTCAAGCTCGGCGCGGTCATGAACGTGGTCGTCTTCGCCCTCGCCATGGTCCTGATACCGGTCTTCTGGCCCCTTTAGGGCCGATCGCCGGAACGGCAGGGGCCTCAGGTGCGTTGGAAGCTACAACGCAGCGGTGCATCTGGGACAATGCCCTCAATCGACATTCTCGGCGCAAACGCCACCAACCTGCCCCTTTCGGCGATCGTGGTCCGGCTCGTGATCGCCGGCCTGCTCGGCGCGATCATCGGGTTCGAGCGGGAGATCAGGCACCGGCCGGCGGGCCTGCGGACCCACATGCTGACGGCCATTGCCGCGGCGGCCTTCACGATCATGACCTACGAAATCTATCACGAGATGCGCGAGATCAATGCCGATATCGCCCGGCTCGATCCGCTCCGTATCATCGAGGCTGTCACGGCCGGCGTTGCCTTTCTTGCTGCCGGCACGATAATCCGCTCGGGCAGCAACATAAGGGGCCTTACAACCGGTGCGGGAATGTGGATGGCCGGCGCCATAGGCGTCGCGTGCGGATCGGGCTTTTATGCGGTCGCAGTGATCGGGGCGGTCTTTGTGTTGCTGGTGACGGTCATCCTGGGCGCTTTTGAAAAGCGCATATTGCATTCCAAGACCCGGCGGTCGCTCGACGAGGAGGGAACGCGGGAAGAGTGAAGGCCGTTTCCGGGGAAAGCCAGGAAAGGACTTTCCCATGCCAGCACAGTCGAAAGCTCAGCAGAAGGCGGCCGGAGCCGCGCTGTCGGCCAAACGCGGCGACATGCCGAAATCCAAGCTCAAGGGCGCCTCGCGCGATATGGTCAAATCGATGTCCGAGAAGGAACTCGAGGATCTCGCATCGACCCAACGCAAGAACCTGCCGAACAAGAAAAACGATTAGGCCGCGAGCTGCAAAAGGCGCAGGAGTTCACGAAGGATCGCCGAAGGATCGCACGGCTTGACGCATTCCGGCACCTCGGGAAATTCGGCAGCAAGCACGTCGCGTTCCGGTTGACCGGTATAGAATATGAAGGGGATGCCGCGTTTGCGAAGCAGGTGTGCGGCAGGGAACACCTCCTCGCCCCTGAGGTCGATGTCGAGAATGGCAAGTTCGACCGCTTCCAGCGATGCCGCCCTTTCGGCATCGGCCAAGGTCCCGTGAGGTCCCGAGACTTCGGCACCTGCGGCGGCGAGCGCATCGGCGATTTCGAGGGCGATGAGGAACTCGTCTTCAACGAGAAGGATGCGGCGTCCGGTGAACAGTTTTCCGCCCATGAACTCGGTCCCACTTAGCCGCCGGACAGGGCCCGGCTGTATCCCATTAGTCTGCTCCTCTGGCCTTGCCGCAACGTTAACTGCGGAATTTTGGCAGAATTGTCGAGTTTTGCACAAATACCGTCATTTCCCTTAAATCCGGGTTCAGCCTAACCGCTCGCGGATGTGTGTATTGCGGCCCGTCATGGACCCTGACCACGGAAATGCCCGGCTCCGGTTCTAGACTTGGCAGCAGCGATTCGGTGATCTGCACAAGGAAGCCCACCATGGCGTCCGTCTACATTCTCGCAAAGGACAAGCTCGAGCAGATCCGCGCGATGCTCGGCTCCGGCGGATTTTACGACGCGGAAGCGGATCACCTGATTTCGCTGGCGGTCCGGCGGATGACAGAGCTCGATAACCTCGCCTCGACCGGCCTTGCACCGCCGCCTGCCGGAAAGCCACACAATGCCCACATCCTGATGCCATGGCTCGACCGATAGGATCCGAGGAACCGGTTTGCATCGACAAAGTTCGGCAAAAGAGGAACACTGGCCGTCTCTACGAGCACTGATTCCGCAAGCAAAAGCCGGAGCGATGCAGCAGATGGGGACCAAACCCGCCACAGCACCAAGCGACACCATCCTGAACAAGGCCGCTATCCGCTGGAGCCTTTCAAAACTCACCCCGGTCGCCGAAACCCGCGAGGCCTGGACCTACAGGGTCCAGCGCGAAGACAACAGCCTTGCCGCCCTGCGCATCTTCAAGCCCGATCATGCCGATGAAGCTGATCGCGTGGGGAGGCTGCTCGACTGGTATCGCGGCGACGGCGCCATCAGGCATTTCGGCACGTCCGAACAGTGCATTCTCACTGAATGGTGCGAGGGCAAACTCCTGTCCGAGCCGGCGAATGAGGGCAAGGATGCGCAGTCGACCGGGGCAATCGCCAATCTCGTCGGCATGCTCCATGTCGCGCGGCCGGATCAGCCAAAGAAACTGCTGCCCTTGCGCGACTATCTTGCCGATTTCCATGCCGCCGATGTCCGGCTCTGGCCCGATACGGCACGCGATCTCTATGCGCGCTCGATCGGCATCGCCTATGCGGTGTTCGACAAACCATCCGCTGAAATCCCGCTCCACGGAGACGTGCATCATGACCGCATCGTTCTTGCCGAACGAGGCTGGGTGGCGCGGACGCCGATCGGCCTTCTGGGTGACCCGGCCTGGGACGTGGCGGCGAGCTTTCTTCATCCCTGGGGCGCCACGAAGCTGGCGGCCGATCCGGTGCGCATCAACGCCATGGCCGATGCCTTTGCAGCCAAGCTCGACCTGAAGCGCAAGCGCATTCTCGCCTTTGCGGCGATCTACGCGGCCGATTCCGCCTGCAGGGCGCTGGAAGCGGGGGAATCGATCAACTGGCAACTGGCGGTGCTGCCGAACCTGCTGGCCGTCTACGACGCAGCCTAGTGGGGTAAAGCGATTGACCTTGCAGCCGGGAAAGTGTCTTTTGACATCCCTGATCCCTCCGGCCTGCCAATGCTTTCCGTCCTCAATGTCATCGCGCCCGTCTTTGCCCTGATCGCGATCGGCTATCTTGCGGTACGGCTTCGGCTTTACCCCGCGCAGGGCGTTGCCGGGCTTATCGTCTATGTGAACAGCTTTGCAACGCCGTGCCTGTTGTTCCGCGCCATGATCGATGTCGATCTAGGGTCGGCCTTCAATGTCGGGGTCATCGGCCCCTTCTATTTCGGCGCATTCGCCATGCTCGCTGTGGGGTCCCTGCTCGCGTGGCGTGCCTTCAACCGCCGGCCGGGGGAATCGGTTTCGGTCGGTTTTGCTGCAACTTTCACGAACACGGTGCTGATCGGCATCCCCATCGTGCAGCGCGCCTATGGCGAGGAGGCCATGCCGATCGTCTATTCGATCGTCGGGCTGCACGCGCCAATCATCCTGACCGTGGGCATGTTCGTCATGGAACTTTCCCGACGCGACGGCGGCAAGATCTCGAGCGCCCTGTGGCAGGGGCTCAAGAAATCGCTGACCAACCCCATCCTTCTTGGAATTGCGGCAGGTCTTCTGGGTAACTTCGCCGGATTGGAACTTGGTGGCGTGGTCGATGACGTAACGCTCCTGCTAGCGTCCACCGTCATGCCCGTCGCGCTGTTCGGGCTCGGCGGCGCCCTCAATGAATACCGCCTTGCCGACACCTGGGGACAGGCCCTTGCGATGACGATGCTCAAGCTGATCGTCCATCCGCTGATTGCCTGGATACTGATGGTACCCGTACTCGGCGTCGACCCCGAAATCGCCCGCTATGGCGTGCTGCTGGCGGCCATGCCCGCGGGGATCAACGTCTACATCTTTGCCACCTACTACAATCGCGCCGTCGACGTTGCGGCCAACACCATCCTTCTCTCCACCACGCTGTCGGTGCTTACCATCACGGGATGGTTGCTGTTGCTGGGTTGAGCCCGGCGGTTCGGAAGACACCCGGAACTAAAGCTTTTTGAAGTAGCGCGCGACCGGCCACCGCTCGAAGCCAGAGCGCTCATAGGCAGCTCGAGAGTTGGCGTGGCCAGGGTCGTCTCCGGTTTCGACCATGGAAATCTCGAGTCCCCTCCACTTCATCTGTACGGCGCCGAAGTCGATCAGTGCGGTACCGATGCCCTGGCGTTGGTACGATGGGTCAACGGCGAGAACATAAATCTCGCCCATGCGATCCTCAGGATGAAACCGCAATCCCACCCAGCCCAGAACCGCGTCATGATGCTTTGCAACCCACACCCGATCGCCTTCAGCGGCGAGGAAGGCATCGATGTCGGCTAACTGACGCCGTTGCCAGCCGTCGGGATAGAAGGCGTTGTAAACATAATCCGGGACGGCGGGTTTGAGCCCTGAGAACACAGGCTCCCACGCCCTCAGCGACAATTGAAGGATCTGCTGCCGGTGCCGCGGTTCATATTGGACGATTTCAAAGTCCACGGCCCTCAGCTCCGCTCAAAATGCCTGATCATGACGTCGTGCGCTTCATGAAAGATGGCGTGCCACGCCCCATCAAGGGTTTGGCCCAGAGGGTGCCAGAAAAACGCAAAGGTGTGGCCTTGATCGTCTTCCGTCATATGCCGCCATGTCTCAGGCGCATCGTTGATCCAGCACGCATAAAACCACCATGTCTGCCGCTTTGGCCCGATGGGGTGTTGGCCCAGCAACGCCATGTCTGGCGGCGCGATGATCCCACTCTCTTCATGTAGCTCTCGCGCCGCAGCCGACTTCGGATCCTCGCCCGGCTCGATCGTTCCTTTGACGAACTGGTTGCCAGCGCTCGGATGCTTAAACGCCAGCACCTCAATGCGACCCTCCTTCCTCCTCAAGACCACCGGACAGACTTTCAGCTGAACGCTCATCCTCGCCCCCGCTTCGGGCGGTCCTTTTGACTCAGATCGCCGTGAGGCGGAAGACCGCTTGCTGTATCGAACGGCGCATCAGCTGCCGGATGGAGGGGGAAAAATGGTGCCCAGGGGCGGAATCGAACCACCGACACGCGGATTTTCAATCCGCTGCTCTACCAACTGAGCTACCTGGGCATCCGGGGCGGCAGCGGAGCTGCCTTTGTGTTGGTCGGGCGGTTTATAGGGGGTAGGACCCGGCCTGTCCAGCACCTCCGATGACAATTTTCCCGCCCTTCTCCGCTTTTCCGCAAGTGCCTTAAAGGGAGAAGGAAACCGCTGGCTGGCCAGTCAGTTTTCGTCCTCGCCTTCGTCCGAGGACGGGGCATTTTCATCGGCGGCGGCGCCGTCCCTGCCGGGGATGACGTAGGAGCCCTTGAGCCAGCGGCCAAGATCGAGATCGGCGCAGCGGGCCGAGCAGAAGGGGTGGAATTTCTGAACCGACGGCTTGCCGCAGATGGGGCAAGGCTTGGGCTTTCTAAGCCGTGTTACCGAGGTGTTCATCACACACCCGAAAGGCTGACCGGGTTGAGCCAGTTAAAGTGTACCGGGTAGCCTTCTCCCGCAAGGAGCCCGGCCGTCTCGAACAGGGGGAGGCCGACGACGGCGCTATAGGAACCGCTCAGCTTGACCGCGAAGGCTCCGGCAATCCCCTGTATGGCGTAGCCGCCTGCCTTGCCATTCCACTCGCCGGAGGCGAGATAGGCTTCGATTTCCTTGTTCGAAAGGCGCTTGAAGCGGATGCGGGTATCGACCAGACGCTCGCGCGGCTGCCCCGCGGCCGAGAGCACGCAAAGTCCCGTGAAGACGCGGTGCGCGCGCCCCGAAAGCAGACGCAGGCAGCTGGCGGCCTCGTCCATTGTCTCGGCCTTGGGCAGGATGCGCCGGCCCACCGCAACCACGGTATCGGCGGCAAGGACGATGGAATCGCCGGCCATTCCGGCCTGCCTTGCCTTCTTGTGAACTTCGGCGGCCTTGGCGCGGGCAAGGCGTTGGGCGAGCTTGCGGGGCAGCTCGCCGCGCTCGGGCGTTTCGTCCACATGGGCCGGGATCAGGTGATCGGGCTCGATGCCGATCTGATTGAGCAGCGCGAGGCGGCGCGGGGATGCCGAGGCCAGGATGAGTTCAGGGCGTCTGGACACGGGGTTTATGGCCTTCGGCGCTATTTGAAGCGATAGGTAATGCGGCCCTTGGTAAGGTCGTATGGCGTCATTTCGACCAGCACCTTGTCGCCAGCCAGCACGCGAATACGGTTCTTGCGCATGCGGCCTGCTGTATGGGCGATGATCTCGTGTTCGTTCTCGAGTTTTACGCGAAACGTCGCGTTCGGGAGCAATTCGGTAACAACGCCCGGAAATTCGAGCACTTCTTCCTTTGCCATTCTTTCTCCTGATAATGCCCCGCAAAAAGCGCCGGGGCCCCGCAATGTGGCGCGCAAACTAAACGCAAACGCCGGTAAATGAAAGGCCCAGTCTTTAACGGGCGGCGACATGCTCGATCATGGGGCCCAGTCTCTCGCGCAGCCGCGTGTCGAGGTCGTCGCGCAGGGCGCGATAGGCCTCAAGCGTTGACTCGCGGGCACCCTCGACCTCGGACGGATCCGCCACTGGCCAGTGTTCGAGGACGGCGGCCTCAAGTCCGCGCTCGGCAACAGCTTTTTTCGCGTCATCGGCAAGAGTGACGATGACGTCGAAATGGGATGCCATCAACTCGTCCATGGTGTGGGGCGTGTGCACGGACATGTCCACCCCCACCTCGTCCATCACCTGGTACACGAAATGGTCGGCCTTGCCCGATCGGACACCGGCCGAGCGGGCGACGAGCCTCCCGGGAAAGTGCTTGCGGGCAAGGGCTGCGGCGATGGGCGAACGCACCGAGTTCATCGAGCAGACAAAGAGCACGGTGGGCAGTTTTCCCTCATCCTCGTAGATCCGCGCGGCATAGGGCTGGACGGCGCAAATGAGCGTAAACAGCCGGCGTGCGGTTTCGAGGTCCATCACCAGCTTGTTTTCAAGCCGCTCGATGAGGAGCTGGGCCGCCTGGTTGTGAAGCCCCCGCCGCCCCATGTCCACTGCCTCGATCTGATAGGTAGAAGCCGAGCGGATGGCTTCGTAATAGCTCTCGCGGATGCGGAAATAGTCCCGGATCAGGCTCCGGAATGGCGTCAGCGAGAGATAGTGCGCGGCGATGGGCTGGAAGGTTTCAGGATGGCGCACATCGAGCACGATGTGGTTGTGAACGATCGAAAGGTGCAGCGCGTAGGGGCCCATCGCCTCGACGCGCGCAGGATAGAAGCGGTTGGAGTCGACGAGGTCATAAATGGCTACGCGCCATTCATGCACCTCGTCGGGATTGACCGAAGTAATGGTGTTGGGGTCGAGCGTTACCGTGACGATCCTGTCTCGTTTGGGATCGAAAGGCCGCCTCTTCATTGGCGATTGAGCCTTATGGAAACCGAGCGGCCATGCGCCTCGAGCCCTTCGGTTTCGGCCAGCGTGACGGTGGCATCCGCCAATTCGGCAAGCGAGCCGGGCGAGCACTCGAGGACCGAGGTGCGCTTTACGAAATCGAGCACGCCGAGCCCGGAGGCAAAGCGCGCTGACCGGGCGGTCGGCAGCACGTGGTTCGAACCCCCGACATAGTCCCCGATCGCCTCCGGCGTGTGGTGACCGACAAAGATCGCGCCGGCATTGCGGATTTTTCCGATCACCGGCCGGGGGGCATCGAGGGCTAGCTCGACATGTTCGGAGGCAAAACGGTTGGCGATTTCCACCGCCTCATCGATTGAGCGGACGACGATGATCGCGCCGAATTCCTCCCAGCCCTGCCGGGCATTGTCCGGCGCGCGCAGCAGGGCGAGTTGGCGCTCCACTTCGGCCGCCGCAGCATCGGCGAGAGCCCGGCTGGTAGTCACGAGAACCGACTGGGCCCCTGCCCCGTGCTCGGCCTGCGCCAGAAGATCTGCAGCGACCCATGCGGGATTGGCGGTTTCATCGGCGATGATCAGCACTTCGGAAGGTCCGGCGATCATGTCGATGCCGACGGTGCCGAAAACCTGCCGCTTGGCGGCGGCGACATAGGCGTTGCCGGGGCCGACGATCTTGTAGACCGGAGCGATCGTTTCGGTGCCAAAGGCAAGCGCGGCCACGGCCTGCGCGCCACCGATACGGTAAATCTCGGTTACGCCGGCAATCCTCGCGGCAGCAAGGACAGCGGGGTTCACTTCACCTCGCGGCGTGGGCACGACCATCGCCAGCCGCTCGACGCCGGCGACCTTGGCGGGAATGGCGTTCATCAGGACCGATGAGGGATAGGAGGCGAGACCGCCGGGCACGTAGAGCCCCACCGCTTCGATGGCCGTCCAGCGCGCGCCGAGCGTGACGCCGATGTCGTCGGTATAGGTGGTGTCGGCGGGCAACTGCTTCTGGTGATGGGCGGTGATGCGCCGGTGCGCAAGTTCGAGGGCTTTTCGCACATCCTCCGGGATCGAAGTATATGCCTTGTCGATTTCCTCCTGGGCGAAACGCAGGGCCTGCGGGGTCAGTGACAGGCGATCGAATTTTTGGGTCAGCTCGATCAGGGCCGCATCGCCGCGCTTGCGCACATCGGCGATGATCGCCGCCACGGTGTCACCGACTTCGATGGAAGATTCGCGCTTGGAGCCGAGCAGATCATCAAAGGCGCGCGCAAAGCCGGCGTCGACGGAATTGAGAAAGGCGGGCATGAAGGCGGTACGTAACCCTGCTGTCTTTGTTTGTCGTGCGGTCAAGCCGGAAAGGCCTGTAACCCTTTCCTGACCGCCCCTAGTCGATATCGTGGCGGGGTTGTGCCTTTGCCGCCCAGACACCGCCGAGATCGCGCAGCCGGGCTTCGAGGCATTCAACCTCCAGCCGCACCGTGCCACCGCCGGCAAAGGTGAGCAAGACCTCTCCCCCCGGTTCGTTGCCGGGAATGAAGCGGACCGCGAGCAGTTCAAGAACGCCGTCCTTGGCCTTGAGATCAAAGCCCTGCGCATGAGCGTTGTCGACGAAATCGAAATGAAGCCCGGCGCGCCTGCGCTCGCCACGGCCGCGCGCGTCGCCCGCTTCCCAGGCGTAGCGGTTCATGAGCATCACGAACCGCCGTTCGGCCTTGGCAAAACCCATGTCGCCGACGCGGACCACCGCATCCTGGACATGAGCGGAAACGATATCGAGGTCTTCCCCGTCGAGCGCGAGAAGCTTGAGCTCGGACTTATCGGATTTGGACGGTGTTGCTGCTTTCATGGCGCACATCTGGGCATTTCGACCGCAAAGTGCAAGCGCGAAAGTGGAGGAACGTTAAAGTGGAAGGAACGGTGGAAGCCCCTCCTCCAGGAACGGGTCGGCTGAGGGCTATCCCGAGATGCGCTCGATCTGAGCGCCGCAGCGGGAAAGCTTGTCCTCCAGACGCTCGAATCCACGGTCGAGATGGTAGATTCGATTGACGACGGTCTCGCCGCGCGCCGCAAGTCCCGCAATCACAAGCGACACCGAAGCGCGCAAATCTGTCGCCATGACCTGCGCGCCCTTGAGTTCAGGTACGCCGGTGACCCGCGCGGTCTGGCCATCGACGCTGATGCGGGCGCCAAAGCGCGCCAGCTCGGCCACGTGCATGAAACGGTTCTCGAAAATGGTTTCCTTGATGGCCGAAACGCCGGTGGAACGCGTCATCAGGGCCATGAACTGGGCCTGAAGATCGGTTGGAAAGCCGGGGAAGGGGTCGGTTTCAACGTCCACGGGCTGGATGCCGTTGCCGTTGCGCATGACGCGCACACCGCCCTCCTCGGCGCTAACCTGCGCCCCCGTCTGCGCCAGAACATCGAGCGCAGCCTGCAGGAGCTCGGGCCGCGCCCCACGCAGCAGGACATTGCCCCCGGTCATGGCGGTGGCAAAGGCATAGGTTCCGGTCTCGATGCGATCGGGCAGAACCTCGTGGGTGGCGCCGCCGAGCTTTTCGACGCCCTCGATCACCAGGCGGTCGGTGCCGATGCCGGAAATCCTTGCACCCATGGCGACAAGGCATTCGGCGAGGTTGCCGACTTCGGGTTCGCGCGCTGCGTTCTCGATGACCGTCGTGCCGTCGGCGAGCGTTGCCGCCATCATCACCACATGGGTGGCGCCAACCGACACCTTGGGGAAGTGGACCAAGGCCCCTTTGAGCCGGCCGCCAGGGGCGCGGGCCACGACATAGCCCTCATCAATATCGATTTCGGCGCCCAGCGCGCGCAGGCCTTCGAGATAAAAGTCGACCGGGCGCGTGCCGATGGCACAGCCGCCGGGCAGCGACACGCGCGCCTCGCCCTCGCGCGCCAGAAGGGGGCCGATGACCCAGAAGCTTGCGCGCATGGTCGAGACCAGTTCGTAAGGCGCGGTGGTATCGACAATATCGGAGGCAGTGAAGGTGATGCGTTGGCCGCCCATATCGGCATCCCCGCGGCGGCGGCCGTGAACGGCAATATCGACGCCGTGATTTTCGAGGATGCGCTCGAGCTGCTTGACGTCAGCCAGGCGCGGAACGTTGAGCAGGACCAGCGGCTCCTCGGTCAGGAGCGAGGCGATCATCAGCGGCAGCGCTGCGTTCTTGGCGCCGGAGATGGGAATTTCACCGTTGAGTTCGTGACCACCGAGCAGGCGGATGCGGTCCATGAGCTACTCCTTGGGCCGGGGGATCGGCGCGAACAGGAACGAGGGGGCGTTGGATTGACTGGTAACGCAGCAGACTAGCCGCCGCAAGGCGAAGGAGAAGACGCTATAGTTGTCTAGGACTCTGAATCCGGGGGCTGAGGGGGGCTCGGGCGGTCTTGAGCATCAGGGGCATCCTCCGGTTGCTGGGCATCGGCACTCCTGCGCGCCCGCGCCTGCATCTTGCGACGCTTGAGATTCTCCCGGAGCTTTGCGGCCAATCTTTGATCGCGATCGGACTTTGCCATTTGCATCTTGGAGGTGGTTCGGACAGCCCGTCTGATGCCAGCTTTTTGCCCTTGCGTCCACAGGAGCGCTGTGGCAGTAACGGCCCGCATTCGCCCGCCCAGGGCGCAAAGCCTCTCTAAGCTGCTGTAGCTCAGTGGTAGAGCACTCCCTTGGTAAGGGAGAGGCCGCGAGTTCAATCCTCGCCAGCAGCACCATTTTCCGTACGACCGCTTCTTCTGGAACCCCAACCTACCGCGTCCGTTGTGCTTTCGTTCACGAACGAAAATAACAACGGTCCATGCCGCTTATCGGATTTCACGCCTCTCACGAACAGATTGACCCGGCAACTCTGCTCAGGGCCGTTCAAATGGCCGAGCAGGCGGGGTTCGATGCGGCCATGTGTTCGGACCATTTTTCGCCCTGGAGCCAGCGGCAGGGGCAGTCGGGGTTTGCCTGGTCGTGGCTGGGGGCGGCGTTGCAGGCGACTTCCTTGTCCTTCGGCGTCGTCAATGCACCCGGGCAACGCTATCACCCTGCGATCATCGCCCAGGCCGCGGCAACGCTCTGCCAGATGTTTCCTCGTCGCTTCTGGCTGGCGCTTGGGAGCGGGGAGGCAGCCAACGAACACATCACGGGTGAGCCCTGGCCGCGCAAGGAGGTTCGCAATGCCCGTCTCGGCGAATGTGTCGAGGTCTTGCGCGCACTGTTTGCCGGTGAGACGGTGAGCCATGACGGGTTGATCAAGGTCGACCGCGCGCGGCTGTGGACTCGGCCCCAAAATCCGCCGCCGCTGATCGGGGCCGCTGTAAGCGCTGAAACGGCGCGCTGGGCCGGCCAATGGGCCGACGGTCTCATAACGGTCAATCAGGGGCACGACCAGCTCAAGCGCATGATCGAGGCCTTCCGCCTGAACGGGGGCGAAGGCAAGCCCCTCTATCTCCAAATCCACCTCTCCTATGCAGAGAGCGATGAGCGCGCGCTCGAGATCGCCTACGATCAGTGGCGGACGAACCTTTTCGGGCCGCCGCTCGCCTGGGACGTCGAGACGCCGGAGCATTTCGACGAGGCTGCGAAATTCGTGCGCAAGGAAGATATGGCCGGTTCGGTTCTCATCTCATCGGACACGGACCGGTTTGCAGACTGGCTGAACAATCTGGCCGCTCTCGGTTTTGACGGGCTCTATCTCCACCATGTCGGGGTAGAGCAGCAAGCCTTCATCGATGCGTTCGGGGCGCGCGTATTGCCGCAACTCAAGACTGGGTAAAATCACATGGATCTGAGCAGAACCAGCGATGTCTGGTGGAAGAATGCCGTCTTTTACTGCCTCGATGTCGAGACCTTCTGCGACAGCAATGGCGATGGCTGCGGCGATTTCGCGGGTCTTGCCAGCCGCATCGACTATCTGGCGGGCCTGGGGGTCAACTGCCTGTGGCTCATGCCGTTCTACCCGAGCACGAATCACGACGACGGCTATGATGTGACCGATTATTACGCGATAGACCCGCGGCTTGGCACTTTCGGCGATTTCGTCGAATTCCTGCGCACCGCCCGCGATCGCGGCATTCGCGTCATCGCCGATCTCGTGGTCAACCACACATCGGTGGAACACCCCTGGTTCCAATCCGCGCGTTCGGACCGAAACTCGCCCTACCGCGACTGGTATGTGTGGCGGGACAGGCCGCCGGAAGGCGAGCCCGAGGAACTGATCTTCCCCGGCGAAGAAGACAGTATCTGGGATTGGGACGAAAAGGCGGGGCAATATTATCTGCACCGCTTCTACAGGCATCAGCCCGACCTCAACGTCGCCAATCCCCGGGTGCGCGAAGAAATCCGCAGGATCATCGGGTTCTGGCTCGAGATCGGGCTCTCGGGATTCCGCGTCGATGCCGTACCCTTCCTCATCGAACCAACGGGGGTGGACCACATCATGCAGCCCGAGCCACATGACTGGCTGCGGGATTTGAGGAGTTTTGTTGGCCGGCGGCGTGGCGATGCATTGATGATGGGTGAGGTCGGGCTCGACTATGAGGAGGCGCGGCGCTTTTTTGGCGATGATGGCGGGGACGAGCTCCATATGTGCCTCAACTTCAATCTCAACCAGGCGCTTGCGCTGGCGCTCGTGCGTGAGGATGCAGGCCCCCTCGTGCACGACCTGAGAGCCATGCCTTCGCTTCCACGGGATGCCGCCTGGGCGAACTTCGTGCGCAATCACGACGAGTGGGCCCTGAGCAAGCTGACCGAAGCGGAACGGCAAGAAGTTTTCCGGGCCTTTGGGCCCAAGCCCGACATGCAGCTATTCGGCCGGGGCTTGCGCCGCCGCCTGCCGACCATGCTCGATGGCAACCAGGACCGCATCAGGATGGTCTATAGCCTCATGTTCTCGCTACCCGGCGCCCCCGTGCTGTTTTACGGGGAAGAGATCGGTATGGCCGAAAATCTCGAGATTCCGGGGCGGCTGAGCGTGCGCTCGCCCATGCAATGGAGCGACGGACCCAATGGCGGATTCTCAGAAGCGCCGGCGGAAGAGCTTTGCCGCCCGATGGTCAAGGGCAACAAATGGGGCCCCAAGGCCATCAACGTCGCCGATCAGGAACGGGACCCGCAATCGCTGCTGGGATGGATGGAGCAACTCATCCGCCGCCGCAGGGAGACGCCGGAGATTGTCTTCGGCGAGTGGAGTTTCGTTCCCATTCCGGACCCCGCCATTCTCGCCATGCGCTATGATTGGGGGCCGAGATGTACCATCATCATCCACAATTTGAGCGCCAAAAAGCGCGATATCAGTTTCGAGCTCGGGCGCGATGCGGCGCCGGGCGCATTGGCTGAAATTCTCGGGGCGGGGGAATTGTCGCTCAAAAAGGGAGGCGCGGTGTCGCTGACGGTGCCTGGCTATGGCTACCGATGGCTGCGCCTGCGCCGCTCGGGGGCGGTGGCAAACAACCGGAAGCGATGACTGTCCTGCGCGTTGCTGGCTTCGCGGTTGCGCCGCCAAACGGAAAACGGAGTGCCGCAGGGGGCACTCCGCTCAGTGAGGGTAAGCCGATCAGCCGCGAATCGGGATGATCTGGATTTCCACGCGGCGGTTCTGCGCCCGGCCCGCTTCGGTGTCGTTGGAAGCGATAGGCTGGGAGAAGCCACGGCCTTCGACAAAGAAGCGCTGGGAATTGACGCCGTATTGGGAAAGTACGCGGGCAACTGCCGTCGCGCGCTGCTGGGAGAGCGTGAGATTATAGCTCGCCGAGCCGGTCGAATCGGTGTGGCCGATGATATCGACAAGGGTCTGGTTGTACTTCTGGAGCACCAGCGCCACCGAGCGCAGCGTGTTCTGGAACTGGGGCTGGACCTCGGACTGGTTGACGCCGAAGGTGATGTTGGAGGGCATGTTGAGGACGATGTTGTCGCCCACGCGCGTCACGGAGACGCCGGTGCCCTGAAGCTGGGCGCGCAGTTCGGCTTCCTGCTGATCCATGTAATTGCCAATGGCACCGCCGGCGAGCGCGCCGACGCCCGCACCAATTAACGCGCCAACGCGCGCATCGCCGCCCGTGCCTGCTCCGATCAGCGCGCCAGCGATCGCCCCGCCGCCCGCACCGATCAGGGCGCCGCCCGCAGTGTTCGAGATCTGGCTTTCACCGGTATAGGGGTTGGTCGTCGTGCACCCGGCAAGGGTGATAGCGCCGACGAGCGACATGGCGACTGCAATTTTTTTCATGGTCAGAGTACCGCCTTTTTGATCTAGAATCGAAGCTATAAAGGACATTGCGGCAGGAAAGTGGACCTGCGCGCCATTCCCGCACCTCTTATTCGATTTTGTGCCATAATTATAGATGTTGCGATTGCCGCCCCGTGGGCGGTGTCCTGAACAACTGCAGTATAGCGAGCATTCAAGCCGTGAATTGGGACCACCTGCGCATCGTTCTGGCAATCAGCAAGGCGGGCTCGCTGCAGGCGGCGGCAGAAGCGCTCGATATCGATCGTTCGACGGTCATCCGGCGGCTCGACGCTCTAGAGTCCAGACTCGACGCGCGTCTCTTCACCCGCCGGAGTGACGGATGCGCGCTGACTGAGGCGGGCGAAGCGATTATCGCGACGCTCGAGACAATTGAAGCCGCCGTCACCACGCTCGAAAACCGCGTTGGAGGCCGGAACGATGCTGTCGACGGTCACGTGGCGTTGGCACTTCCCCAGTTCCTGGCCGAAAGCGTCGTTGTGCCTGAGCTTTGGCGGTTGCGCGCCCCCATCCGGGGATCGGCGTTACGCTGGTCACCGGCTTCGACATGCTCAATCTCGCACGCGGCGAGGCCGACATTGCGCTACGCAATCAGAGGCCACAACACAACACACTGGTGGCGCGCCGGCTCGCCGATGGCGCGATGGCATTTTATGCCAGCGCGAATTATCTTGAAAAACGGGGACTTCCTGAGCCGGGTTTTGCCGGTCATGCCGTCATACTTCCGATCGAAAAAGCGATGGCCCTTCCGCTGTTTGGAGATGCCGCCAATGTTTCGCGCTACGCCGATGTCGTGCTGAGGCTTACGGACATCGTCACCGGCATCGCGGCCGCAAAGGCCGGGCTCGGGCTCGCGCTCTTGCCATGCGCCGCAACCATCGGGCATCCAGAGCTGATCCCGGTGCCGCCCGGAATAGTCTCGCGACCCGAGACCTATCTCTTGACCCATAAGGATTTGCGCGACCAGGCACGGGTCCGGGTGGTGCTCGAATTTCTGGTCGATTGCTTCAAGCGTCACGAAGCCGCGATAGCCGGACGCGATATCGGCAACCGTGTCTGGAGTCAGGACCTGTCCTGACCCTAGGCCAGTTTCCGCTTGAGCGCGGCTTCAATATCGCTGAACACCATGACGGGCGTGAAGCTCACCTCGGCGTCGAAATGCTCATAAAGTGGCAAGGAGAGCATGGCCACCTGTTCCGGTCCTTTGATTTCCGTGAAAATATAGACCGCGCGGTCGCCGCCCTCGTTGAGATAATAGGTCGCCTCCGGCGGGCATTCTGCAAAAATCGCTGACCAGACTTCGCCCAATACGCCTTTTTGAGCCGCGCGATTATAGGATGGCGTCGGCAATTTCACCTTAAGCAGCATCCGCATTTTGGTTTCTCCTCTTCGAGCATCGATGCAAATCCAGTCCAATGGCCGGAATGATGGTCCCGTTGCTCAAGAGAGAGAAGGGGAAGACGCGCACATCATAGGTGCAAGTCTGCCTCACCTTGTGTCCTCCAAAGGGAGCGGGTGAGCGCATATGCCTGGCTCGCGTCATTGCGTCGCGCTGGCGAAAGCGGGCGAATATCCCTATCATAGGTAATCGCCAGCGCGGTGGGGCTGGATCGGCCGATGTCCGGCTGCTGCTGCGGTGGCCCGGTTAATCGTTTGATCTCGATCCCGCGCCACAGTAGAACTGGCGCCCAACCGGATCGCGTGACCCCGGTCACACCGGAGACAAACCTTGCAAGGCGCCCGCCCGATCCCGCATTGCGGACCGGTTTCAAGAGGCGTCGCTGGAGTAGGCCTCATGGATTATCGCGGCATCTTTGACGACGCGGTCGACGCTCTTCGCAGTGAAAAGCGCTACCGGGTCTTTGCCGATCTCGAGCGCGTTGCCGGGCAGTTCCCGCGCGCCATCTACCGCGACGCGGCGGACAATCCCCGCGAAATCACCATCTGGTGCTCGAACGATTACCTGGGCATGGGCCAACACCCCAAGGTCATTGCCGCCATGCAGGAAACGGCCGGACGGGTCGGCGCCGGCGCAGGCGGGACGCGCAATATTTCCGGCACCAACAGGCCGCTGATCGAGCTCGAGCGTTCGCTCGCCGATCTTCACCGCAAGGAAGCAGCGTTGGTTTTCACCTCAGGGTTCGTTTCCAACGAGGCGGCCATTTCAACGATCGGGCGCCTGATCCCGGATTGCCTGATCCTGTCCGATCAGCTCAACCACGCTTCGATGATCCAGGGCGTGCGGCAGTCGGGAATGGAAAAGAAGATTTTCCGGCACAATGATGTCGAGCATCTGCGGGAATTGCTGATTGCGGCGGGCAAGTCCCGGCCCAAGCTCATCGTTTTTGAGTCGATTTATTCGATGGATGGTGATGTCGCGCCGATCGAAAAGATCGCCGATCTTGCCGATGAGTTCAACGCGCTCACCTATATTGATGAGGTGCATGCGGTCGGCATGTACGGCCCGCGCGGGGGTGGCATTTGCGAGCGCGACGGGCTGATGGACCGGATCGACATCATCGAAGGCACGCTAGCCAAGGGGTTCGGCGTCATGGGCGGTTATATCGCCGCCAATTCCTCGATCGTCGATGCGGTGCGCTCCTATGCGCCTGAATTCATCTTCACCACGGCCTTGCCCCCGGCGCTCTGCGCTGCGGCGCGCGCCTCGATCGAGCATCTCAAATCCTCGAGCGCCGAGCGCGAGGCGCATCAACGCCAGGCCAACCGGGTCAAGACGGTGCTGGCCGAGGCCGGGCTGCCGGTGTTGCCGACCGAAACCCACATCGTACCGCTGATCGTCGGCGATGCGCGCCAGTGCAAGGCCGCGAGCGACATGCTGATGGACCGGCACGGGGTCTATATCCAGCCGATCAACTATCCCACCGTTCCCAAGGGAACCGAGCGGCTGCGCATCACGCCTACCCCTTATCACACTGACGAAATGATCCAGGGGCTCTGCGAAGCGCTGGTCTCTGTGTGGCAGGCGCTGGAGCTCAAGCGCGATTTCGACATGTCCAAGCTTCTGGGAAACAAGCTCGTCGCGGGCGACCTCACCCTTCCCACGGTAGGCGGCTAGGCCCTCTTCCCTAGCGCGTGCCAGTCTAGCGGCTGGCAAACCAGCCGGCGGCGCCGCTTGCCCCTTGCAGATTTGACGAGATCACCTCCATCAGGCGCGAGGTGGTCTCATAGCTGGCGACGGCGGTACTCAGCATGTTCTCCGAAAACCCTGCGGCCGCTCTCACTTCGGGGCTGAGCGAGGAATAGAGCGAGATGATGTTGCGGGCAAAGGCAGTGGGGTCACCGCTTTTTGCCGCCTGTCTATAGCCTTCCGAAAGCGCCACGCTGGCACGCCTTCTGACCTCGGCATTGGCTGCGCGCACTTCTTCGGCCGAGAACAGCCCCTTGCGGTTGAGTGCCATGGCCGAAATGGTTTCAGCTTCGAACACGGCAAGGTCGATGAATCCCCCGCGCGCATTGGCAGGATCAAAGGTTGGGGTCCGGCCCGCCGCTCGCGCCTTCTCATAGTGCTTGTCGAGGATGGCGCGTAGTCCTTCCTCGAGCGAGGCCGGGTCCGTTGTCGGCTCGCCCTCGTTTTCCGCTCTCTCGGACAGCCATTGTGCCACCGGGTCATTTTCGACGCCGGACGGCGGAGAAGCCTTATCGC
Source organism: uncultured Pelagibacterium sp. (assembly GCA_964429025.1). Taxonomy (GTDB): domain Bacteria; phylum Pseudomonadota; class Alphaproteobacteria; order Rhizobiales; family Devosiaceae; genus Pelagibacterium. Next base: position 61,306 of record CAYSBF010000001.1, read on the forward strand.
CGGCAAGGCGCGCAAGAGCGGCATCGATGGCTGCACGAGCTTGCTTCCACTCGGCCTCCGCCTTCTGCTCGGGCCCAAGGCCATCAAGGAAGTCCGCAGCCGCGCGATAGAGCGCCCGGTAGTCCGAGGTCAACTCGCTGACCGCGAGCGGACCGGTGAGTGCGTTGGCGAAGCGGCGCTCCATTTCAAGTTCGGCAGCCCTGCGCTCGTCCGAGGTGAACAGACCATCCTCGGTCACCTTGATGGCGTAAAGCTCGCGCTGGCTCAGGCGTGTCATGTCGAGCGCGAGCTTTTCGCTTTGAAGGGGAGATGTCCGCTCGGCCTGAGCGAGAAGCTCGCTCAGCATTTCGCGGGCAGCGTTCACGACCTGCGCGAAATCAGGGGGAGCGGCGGCGTTGCGGGCGGCTTCGGAAAGCGTGACTATGGCTGCATTGCCGGTGCCGTCATCCGGTGCGGCCGCATTGCCGCCCCCGCCGGCGTTGACCGCGTGCGTCTGGGCCTGTGCTGTCCTGTAGTAGGCGTTCGGGCTATAAGCTCCGACCTGCATGATGCGCTCCTGCATGGCTGAGTCGACTAGTGCCACGCAATTTCCGTGCCGCCGCCAGGTGCAGGAAATCCGGAAGAAGCAGGTCAAGGCTTGCTGCCAAGGCTGCACTTTTTGCCCGTCATGGGCAATTATGGCCCCAGTCGGAATCGGGAGTTGGATGGTGAAGCAATGGCCCTGGTAGCGGCGTCGGGAAACGTGACAAGGCTCGTTGTGCCGGTCATGCTGGCGTTTATCGTCTTTCTGGCTCCTGCCAATGCCGGCACGATTTGCACGCTCGTCACCGATGCCGTGTCGGGCGCAATCCTTCATGAATCTGGAGACTGCGACCGGCGCGTCACCCCTGCATCGACTTTCAAGGTGCCGCTGGCGGTGATGGGCTTCGATTCGGGGTTTCTCATCGACAGTGAAAGCCCCGCCCTGCCCTTCGTGCCGGGTTATCCTGACTGGATTGGGGCCTGGAAGCAGGACACGGGTCCGGCCCGCTGGATGCGCGAGTCGGTCGTCTGGTATTCCCAGCAGATCGCAAAGGCGCTCGGCGCCGAGCGCCTCACCGCCTATGCCAGGCGGTTCGGTTATGGCAATGCCGACTTCTCAGGCGATCCAGGGCAGGATAACGGGCTGGAGCGCGCCTGGATCAGCTCCTCCCTCCTCGTCTCGCCTCGCGAGCAGGCGGCCTTCATCGGAAAACTGCTCGGGCGCTCACTGCCGGTGAGCGCTGATGCGATCGAGAAGACCCGGATGATCGTCGAGAGCCACGCGGCCGCAGATGGCTGGACGATTTGGGGCAAGACCGGTTCGGCCTATCCCCGCCGCCCCGACGGCAGTTTCGACCGTACGCGTGGCTGGGGCTGGTTTGCCGGCTGGGCCGCACGCGGCGATCGATTGCTGATCGTGGTGCGGCTCCATCAGGCGGACGGACCGGGCGAGGCGTCAGGTGGCAGGAGCGTGCGCGACCGGCTGATCGGTGAGTGGCCGCGCCTTGCCGCCTCTTTCTGAGACCTAGCTGGTCAGAACGATCCGAGAGATCGGCGGTGTTCCTGGCACCCAGCTTTTCCATGACCCTGGCGCGATGAACCTCTATGGTGCGGGGGGATATGCCAAGCTCGCGGCCGGCCTCCTTGTTGGATTGGCCGTTGGTGATCAGTTGCAGCACCTCACGCTCGCGCGGGGTGAGCTGGGTGAAGCCCCTTATCTCGACCTGGCGCTGGCCGTTCTGGAGCGCTGCGATGTGCACGTCGCGGCGTAGCGTTTCGCGTATGGCGGCGGCCAGCCGCTCGCCATCGACGGGCTTGGTGACGACGTCATTTGCGCCAAGCCGCATCGCCTCGACGGTTCGATCGACATCCGGCACATCGGCGAGCATGAAGACGGCGATGCCCGTGCGCAGCTCCTTTATGCGCCGGAGCATGGGCAACATGTCCTCCCCGCCCAGCGTGAAATTGAGAACCACAATGTGGGGCCGCCGCCGCTCAAAGCCGGCAACGAACTGGCCCGCCTCATTGGATGTATCGACCTGGAATCCGTCAAGCCGAAAAAGTACGGCCAGTTTTTCGCAATTATCTTTGTCCGCATCGGCAATGTGGACCAGCCTGTCGCGGTTGAGAAATGATCTATAGAAAAAATCCTTGTTCATGCCGTTCTCCCAGCGGCACGGCAGGGGGGAGCGAGACAATGGCAGCCCCCCGGCACCGGCCTCGTCAGATCAAACCATGAAGCGGCGCACACCGTGTCCGCCGCAACCGCAATCCACCGGGAGAGCGCGCAGAGCCTGACGTTTTAGAGGCAAAGCGGGATCATCCGCCGGATGGCCGTACGGCACCGGCAGCCCCAACCCTTCACCATGACGGGCTGCTAAGCGGCTCCTAAAGTGAATCGCACACGCAAAATAACATAGGTAATCTTTCTCGCCCTCCGGATCATTACGTAGGATCGATTAGGCGATTATACCTTTGACACACCCGCTCCGATTTGGTTAACCTTTGGTGTCAGCCAAAGGAACGGCGCATGAACCAAGAACTGGAGAAAGCTCCGCCGCGTGAGCAATGGCGCGATCCCGCCGATATAATGATCGCCATGGTTATTATGGGGCCGGGCATCAACCGGATGGAAGCGTTCGAGCACGAAGGCGTGCTGTGGCTCGCGCCACAATGGATCGAATTCCCAAGGCAAGGATGGATGCGCCCAGCGCGCATAGTGTCGTTGGAAGCAATCGCGCATCAGTATATGCCGAACGCGAGCGATTATCAGGTGGTTGTAAATACCAGACTGCCAGAAGACATGGCTCCTCCCGCCGCCCCACTGAAAACAGCAGAGATGGCTCTAGTGGTTGATCTGCCTGAAATATGGTTTGCACGCCCGAACGTTCAGTAAGTGCCATTAAGCCTCCCACTAAAAAGCCCGGCTCACTGGCCGGGCTTTGCATTTTTGGGCATATTTACCTTGGCAGTTTGATTCTTCTTTCCGAGCGCGTGCCTTGACAGCGGGGGCAACGGCCCCGGAAAGGAGGTGAAAGCTATGAGCAGGAAAACTGTCAAAGTCGGTCGAAGCGCCGTGAGCGGTCGCTTTACCAAGGTCTCTACGGCCAAGGCAAAGCCCCGCACCCACGTGGTCGAGACCATAAAAAGATAAGGTAGCGTAGCTACTGGTCTTCCGGGTGGTCTTTCTTGACGGGATGGCCACCCGGTTTCTGTTTCTGGTCTGCTTTGGTTAAGGAATTGTTACCACCCTTGGCGATGCGTTTAAGGCGCTCGTCAAAGCGTTCGGGCGACTCGTCGGTTTCCAGTTCGCGGGCAAGTTCTTTGAATTTGTCGGGCTGGTTCTTACCGCTGGTCGAAGATGCTCGTTTGTCGGTACTCACCGGGTAAATTCCTTGTGTCCTTGACGCCACGAAGTGCGCATTGTCCGATTATGGATCGATTGAATTTCTTCTTAAGTCTGCCGTCCACGGACAGGATTTCGTCGCACCCCAAGTCGAGTGCAGTCGCTATGTGAATACGATCAGCCGCCTTCTCCTTGAGACCTTCATTCCAGTACAGGTCACGCGCCCTTATCGCCACAAAGGGCGACATGCCGTGCACCTTGACGCCATCCCTCCCAGACAGGAGCAGCCGGTCGATTCGGTTCTTTAGGCCATCGTCGGGAGACTGCGTCCTGTCAATCGACAACACCTCGGCAACAGTCATCATCGAAGTCCACACTTCGATTTTTCCGTCCCGGCTCGCTTGCAGCAGGCGCCTTGTGATGTCCGCGTCCTCGGGGTGATCAAGGGGAATCTTGCGTTCCTCCTTAAGCATCTCGATAAAGCAACATGCATCTAGGTAAACCCTAGTCAGCATCGCCCCTCATTCTGTCTATGAAGGACACTACGTCCTCGTCCCCGATCATGTTTCTCACGCTACCAGGAAGGGCGGAAAACTCCGCATCACTCAACCGAGGATACACCAAAACATCGCTTACGGTCATTTCCGTGGGCGAGCCGGTAAGGCGGTCAGCCGTAATCATGCCCCCGAGGTGAACAACAGCGTCCTTGTCCTCAAATGCAGCGTAAACCTTGGCATAGAGTGCGATAGGATACGAGCATTTGACCGTAGCTGCCGACGCGAAGTCCTTAAGATTGAAGTATCCGTTTTCCTTGTACCAAGTCGCCGGCCGCCCTTGCAGGAACCCCTGATAGTTATACGGCGCTTCCAACGCTTCTTTCATCAAGACCGCCGCCGACTTGGTGAGCTTCTCCCATCTTGGCTCGTCATCGGACCCATTCAGCAGGCCAATGCGAATTGCTTCATCACTGTCCATCTCGTCGCCAAGGGCGACAAAACTTTGAATGGTCTTTTTGGTGAAATTTGAAGGCACCTGCTGTGGCACTTTAGTGAGGCCATACGACGAGAAAAACTCGATACCGGCATTGAACGCAACGACTGCACCAGCGTCAAACTCGCTGTAGCTCTCAACAGTGCTACCGAAAGAACTATCGTAGAAACTGGAAGCGACCAGATCGCCAATCGATATTTTCGCACCCGCGTCGTCGGCAAGGTTGCGAAGGAACCGCTCCACCGAGCCCGACAATTTCCCGAGCTTGTCGAGCCGAACGCCGTGGCCTCCGGGGTTGATCTCTAGCTTGAATCGCAAACGGGCCATCTTCCGGCCTACTCGATACGCGCCATGTAAAAGACCCCCCTTACCTACCAACTGTTTGATAGGTCAATCGCTTGCCTACGATAGCACGAAGTGCGCGACCTGCGCGAGCCCGATCATCGACGCCAAGCGCAACACGGTTATTGTACCGGAAATCGAACTCCGCCAAATAGCGGTGCAAATGCTTCTCGCTGCAATGCTGGTACACGCCCTTCATGCCGCGCTTGAAGATGCTGAACACGCCTTCAATGGTGTTGGTGTAGGCTTCGCCGCGAACGTACTCGTTACCGCTGTGCATGACGGTTTCATGGGCTGCGAACTCGCGGCCAATCTCGACATACAGCTTGCTCTCGTCGGTGTTGAGAACGGTTTCGCGGTTGACGTTGGTGGCGACGATTTCAGCAACGTTAGCCTTGCTGGCCTTGTCCACATGAAAGGTGCGGACAGAACCACCACGCTCTACCAGACCGACCACGGCACGCTTGCCGGAAGGACCGCGACGACCACGAGATTTGAACGGAGTGCCATCGGTGCGAGTAGTGGGCTGATCGTCGGACTTGCCGAAATAGGTTTCGTCGGCCTCAACAACCTTGCCGTTGCCGCCAAGCGGTGCCAGTTCGCCGGAGCGCATGGCTTCGCGAATGCGGTGCGCAAGGAACCACGCGGTCTTGTAGGTTACTTCAAGAGTGCGGTGAAGCTGGTGAGCGGAAACGCCCTTCTTGCTGGACACCATCAGATAGATTGCCTGTAGCCACTTGTGCATGGGCAGGTGACTTTCTTCAAAGATGGTGCCAATGCGAACCGTGAACTGCTTGCGGCAATCGCCGCACTTGCGCAGGCCATGACGCAGCTTGCCGGTCTTGCCCGTCACGCCCTTGAGGTCATAGATACGGCCCATGCAGCCGCAATGCGGGCACACAGGACCATTTTCCCATAGGATCGCTTCCACGTGAGTGAAAGCGGCGGCTTCATCGTAAAAGTGCGGGGCGGCGAGAACGGACATGGCTTTGTAACTCCTTGACTCTACTTATAGCGTCAAGGCTGGGTGTGTCAAGTGTATAATCGCCATCGATTACCTAAAAATAGGAATATCAGCCTATCGTCTGGAATGCAAGAGCCGCGCAAGCTGGGATTGCGCGGCTACAAGATGGTGCGATCGGGAGTGGCCCCAGGGTCAGGATCCTAGCCTTTGGCCTTGAGGATATCCCGGATCTCGGTGAGGAGCACTTCCTCGCGGGGCGGGGCGGGCGGCTCGGTGGCGACTTCCTCGCGCTCGCGGCGCAGCATGTTGATGCCCTTGACCAGCATGAACAGCGCGAAGGCGACGATAGAGAATTTCACCACGGCGTTGATGAAGAGCCCGATATTGAGCGTCGCGATACCGGCCTCCTGGGCGACAGCCAGGGAGGGAACAGCAATGTTGTTGGGATTGGAGAGCACGATGAAGAGGTTGGTAAAGTCCACCCCGCCCAGCAGCAGGCCGATCAGCGGCATGAAGATGTCGTCGACGAGCGATGACACGATGGTGCCGAAGGCCCCGCCGATGATGATCCCAACGGCCATGTCGATCATGTTGCCCTTGACCGCGAATTCCCTGAACTCCTTGAGAATGGACATTTGCGCCTCCTTGCCTCTTGCTGCCCTTGCCCATGCAGTACAACAAGAAGCTAGCCCCGATTTGTTCTGATTGTCTATTGGGATAACTTGACAGCGCGCCGCGCTGGGCCGACCTAAGGCAGGAGGAGACCCGAACAAGCCAATGAGCGAGACGGCGCCCGGCAAAGTGACCGAGATCGACCACCCGCAACTGCGGGCGGCGCTCGAGCACTTGCCCTACGGCATGGCCTATTTCGACTCAGACCTCAGACTCGTCCTTGCGAATGCGACCTATCGTGTGGGGTTGTCACTGCCGCCCGCGCTCGTTGCCGAAGGCACGCCTCTCGACGACATCCTCCTTTTTCTCGCCCGGCGCGGCGACCTGGGACCGGGCACGCCGCAAGTGCTCGCGGACCAGCGCAAGCGGCTGATTGTCCATGAACCGGCAACGCTCACACGGCGTCTGTCGGTGCTCGGACGGCATCTCGAAATCCACACCAGCTCATTGCCCGGCCAGGGACTGGTGATTTCGTTCTCGGACGTCACCGACAGGATCAAGGCGGAAGCGGCGCTCGAACAGATCAACCATACGCTAGAAGAGCGGGTGGACGACCGTACCCGAGCCCTCACCCTGCTCAACGCCGAGCTCGAGAAGGCGCGTGCCAAGGCGGACGCGGCCAATCATGAAAAGACACGGTTCCTTGCGGCGGCCAGCCATGACCTGTTGCAGCCGCTCAACGCCGCCCGGCTCTACACCTCGACGCTGTTCGAGCGGACGCGGGGCACGCCCATGGCAAGGATCGCGGAATCCATCGATGCCTCGCTCAATGCGGTCGAAGACATCATGTCCACCCTGCTGGACATCTCGCGCATGGATTCGGGCGCGCTCAAGGTCACACAGTCCAATTTCAACGTGCTCGACCTGCTCAGGAAAATCGAGATCGAGTTTCAGCCGCTGGCGCGGGAAAAGAACATCAACCTGCGTGTGATCGGTGCCAGCCTGATCGTCCGGTCCGACCGTATGCTCCTCGCGCGGGTCGTCCAGAACCTCGTCTCGAACGCCGTCAAATATACGCGGCCGGGCGGGCAGGTGCTGGTGGGGTGCCGCAAGCGCGGCAATACGGTGCGGCTCGACGTGATCGATACCGGCATCGGCATCGACAGGCACCAGCATACGCTCATCTTCACCGAGTTCTCACGCCTTGAACAAGGCGCGCGGATCGCTCCGGGGCTGGGGCTGGGCCTTTCCATCGTCCAGCGCATCCTGGGAGCGCTCGATCACCCCATGGAGATTGATAGCGTCGTTGGCAAGGGCTCGCGGTTTTCGGTGCTGGTGCCGCTGATCGCCTCGGTCGCCCCGCCCGCGCCCGCCAAGGCCGTGCCCCTGGCGCGCGCTGACACGCAGTTCAGCGGGCTTAACGTGCTTTGCGTCGACAATGAGCGCAACATCCTCGACGCCATGTCGGGCCTGCTCGAGAACTGGGGGTGCGAGGTGCGCACCGCGACCTCGTTGAAGGAGATCGCCCAGCTCAACATGCTCGAGGGCTGGGTGCCCGATCTCGTGCTGATGGACTACCATCTCGAACAGACCTCCGGGCTCGATGCCATCGAATGGCTCAAGCAGATCGTGGGCGGCCACCTGCCGGCCATCCTCGTTACCGCCGACCGCACCGCCGCCGTCCGCCAACTCGCCGAAACCCGCGGCACGGCGGTGCTCAACAAGCCGGTGAAACCGGCGGCATTGCGCGCGCTTCTCGCGCAGGTGAGCAAGCAAGCGTGAGTCTCTGCTCTGCGGCTTACGGCTCCTGCCACTTACTGTCTTCTCGTGGACCCAGGTCCAGACCAGGAATAGAAAACGGAATCAGGAATCGGAGGCTCATCCGAAATCAGGATTTCGGGTCATTCAACAGCCCCGCGAACAACCGTCCGAGCACGGCTTCCCATTCCTGCCTGCTGCCGCCGGCATCGATGTCGAGCGCGGCCTGGTCGAAGGCGGCGGAGATCATTCCGGTGAGAGGATCGAGCGGCAGGTCCGCGAGCACACCGGCATCGATGGCCATTGAAAGCCCGTACCGCAGCGTGCGGGCGCTGTGGCACATGTCGATTGCCTTGGCTTCGGAATGGCCGAGCACGGCCGGCGCATCGATCAGAAGCAATCGCGTGCGCCCGGGCACTGCCATGGCATTGAGGTAGGCCCGTCCGCCGGCCAGCAAGGCTTCGCCTGGAGACGTATCCTGTGGGGAAGATTGTTCGATCTCATGGGCCACGGCAGCCGCCTCGGCATCGACCACAGCAGCAAAAAGCGCCTGCTTGTCGGCGAAGTGATGATAGAGCGCGCCGCGCGTTACCCCTGCCCTCCTGACGATTTCCGGCGTTCCGATCTCGCTATAGGGCTTTTCGATGAAAAGAGCGCGCGCTGCAGCGATAAGCGCGGCGCGGGTAGCATCCGAGCGATCCCTGTTGGACTTGCGTGCAGATTCTAGTTGCATACATGCAGCCTGTATGTTAATCGATATGTGACATACAGACTGTACGTTTGTTTAACGGGAAAGGAAAGCCCCATGCGCCCCACCAGCTACTACCCCGTCATCATGGTTGACGCGGTCGGACCGGTTGCCGAGTTCTACCTCAACCATTTCGGGTTCAGATCCCTGTTCACGAGCGACTGGTATGTTCATCTGCAGTCGCAGACCAATCCGGTGGTCAATTTCGGCGTTCTTCAGGCGGATCACGAAACAATTCCAGCCGCCAGGCGCGGCAAGACTGGCGGCATGCTTCTGAGCTTCGAGGTTGCCGATGTCGACGCCGAATATGAGCGGCTCAAGGCGGAAGGCCTGCCGATACTGCTCGACATCAAATCCGAGGATTTCGGCCAGCGCCATTTCATCACCGCCGATCCCGGCGGCACGATGATCGATGTCATCACCCCGATCGCACCAAGCGCGGAGTATGCCGATCAGTACGCGCCGGAAGCGCTGCCGGGCTAGGCTTCCCCGGCGCCCTCGACGAGCTGCGCAAACTGGCCCTGTTCGATCTTCGAGGCCGCAATTACCGCCTGGGTGCGGCTGTCGACGTTCAGTTTTTGCAGTATGGCCGAGACATGCGCCTTGACGGTCGCCTCCGAGATCGAAAGCTCGAAAGCGATCTGCTTGTTCATCAGCCCGTCCGAGAGCATCATCAACACACGCACCTGCTGGGGCGTGAGGGTCGCAAGCCGCGCCAGCATTTCGGCCTGCTCGTCCTCATCCCCTTCCCTGTCCAGCGTCACGCCTTCGGGAAGCCACAGGCCACCAGAGAGAACGGTGTCGATCGATTGCCGGATGCGGGCGGCGCTTTCGGATTTGGACAGATAGCCGGAGGCGCCAAGGTCAAAGCAGCGGCGGATAACGGCGGGATCCTCGACCGCCGAAACGATCATGACGGGAATTTCGGGAAACTGCGCGCGGATCAGCAGCAGGCCGGAAAAACCGCGGACGCCTGGCATGTTGAGGTCGAGCAGCACGAGATCGCAATCGCGATTGGCTTCAAGTGCGGCCGACAGGCCTTCGACGTCGCCTGCCTCCTCGAACACAAAGCCATTGCCAGCCCCTTCGAGCGTCTGGCGCAATGCCGAGCGGAACAGGGGGTGGTCGTCAACGATGATGATGCGATGGCTCATATACCGGTTCCCCGCCTTCTCCTATGGGCTCTAGCGGATTGGGCAGGGTGACACAAGTTCGACATAAGGCGCTGGCGAGCGGTCAAATGATGTCCCCCTGCCCATCGGGGTCCTGAGGTTCGGCGAGCATGCCCTCGATGATCTTTTCAACGCGCGCCAGTTCGGTGAGGGATTTTTCAATTGCAGCGCGGCGCTGCTGGAGCAGGTGGCGCTGGTGATGCACCTTGTCGAGCGCGCGGCGCAGATGGTCATAGGAACCGTCGCGCAGATCGTAGGTGTCGAGGTATTCCTGGATTTCGCGCAGCGTCAGGCCGACCTGCTTGCCATCGAGGATGATGCGCAGGCGCAGGCGGTCCCGGTTGGAATAGAGCCGCCGATTGCCCACCCGGCGCGGGCGCAGCATGCCCTTGTCCTCGTAAAAGCGCAACGTGCGGTGGGTGATGCCGAAGGCCTCGGCCAATTCGGCGATGGTGTAGATGGCCGGGCCATCGCTACGGCGCGCGGCGCGGTCCTTGCGGGCGACACTCTTCATGGTGGTCGTCAAATCTGTCGTGGTTTACGTGCAATGCACAAAGGGAAAGCAGATCATCACGATCTGCGCCCAAAGGCAAGCCGTTGATGCCCCGGGCTGCGGCCAGCCGGACAGCAGGCTCCGATACAGCGCCAAATAGCTGTGTTTTTTGCAGTTTGCGGGCGGAGTTAACGCGATGTTTACCATAAAAACGGGACTGTAGGCTCGGGCGATTCCACTGTCACGAAGCGGCGCGGCCGAAGCGCCGGCGGGAGCCTGTCGGGAACAATCATGGTGCGTACGAATCCACATCACGACTGGGATGAACCCGCCCGAGGGGGCAGCTATCGCGGCCGCCAGAGCGGGGGCTCGGAGTGGGAAAGCCTGCGCAACGAGATCGTGGCCCTTCTCGACCATGTCGAGGACCAGGTCGCTACCTCCCGGCAAACCGGCTCTGCCCCTGCCCCACGCCCGATCGACACCGGGCGGCGCCATGAGGCCCTGCGCTCGGTACGCCAGGCGGTCGATCGCATGGCCGACCGCACAGAGACCGATCCCGCCCCGCGCCGCGAGCCCACCAACCGCGCCGCGCGAGACAGTGTCACCGAAGCGATCAACCAGATTCGCGCACGCCAGACCGGCGCCGCGCCGCGCCCCGCCCAGCCCGGACCCGCGACCGAGCTGGCAGGCTTTGCGCAGGCCGTCGCAGCGCTTGGCGAGCGCATCGAAAGCTTTGAAGCGCGCATCGCTTCACGGCTCGACAAGCTTTCGGACCAGCCTGACATCGCCGCGCAGGTCGCGCAGTTGAGCGAAGTCATCGAGATGCTGGCGAGTGCGGTTGGTGACAACAGTCAGGTCAAACGCATCAACCAGCTCGCCGACACGGTGGACCGCCTCGCCTCCTATCAGGTGGAAAATACCGGGCGCAGCCAGCAATTTCTGGACCGGCAGGACGCTGGACTGCACGCGATCCAGGAGTCGGTGCGCAGCATTTACGAGCGCATCGACGCGCTGGAGATGGCGCGCGGCGGGGATTCGCCGGAAATCGAGCGCATCGGGCGCGAAGTCGGCGCCATCTCGTCGGCCATTGCAGCATCGGAAGGCGAAGCGGGCGAGATTCTTGCGCGGATTGACGCCCTTCAGGCGCGTCTGGCCGAGACAGCCGCGCCTGGCGCCATGGGGACAGAACTCGGCTTTTCCATCGATGCGCTTCGGGACGCCATTGTCGATGCGCTCGAGCCGCGGCTCGACGCGCTCGCCGGCAGACAGGACAATAGCGGCATCGAAGCCCAGTTGCGCCAGATTGCGCAGACGGTTGAAAAAACGAGCGCGCAATTGCAGGCCCTGGCGGCGTTGCAGGAGACGGGCACGGGTGGCCATGACGCACCCGATCTCGACGCTCTCGCCGATCTCATCGTTGAGCGCACGCGCGGCAATATGGGCGGGGAGGCAGCGGGCAAACCAGCCATCGCCAAGGCGGACCTCGATGCGCTGGAGGCACGTCTTGCCAGCCTCTTTTCGAGCGATTCCGGCGCGGACGCGCCCGACCCCGGGCTCTCGGTCGTAAGGGACAGCATTGCGCAGGTCGATAGCCGGCTCGAGCGGCTCGAAGCCATGCTCAACGGCCGGTCAGGCCAGGCGCCCGGAGCGCATCAGGAAGCGGCACCGGCGCCCCAGCCGCGCCGCCGCGAGCCACCCGATGCCATGCCGCAGGATCCGGTATCGGGCGCGCCGCGCAAGGTGCTCTCGGAAGACCCGTCGCTTACGCTCGAATTGCCGCGCAGCCAACCTGCGCCGGCCTTCAAGATCGATCCTGAAGCCGTCGACCGCCCGGCCAAGCCCCAATCCAGTTTTGCGAGCGATGCCGAAAACCCCTTCGGACCCGCAGCTCCCGCCGAAACCGAGCGCGGTCCGGCTGCAGCCAAGGCAAATGTCAGCCGGTCGAGCTTTATCGAGGCGGCGCGCCGCTCGGCGCGTCAGCCGGTGGAGGAAGCGGGCGGGTCGAAATCCCTGATCGCCCGCGCGCTGTCGCGTTTGCAGACCGCCGAGCAAGAGCAGGAGCGGCCGGGAGAGCCGGCACAGCCTACCAAAGCGCAAACAGCAGCTCCCGAAATCGCGCCGGACCCCTTTATCGGCGCGGTCGATGAGGCGCAGCCGGAAGAAAAGGGGCCGGGCTTTCTCGCCCGAAACCGCCGCGCACTCATGCTCGGCGCTGCGCTGGTCGTCGTCATCGCGATGACCGTGCCGCTGGTGCTCAACAGGACTGTGGACACTGCACAGGCACCGTCCGCGCCGGTACCTGCGGCCGAAGAGCCTGCGGCGGCCGCCGAGGAACCGGTACCGGCTGCTGAAGACGAAGCGGCGAGCGAGGTCAGCGATCTGATGTCGGGCGTGCGCATGATCGACACCGCCGCGCCGCTCACACCGGCCCGCGTCGATAGCGGCGCGATCTCGGCAAGCGGTCCGATCGATCCCATCCGGACTGCGGCGCTCCACAATCCGCCCGACCGCTATATCGACCGCATCGAGACCGGCAGCACCGCAGGCATGACCGCCTCGACGCGCCTGCCTGAAATCACCGTACCCAAGGATATCGAGCCGGAACTACTGCGCACGGCAGCAGAATCGGGCGATGCACGGGCGCAGTTCGAGATTGGCGCGATCCTGACCGAAGGCCATGTCGTCGAACAGGATTTCGCCCAGGCTGCCGCCTGGTACGAACGCTCGGCCGCGCAGGGTTTTGCCCCGGCGCAATACCGGCTCGGCAGCCTCTATGAAGGCGGACGCGGGGTCGAGCGCGACATGGAACTGGCGCGGCTCTGGTACCAGCGGGCGGCCGAAGCGGGCAACCGCATGTCGATGCACAATCTTGCTTCCCTTTATGCAGGGGGAGAACTCGAGACGCAGGATTTCGCCGCCGCCGCGCACTGGTTCGAGGAGGCCGCCTCTCGCGGGCTGACCGACAGCCAGTTCAATCTCGGCATGCTTTATGCGCGCGGGCTTGGGGTCGAGCAGAGCTTCGAGCAATCCTATTTCTGGTTCTCCCTGGCCGCCCAGTCAGGAGACAAGGATGCCGAAACCGCCCGCGAGGATGTCGCCCGTTCGCTCGAAACCGAAGCGATACAGCGGCTCGATGCGCAGATCGCCGGCTGGAAAGCAGCCGAGATCGACCTTGCGGCCAATTTCGCTCCCATCGGCGCCTGGGATCCCGAATTTGATCCAGGGCAGGCCATCACGAACCGCGAGGTGATTGAGAGGGTCCAGATGCTGCTCGGCAAGCTTGGCTATGATATCGGCCAGCCTGACGGGGTTGCCGGGCCGCGCACGCGCGACGCGATCATTGCATTCGAGCGGGCTACGGGTATGAACGAAAAAGGCGAGATCAATCCTCGCCTGCTCGCCGTGCTGGGCAGCCAGCCTGTCTAGCGCGACCAAAAAAGAATCCGGCCACCCTTTTGGACCAAGGCCGGTTCGAAAACGCCGGGAAGGGACGGCACTGTTTTAAAACGGCCATAAACGGGGTGTGATAAGCCCCGTTGTGTCCGTCATCTATTTCGATTGGTCCCGGCGTGCAGATCTACCTGCCCATTGCTGAAATGTCGGTCAACCTCTTCTTCCTCATCGGGATTGGAGGCGCCATCGGCTTTCTGTCGGGTCTTTTCGGGGTGGGCGGCGGCTTCCTTTTAACGCCACTCCTGATCTTTTCAGGCGTTCCGGCACCGGTTGCGGTCGCTTCGGTCACCGGGCAGGTCGTCGCAGCTTCGACATCGGGCGCCCTTTCCTACTGGCGGCGCGGCGGCATTGACCTAACGCTTGCCGGGTTCCTGGTCCTGGGCGGGGCTTTGGGTGCGGTCGTCGGCGTGTGGGTCTTTGCGCTGCTGCGCAGTCTCGGCCAGCTCGATCTGGCCATCTCCTTTGGTTATCTCCTGTTTCTCGGCGCCATCGGCTCGCTCATGCTCTATGAAGCAGTGCGCTCCATCATCCGTTCGCGGCAGGGTCCGCAGCGGCCGCGGATGCCGGGCCAGCACAATTGGGTGCACGGGCTGCCGCTCCGGATGCGGTTCAAGAAATCCAAGCTCTATATCTCCGTCATCCCGGTGGTGAGCATCGGGTTCCTCATCGGAATCGTCGGCGCACTGCTTGGGATCGGTGGCGGGTTTATCCTGGTTCCGGCGCTGGTTTACCTGCTGCGTATTCCGGGCTCGGTGGTTGTCGGCACGTCGCTCCTCCATGTGCTGGCGGTGATGGCGGTCACCTGCGTGCTCCACGCCATCCAGAGCCAGAGCGTCGACATCCTTCTTGCCTTCTGCCTCATGGTGGGGAGCGTTGCGGGCGCGCAATTCGGCGCTTCGGCCGGCCAGTATCTGCGCGGCGATCAGTTGCGCGCGCTCCTGGCGCTGATCGTTCTCGGGGTGGCGATCCGCTTCGGCCTCTCTCTGTTCCTGACCCCAGCCGATCCCTTCTCTATGGCGGTCATAGGCTTTGGAGAGGCCGTATGATCGCGCTGCGTCTCCTGGCCCTGATGATCCTTCTGGCGGCTGCCGCGCAGGCGGCGCAGGCGCAGCAGCTCGTTTTTTCGACTTCGGACCGCACGGTCTGGATCCACTCCAATTTCTCTGGCGAGACGATATCCTTTTTCGGTAGTGTCGAGGCCGACCATCAGGGCGTGCAGCCTCAAGGCACCTATGATGTTGTGGTTGTGGTGCGCGGGCCGGTGGGCGAGCGCGTCGTGCGGCGCAAGTCACGCCAGTTCGGTGTCATGCTCAACGCCGATTACGCCCTGTTCCGGCGTCTGCCCTCCTTTTACCGCGTGCTATCGAGCCGGCCACTGGAGGCGATACTCGATCCGGAGACGCTGGCGGCACGCGCTTTTAGCGTTGAGGCCCAGGTTGCGAATTCACTGGATACGACGACCGGCAATGTGGCGCTGTTCCAAAACGAGCTTATCCGGCTGATGCAGAATGCCGGGCTTTATGCCACCGCAGAGCGTGGCGTCACCTTCCTGTCTCCAACCTTCTTCACGACCCGGGTTGCGCTTCCTGCCAACGTGCCGAACGGCATTTTCCTGGTGCAGGCATTCGTTGTGCAGAATGGCGAGATCGTCGCCAACCGGACCGAGCGGTTCTTCGTCCAGAAGACGGGCTTCGAGCGTTTTCTTGGAGACGCCTCGCGTAACCAGCCCCTGCTTTATGGCCTTGCCTGCGTGCTGCTGGCGCTGGTGACCGGCTGGCTCGGCGGGGTGTTGTTCCGGCGATAATTGCTGAACGAATTGCACGAATTTCGTTCAGTTCGTTCAATTAAATTTTCGTCCCTTCGCTTCGCTTTCCGTCGCTCACGCCCAACGGACCACATTTTATTCCGGCCCTCAGAGAGGGGGATATCAGGCAAACAGCGCCGGCTTGCGGCGCTCGATCGCCCAGGCATAGATCGCGGCGCGGCCAGCGAGCAGGATGTGGAAGGCGATCCACAGGCCCCAAAGGCCCAGCAAGGGCTGCAGCACCAGCGCCGCGACCAGATAGATGACTAGGGACGCCAGCATGCCGTTACGCATGGTGGTGTTGAGCGTGGCTCCAATCATGATGCCGTCATAGACGAATGCCGGCATGCCGGTGAGCGGGGTCAGCGCGGCCATGACGAGATAGACCCGCGCCATCTCGCGAACCTCGGCATTGGTAGTCATCAGATCGATCGCCGCCCAGCCGAAAGCCAGGAGTACGGCCGAGAGCGCCCCGGCGATGATGAGCCCCCAGCCCAGCGCCAGCCGTGTTGCCCGCTCGAAAGCGGGCCGCCAGTTGGCACCCACCGCCTTGCCGCAAAGCTGCTCGGCAGCCTGGGCCAAACCATCGAGAAAGTAGGCGGCGACAAAGAACAGGTGGAGCAGGATGGCATTGGCCGACAACGCGACCTCCCCCATGCGCGAACCCTGCGCCGTGAACCAGCCGAAGGCCGCCATGAGCGCAAGGGTGCGGATGATGAGATCGCGGCTGAGCCCGAACATACGGCGCAGCGCCGTGACGTCGGCCAGTGCGGACAAGGGGGTCCCGGCCAGCATTTTGGGCAGCCCGCCATGATGACGAGCGACCAGAACGAGGCCGGCAGCAGCTGCGACCGCCTGGCCGATGACCGTAGCCCAGGCCACACCCGGCACGCCCCAGCCGAGCCCCAAAACGAACCACAGGCTCAGGACGATATTGATGGCGTTGACCAGCAATTGCAGCACCATGCCGGTTGTTGCGTCGGCACGGCCATAAAACCAGCCGAGCAGAACGAAATTGATCAGCACAAAAGGCACCGACCAGAGCCTGATGAAAAAGTAGTCCGCGAAGGATCCCGCGACATTGGGACCGGGGGCAAAGGCGAGCACGAAGACCCAGTGCAGGGGGATTGCAAGCGCGAGCACGAGCGCGCCGAGTCCCAACGCCACGAGGAAGGACCGCGCGAGGTGTAAAACCCCATCGAGCGGATCGCGCGCGCCGACCGCCTGCGCCGTCAGCCCCGCCGTCCCCAGCCGCAGGAAAAAGGCGAGCGAAAAGATGGCGTCGAACGCCACCGCCCCGATCGCCAGCCCGCCCAGCAGCCCCGCATCCCCGAGTTGCCCGATGACGGCCGTATCGATGATTCCGGCGACCGGCTCGGTGATGAAGGCGATCGATGCCGGAACCGCAATTGACCAGACGTCACGGTGACGGACGGTAAAAGGATGTTTGGGACGGGACATGGGAGCACGCGGGAGGAAAGCCGATCTCGACGCTAGCCGGATTCGGCGCAACCGGAAACGGCGCCGTTGGCCAGCCGCGCCTCGCGTCGCGCTATGTCTCGAACTCGTCGAGCTTGAGGATGACCGGACGCTGCGGGACCTGGCACACCGGCATCATCTCGATGATGTTGACGTTGACGTGCGGGGGGAGATTGGCGAGCCACCAGACGGTCTGGGCGATGTCCTCGGGCAGGAGCGGATCGTTGTCCGCATACATCTTTTCGTTCGCCTCGAAATCGCCGCCTGTGCGCACAGCCGTGAACTCCGATTTTGCGTGGCCGGGCTCGAGCGAGGTAATGCGGATGCCGGTACCCATGGTGTCGGTCCTGAGATTGGCCGAGAACTGGTGCACGAAGGCCTTGGTGGCGCCATAGACATTGCCGCCGGGATAGGCGAAGCGCCCTGCGATGGAGCCGACATTGACGATCGAAGCGCCCTTGCCCACCTGCTTGAGCAGGGGCAGGACCTCGAGCGTCGTGTTGATCAGACCCATGATGTTGGTCTCGACCATGGTCCGCCATTGGTTCGGATCGACATCGGGAATGGGCTTTGTGCCGAGCGCGAGCCCGCCATTGTTGAAAAGGCAGGTGATGGGCTGAAAGTTTTCCGGAATGGCCTTTACGGCGGCCTTGATGCTCTCCCGATCGGTCAGGTCCATTTCGATGCCATGGACGATTTCGGGAAATTCCGCTTCCAGTTGAGCCAGCCGCTCACGCCGCCTGCCCGTGGCAACCACCTTCCAGCCATTCCCTGCAAAGTGCCGCGCGGTTGCCGCGCCAAAGCCGGAGGTTGCACCAGTGATAAAGATGACGGGTTTCATGGACTATCTCGGTAACAAAGGGGTTCGCAGGGCGGGTCATGGCGGAGCCGGATCGTAATCCGGCGGGTCGACTTGCTCAACTTCCTGGGCGACAAGAGCCCGTTCAGGGCGGCCAGACGCCCCGCGTAACGATCAGCGTTTGCGGCCGGCGGAGGCGAGACGCAGGATGATCCAGACAGGTATAACCACCATGGCGCCAGTTAGCACATAGCCCCAGGCATCGCGCAGCACGCCAAAGCCGTTCTCGAACAGGCCGCCAAAGAAGCGCTCGACCGAGCGGAAGATGTCATTGGGGGAGATGCCGAACATGGCCATGAGAAAGCCGACAAGCAAGCTCATCAGGATCAGCCGCACCGCCACCCGGCCCGGCGTGTCCCCGAGAATGGCCACAAGGGTGGAAGGCCTTTCCCTCGGCTCGTTTCTCTCGATAGTCTCTCGCATGGCCGGTTCCGCGCTGTTGTCGTGATTCCGATATAGCACGGCAGATAGGTCAAGATCACCGCCGGTTAAAGAGGACGCCCTCGCGATTGCCCGAACTCTCTCCGATCATTGCCGACTGGTTCGCCTCCAAGGGATGGGCGCCGCGGACCCATCAGCTCGATGTGCTGGCGGCGGAACGGGCGGGCAATTCGGTGCTTCTGATCGCGCCGACAGGTGCGGGCAAGACACTGGCGGGCTTCCTGCCCTCCATCGAGGAGCTGATTGCCGAGCCTCGCGAGGGGCTCCACACGCTCTATATCTCGCCTCTCAAGGCGCTGGCCGTGGACGTGGCGCGCAATCTTTCCACCCCGATCCAGGAGATGGGGCTCAAGATCAAGGTCGAGACACGCACCGGGGATACGCCGGCCTCACGGCGGCAGAGGCAGCGCTTTGATCCGCCCAACATCTTGATGACGACGCCAGAGCAATTGGCCCTGCTCCTCAGCCACACCGACAGCGCGCGGCTGTTCGGGGGATTGAGGCGCATCGTTCTGGACGAACTGCATGCGCTCGTGACCTCGAAACGCGGGGACCTGCTCAGTCTGGGGGTCGCGCGGCTGGCGCGGCTTGCGCCGCAAGTCCGGGTAACGGCGCTTTCGGCGACGGTAGCCGAACCCGATCTCCTGCGCGAGTGGATCGCCGCGCCGGTGGCGCCGCGTCCGGCGGTGCTGGTCACCGCGCCGGGCGGGGCAGCGCCGGAACTTTCCATTCTGGCGAGCGAGGAACGCGTACCCTGGGCCGGGCACTCGGCGGCCTATGCCGTGCCTGACCTCTACGAGATCATCAGGCAGCACGGTACGACGCTGCTTTTCGTCAACACGCGCAGCCAGGCGGAGATGCTGTTCCAGAACCTCTGGGCCATCAATGACGAGGGGCTGCCCATCGCGCTCCATCACGGCTCGCTCTCGGTCGAGCAGCGCCGCAAGGTGGAGAGCGCCATGGTTTCCGGCAATATCCGCGCGGTCGTCTGCACCTCGACGCTCGACATGGGCATCGACTGGGGTGATGTCGATCTGGTTGTCCAGATCGGCGCGCCCAAGGGCGCCTCGCGCATGCTCCAGCGCGTGGGCCGGGCCAATCACCGGATGGACGAGCCGTCCAAGGCGATGTTCGTGCCCGCCAACCGGTTCGAGGTGCTCGAATGCGAGGCGGCTCTCGAAGCAGTCGCTGCCGGAGCCCAGGACAGCGAAAGGCCCCTACCGGGCGGGCTGGACGTGCTGGCACAGCACGTGCTCGGCATGGCCTGCGCAGCGCCGCTCGATCCGGATGCGGCCTTTGAGGAGGTGACGCGCGCCTGGCCCTATCGCGATCTTTCCCGCACAAAATTCGACAAGGTGCTCGATTTCGTCGCAACGGGTGGCTACGCGCTCAGGGCCTATGAGCGGTTCGCCAAGCTGCGAAAAACGCCAGAGGGCCTGTGGCGCATCGCAAACCCCCAGATCGCCCAGCAATACCGGCTCAATGTCGGTACCATTGTCGAGGAGCCGATGCTCAAGGTGCGGCTGGTGCGGGCGCGCGGGGTGAGGAAGGGTGCGACCACCGGCCCGATCGGTCGCGGCGGACGCATGCTGGGCGAGATCGAGGAATATTTCATCGATCAACTCGTGCGCGGGGACACCTTTGCCTTTGGCGGCGAGATCGTCGCCTTTGAGGGCGTTGTCGAGACCGAGGCCTATGTCTCGCGCAGCTTTTCCGACAATCCCAAGGTCCCGTCCTATATGGGCGGGAAGTTTCCCCTCTCGACCTTCCTCGCCGACGGGGTTCGCCGCATCCTGGCCGATCCCGGCCGTTGGAAGGTGCTGCCCGATCAGGTGCGCGAGTGGCTCGACCTCCAGAATCATGCCTCGGTTCTGCCCGACCCGGATTCTCTGCTGGTCGAGACCTTCCCGCGTGGGGACAGGCATTATCTGGTCTGCTATCCGTTTGAAGGACGGATGGCGCACCAGACACTGGGCATGCTGCTGACACGAAGGCTCGAGCGCATGCGGGCACAGCCGCTCGGCTTTGTCGCATCCGATTACGCGCTTGCAATCTGGTGCGCGAGCGATCTTTCCGCCCAGATCAGAACCAGGCGGCTCTCGCTCGACCAGTTGTTCGACGAGGATATGCTGGGCGATGATCTCGAAGCCTGGCTCGATGAATCCGCACTGATGAAACGCACCTTCCGCAATTGCGCGATCATAGCGGGGCTGATCGAGCGGCGGCATCCGGGAAAGGAGAAGACAGGCCGGCAGATCACCGTGAGCTCGGATATCATCTTTGACGTGCTCTACCGGCACGAGCCGGACCACATCCTCATTGAAGCCACGCGCCGCGATGCGGCGCGCGGCCTTCTCGATATCGAGCGGCTCGGGGCGGCGCTGAGGCGAATCCGGCAGCATATCCAGCACAAGCCGCTCGACCGTATCTCCCCGCTCGCAGTGCCGGTGCTGATCGACATCGGCAAGGAGCCGATCTATGGCGAGGCGCGCGAGGCGGTGCTGCGGGAGGCCGCCGAGGATTTGATCGCCGAGGCGATGGGGCAGCGCTAGACTGCCGCCAATGATTCCTGGGCGTGGGGGGTAAGATGGACCGGTTGATCATCTGGCAGAGGGTTGAGGGCGCTCTCGTCTTTGCGGCAGGTGTTGCGCTGCAGTTTAATCTTATGGCGCTGGATTGGTGGGTAGCGGTTGCCGCCTTTTTCGCACCCGACCTCAGCTTTGCTGCCTACGCCCTTGGGCCACGGATCGGCGCCGCGGGCTACAATGCCGTCCATGTCTACGGCTTTGGAGCGGTGGTTTTCGCGGTTGGAACCTTGCTTGCCCTGCCTGTCGTTGCCGCGCTGGGTCTGTTGTGGCTCGCCCATTCCGGATTTGACCGCATGCTCGGCTATGGCCTGAAATCAGAAGAAGGCTTCAAGCACACTCACCTGGGCCGGCTGGGATGACGGCCCGAGCCCGGTTAGAGCATTTCCAGCAAAAGTGGCTACCACTTTTGCGGTTCGGACCCGAAGGGCCGCGCCAGCGAAATGCGATAGATCAAGAACTTGGAGCACCAGTTTCGATTCCATCAAAACAGGTGCTCTATCCCGCGTTCCGGCCTTGCAAAGGCGCCGAATGTGCGCGGCGCCAGGCGGCCGGGGGCACGCCGAATGTGCGCTTGAAGGCGCGGGTGAAGGCCGCTTCTGAGTCGTAACCGGCTGAAACCGCGATCTGGGAGATTGGGTCGGCCGTCCGCTCGAGGCGGCGAGCAGCCTGGTTGAGCCGCAAGCGGCCCAGGTAGCGCATGGGTGGCATGCCGATGCGCCGGGTGAAACGGTCGACAAAGGCCGAACGGGACAGTCCGGCTTCACCGGCCAACTCTTCCGCCGTCCAGTCCCGCGCCGGTTGCCTGTGGAGCGCCACCAGGGCACGGGCAACGACCGCATCAAGAAGGCCCGACTGCCAGGCCCGTTCCTCGGCTGGAATCGTTTCGAGATAGGTGCGGACGGCTTCGCAGAAGATGAGATCGGCGATGTCGCCGATCGTTTCCTGCGCGTTTGCCCCTCGGGAGAGCTGCAGCGCCGCAAACCGCACCGAACTTTCGATCCAGCCGCGCTGAACCTGCTCAAGGCTCACCACGATGGCGGGTGGCAATATTTCACAAAGTGGTGCGGCCGGAATGTCGCTGCCCAGGAACCCGCAATAGATCCTGGCAGGATCGCCCCCGCCGCCATGGACGATTCGGGCACAACCGCCGTTCTGCCCATCCTCGACAAGAAGATCGGCGAGCACTGGTGGCAAATCGGCCGCGCTGCCGATGACGTGAGGCTCGTTGCGCGGCAGAACGATGACCTCACCCGATTTCACCAGGGTTGGCGGCATTCCCTCGACGCGCAGGACCACCTCTCCCTCGGCGACAAAGTGGTACGCGATGATATGGGCCGGGTCGGGCATGAAGGGCCGGCAGTCTGCCGCCACCACCTGCGAGGCGATGCACCATGGCGCGGTGAAATCTGCCTCAAGAAAGATGCCCCCGCGCAGCTGCATGGACTTCAAGACTGCCAATGCTGCGTCCATCTCGCCCCCAATCCGGCGTTTCGGCAAATAAGTCCGGTGGCACGGTCATTACCCTTGCGCAGCAAAAGGGGCATAGACGGCGCCTTCCTTGAGCGGCGGATGGTCGATTGTGACAGCAGCACCCGTGCTCGCCGCTCGATTCCAAGCAGACACAATGTAACGCAAACAGCAGGAACGACAATGCTCTATTCTCACGCACAATTGCCGCAAATGCGCGGCGGCTTGTTTCTCACCGACGGCGGCATAGAGACTTCGCTGATCTTCAACCAAGGCCAGGATCTTCCGCTCTTTGCCTCCTATGTTCTGCTCGAAACAGAACAGGGGCGGGAAGCGCTGAAGTCCTATTACCGTCCCTATCTCGCTCTGGCCGACCGGAGCGGACGCGGCTTCATCCTCGAGAGCCCGACCTGGCGCTGCTCGCGTGATTGGGGAGCAAAACTCGGCCACGGCGAGGCGAAGATCGCCGAACTCAATCGCGCGGCCATCGCACTTATGGAAGAGCTCAGGGATGAATTTCCGGCTCTGCGTCCGGCCATAATTTCGGGCAATATCGGGCCCCGGGGCGATGGCTACGCGCCAGAGCGACAGATGGGCGCCGATGAGGCACAGGCCTATCACCGTCATCAGGTGCAGGCGCTGGCGGAGACGGCGGCTGAAATCATTACCGCAGCAACGATGACCCATACTGGCGAAGCAATCGGCATCGTGCGGGCGGCAGTCGAAGTGAAAAAGCCGGTGGTCATCTCATTTACCACCGAGACCGACGGGCGGCTGCCTTCGGGCGAGGCGCTGGGTGCGGCGATTGAAGCCGTGGACGAAGCCACCGATGGCGCGCCCGCCTACTACATGATCAACTGCGCCCACCCCGACCACTTCAGGAATGCCCTGGAAGGCGATTGGCGGCGGCGCATTCGCGGCATCAGGGCGAACGCTTCGCGCAAATCCCATGCAGAACTCGACGAGTCCGAAACGCTTGATCCAGGCAATCCCGTCGAGCTGGCCGAGGACTACCGGCAGCTTCGCACCATCCTGCCCAATCTGAATATCTTCGGGGGATGCTGCGGCACCGACCACACCCATATCGAAGCCATCCACAGCTCCTGCCTCCACGCCGCCTGAACCTGCCGGCGTGATGGCGGAGAGGGGGCAGGCCTGGGGGCCCTGCCCCCTTTTTCGTATGCTGGGCCACCCGCGACCCGCGCCAGCCGCTCTGCGGCCGTTTTAACATAAGTGCGTGCTCAGCAGCGGGTCCGTTGCCCAAAACGCCCATCATTTCAACTTCTGCGCCTGCCGTCGGCATGATCGGCCGTCCTGCGGCGGGGGAACGAACGATGTCCCGTCTTGTTCGGGTGGCGAGGCCCAGGGGTATTGGGCCGCCCTTCCCCTTTTGAGATCAGGCAGGTACATCATGTTCTACACCGACAACAAACTTCAGTATCCGGTCCGCGTCGAGCGGCCCAACCCCTTGTTTGCACGCGCCCTGCAACAGGCGATCGGCGGCGTGGAAGGCGAGATCCGCGTCGCCATGCAGTATATGTTCCAGGCTTGGGGAGCGCGGGGCGATGCGAAATATCGCGACCTTCTGCTCAACACCGCCGCTGAGGAGCTGGGCCATATCGAGATGCTGGCCACCGCAGTTGCGCTCAACCTCGAGAACGCGCCGCTGAGCCTTCAGGAAGAGGTGTCGCAGGATGCCGTTGGCGGCTCGGTTCTCAACGGCATGAACTTGCGCCATATCCTTTCGACAGGCCTCGCCGCACTGCCCGAAAATGCCAATGGCGTGCCTTTCAACGCATCCCATGTCTATGCCAGCGGCAATATCGCAGCGGACATGTCGGCCAATGTGACCGCAGAAGGTACCGGGCGCGTGCTCGCCGTGCGGCTTTACAACATGACCGACGATCCCGGAATGAAGGACATGCTGTCCTATCTCATTGCGCGCGACACCATGCACCAGAACCAGTGGCTGGCCGCCATTGAGGAGCTGGGTGGAAACGAGGACGTGTTCCCCATTCCCAACAGCTTTCCGCAGGATCAGGAGGCGCAGGACTTCTCTTATGCCTTCCTTGGCTTTCAGGCCGATGGCAGCGAACCGCCGCAGGGCCGCTGGAGCGAAGGGCAGTCCATTGACGGCAATGGCGCCTTTACCAGCCGTCCCATGGAGCCGCTTGGCGAAGAACCGCAGCTGGGCCGTGCGCGGGAGAATTCCGGCGCCCAGGCCGAGCAGATGTAGCGGGAGGAAAAGCGATGGAAAGGCGAACATTGATCGCCGGAGCGGGCGCGCTGGCGCTGGGAGCGGGCCTTGCCGCTCCCGCCGCCGCAGCCAGTCCGCCGCCCGTCGTGAAACTCGATTCCTATGTCTGCAATGTCGCCGACCATTGCACGACAGACGAGATCGGCGCTCTGGCGGCCGGAACTCCTCTCACGCTCAGGATAGACCATGAGAGGCGCTATGACCCCGGCTCGGTGGCGGTACTGCACAATGGAAGACGCCTCGGCTATCTGCCGCGCGGCGTCGGCCAGACCGTTGGCGCGCAGCTTTCTGCCGGTCTGGACGTTACAGCTGAGATCAGGCGGGTGCGCTCAACCGGGCGCCCCGGTCTCGACATAACCCTAAATACGAACTTCGGGAGGCTCTATTCGTGATCAGCACCAAGGCACATGGCGTGCTCGACTACGGCGTCGGGTTGATCCTTATCATCGCGCCGTATCTTTTCGGCTTTGCCAATGGTGGCATCGAGCAATGGCTGCCCATGATCATTGGCGCCGCCACGATCGTCATGAGCCTTATCACCCGCTATGAGCTCAGCATCGCCAAGCTCATCCCGCTCAATGTCCATCTTGGGGTCGATCTGGTTGCGGGGGCGTTGCTGGCGGTTTCCCCCTGGCTGTTCGGCTTTGCCGACGTCATCTGGTGGCCGCATCTTGTGGTGGGCATCCTCGAGATCGGCGTTGTCCTGATGACCCGTCGCGACGCCGCCTACGCCTGAGTTGCCATCGCGGCAGCGCCAATAGTGTCGTTGAGACGCCCGGGAAAGGCGGAAGCCTCTATCCCAGGCGTTAACACATGTTATTTTGGAGGTTTCGGACGTGGAGGTGGGCGCTGACCGGGCGGCCATCTCTCATCGCACGCCCCCCGGTTTACTCGCCGCACGAACTGGCCTAGCAAACGCTATCGAGGCGAGCTAAGAGCGATTCGGCATGTCCCGGGTACAGGCCCTGGCCGAACACGAAATCACCACCATCCATTTTCGCGGGCACAGTTTCGCGCCGCTGGTTTCCGGCGCGCTCTATTGGCCTGCGCATGACACGCTGCTGGTGGCCGATCTGCATCTGGAAAAGATGTCGAGCTATGCGCGGTCCGGCCAGTTGCTTCCGCCTTACGATACGGCGATGACGCTGGCGCAGCTCGAGGCCGATATCGCGCTCACCGGTGCAAAGAAGCTGATCGCGCTGGGGGACAGCTTCCACCGCGACGAAGGCACCGGCACGCTGCGGGACGACGACAAGATGCGGTTGTCCCAGCTCACCGGCTCGATGGACTGGGTGTGGATTGCCGGCAACCACGATCCGTCGGTGCACCGTCTGGGCGGGCTTTGTGTCAGTGAAATCTCGGTCTCCGGCTGCACGCTGCGGCACGAGCCCGAGCGTGGGGCGCAAGGGGTGATCGCGGGGCACCTGCATCCGGCGGCGCGGATCGCGATGAACGGGAAGTCCACCCGGCGGCCTTGCTTTGTGTGGGACGAGAACCTTCTCATCCTTCCCGCCTATGGCGCTTCGACGGGCAGTCTCAACATTCTTTCGGACGCCTTCGCCGGGCTTTTCAACCGCTCCAGGCTTCAGGTCGTGGTGATGGGCCGCGAGCAGCTTTATCCCGTGGGGCTGAACCGGCTGGTACGCGGCTAGGCCGGCACAACGGATAGGAGCGTCACAACTCTCCCTTACCCTCAGCCCAATCTTTGACGGCCAATCCCGTAAGCTCTGAAACCGAGGACAGGCCCCGGGTCATGACGGCGGCGGCGAGGCCGGCCTTGATCTCCTCGACCAGCTCCATGCCGCCATAGATCAGCGCCGAATAGAGCTGGAGGACATTGGCGCCAGCTTCGAGCTTGGCGAGGGCGCTCCGGGCGGAATGGATGCCGCCCACCCCGATAAGGGGGAAGTCCGGGCCAAGGCGCAGGCGCATCTGGGCGAGGCGGCGCGTTGCGAGGGAAAAGAGCGGTTTGCCGGACAGTCCACCGGCTTCGCCCGCATTGGGCAGGCCCGCCACCGCGTCACGCGAAAGCGTGGTGTTGGAAACGATCAACCCGTCAATACCGCTTTCCAGCACGACGCGGGCGATGCCATCCATCTGTTGCTCATCGAGATCGGGCGCGATCTTGAGAAGGATGGGGGTCTGGCGCGGTTGGGCGGCACGGGTCTCGGTCACGGCACCCAGGAGCCCGGTCAGTGCCTCGTCGGCCTGAAGGTTTCTCAGTCCCGGCGTGTTGGGCGAGGAGATGTTGGCCGTGAGGTAGTCGGCGATCGGGGAGAAGGTTCTGACCCCCGCCACATAGTCGGCAATGAAATCCTCGCTGTCCTTGTTGGCGCCGATATTGACGCCCACGACAACGCCCGCATCGCGATTTTTCAGGCGCTCGAAGGCCGCCCGATGGCCCTCATTGTTGAAGCCGAGCCGGTTGATGACCCCCTGCTCCTCGGGGATGCGGAACACGCGGGGGGACGGGTTGCCCGGTTGCGGACGCGGAGTCAGCGTTCCCACTTCGACAAAGCCGAAACCGACCTTGCCCAGCGCGCGCGGAACCTCGGCATTCTTGTCGAAACCCGGCGCCATACCGATTGGGTTGGGCAGGTCGAGCCCGACGAATCTGACGGCAAGGCTCGAGGGATCGGTATTGCCCCTCGGCGCCAGCCCCATGCGCAGGGCGTTGATGGTCGAGCGATGCGCGGTTTCGGGTTCCATGCGTAAAAGCGCATCGCGCGTGAACCTGGCAATGGCCGGCGCTTTGAGAAGATCGATGAGACTCATCGCCCGATCTCCGGCAGATCAAACCCACCGTCCGCGCGCGCATCGAGCGGCCGGGAAGCAATGACGGCGCTCATGGGCAGGGGCGCATAAAGATGGGGAAAGAGTTGGCCGCCCCGCGATGGCTCCCAGGTGAGCGGGGTCGGCAGCAGGTCCGGGTCTATCGTTGCGAGCACCAGTCCACCCTGCCCGCGATAGTGCTTGTGGAGCGTATCTGCCAGTTGGGCCGCAGTCGAGAAATGGATATAGCCATCGGCGAGGTCTACTGCCGTTCCCTTGAGTTCTCCTGCGGCAGCGGCCGCGCTCCAGTCCTCTTGACTGGCAATCTTGTAAACGGGATCGGCCATGGCGTGCTCCTTTGCTGGCGCAAGCTCTAGAGCATTTCCGGGGCATATGGAAAGCCTGGAGCGAGAGGAATAATGTCTTTCCATCCAGCCTGCCTTCACCAGTGGAAAACCCGAAGACCGAGGGAAATTGCTTTACATTAGGTTTAACCGGCCTTAGATAGATAGGACTTGTTTCCGTATTGGAGACAGAATTCCTCGGACCTTGCTGGCATGCTCTCACACCGCGCGATATGGGAGGCCCTGGACGCCCTTGCCGAACGGCACGGGCTGTCGACGTCCGGGCTGGCAAAGCTTGCTGGGCTGGATGCGACGGCGTTCAACCCTTCCAAACGGGTGAGCAAGGATGGCCGGGAACGCTGGCCTTCAACCGAATCCATCGCCAAGGTGCTCGAAGCCACCAATGAGAGTTTTGACAGCCTGCTGTCGGGCGCGGTGTCCTATTTCCAGCCGCCCGCGCAGGGCGAGAGCGGGACCACGGTGCCCCTGCTCGGCTTTGCCCAGGCGGGCTCGGGCGGCTATTTCGATTCTGCCGGCTTTCCTGTGGGACAGGGCTGGGATGAGGTGCGGTTTCCCGGTCTAGGGGACGGTACGGCCTATGCGCTGGAAGTGTCCGGGGATTCCATGCAGCCGCTTTACCGCGATGGCGATGTGCTGATTGTCTCGCCGACCGAGCAGTTGCGGCGCGGTGACCGGGTTGTGGTGCGCACCCATGAGGGCGAGGTGATGGCCAAGATCCTCCACCGTCGCACCGAAAAGCAGATCGAGTTGCACTCGATCAACCCCGACCACACACCGCGCATCTTCAAGCCCGAGGAGGTGGACTGGATTGCCCGGATATTGTGGGCGAGCCAGTAGGCTCCTTACGCATTTCCGGCCAGTTCCCCCGCCAGCGCCCGCGCGATCAGCTTGCGGGTGTTCTCCACGCCATAAAGCGCGGCGAAGGAGCCGAAGCGGGGGCCGCGTTCCTGGCCAATGAGAACCTGATAGAGCATCTGGAAAAAGGCGCCTGAAACACCCGGTCCGCCCGACGGTCCGGTGCGCGAGTGATCCTGATAGCGCTCGATCTCGCGTGCGACATCGAGCGCGGCGTTCTGTATCGCTTCCCCGTCCGCGTCCGCGGGTAGCCTGGCCAGCGCCCCGGAGAGATCTTCGAGCGCCTTGCACTCGACCTCATCGGGAGCGCGGTAGTTCTTCTGCACGAAATCACGGAAGTAGCGCATGGCATAACCCACCAGCGCATCGAGATGGGGGTGGGTCTCGGGCGTGACGCCGGGCGCATAGGCCGAGATATAGCCCCACATGACTTCCGGGGTCTCGGGATTGGAGGCCGTGGCGAGGTTGAGCAGAAGCGCGAAGCTCACCGGCATGTCATAGGCTGGCGGGCGTCCTGAATGGATGTGGAAGGCAGGATTCTCGATCAGCGCCGGCGCGTCCTGGCTCTGGGCGCTGGCGGCAAAGGAGAAATATTCATCGACCGCCTTGGGGATGACGTCGAAGTGCAGGCGCTTTGCCGCCTTGGGCTTTTGAAACATGAACAGAGCAAGGCTTTCAGGGCTGGCATAGGTCAGCCAATCCTCGATGGAAAGCCCGTTGCCCTTGGACTTGGAAATCTTCGCGCCGTCCTTGTCGAGGAAGAGCTCATAATTGAATCCTTCTGGCGGCGTTCCGCCGAGCGCGGTCACGATGCGGCTCGAGAGGCGCACGGAATCGATCAGATCCTTGCCCGACATTTCATAATCGACGCCAAGAGCGTACCAGCGCAGCGCCCAATCGGCCTTCCACTGGCACTTGACCGCGCCACCGGTGACCGTCGTCTCGACACGCTCGCCGGTATCGGGATCGAGATAGGCGATCATGCCGCGCGCAACGTCGCGCTCGATAATTGGGACCTGCAGCACGACGCCGGTGCGCGGCGATATGGGCAGGAAGGGCGAGTAGGTGGCGCGGCGTTCTTCTCCGAGCGTGGGGAGAATGATCTCCATCACCTCGTCATAGACTTCGAGCATCCGTAGGAGAGCGGCATCGAACCGGCCCGAAGAATAGTAATCGGCTGCCGAAGCGAAGTCGTAGTCAAAGTCGAAATCATCGAGGAAGGCGCGAAGGCGCGCATTGTTGTGCGCGGCAAAGCTCGGCGCGTCCGATCCGAAGGGATTGGGCACCCGACTCACCGGCAGGCCGAGCGCGGCCTGCAGGAGTTCAGGGTTGGGCACATTGGTCGGCACCTTGCGCAGCCCGTCCATATCGTCCGAAAAGGAGATGAGGCGTGTCGGGATCTTGTCTTCTGTCAGTAGGCGGAAGGCCGTGCGGACCATTGTCGTTCGCATGACCTCGCCGAAGGTGCCGATATGCGGCAGCCCCGACGGACCATAGCCGGTCTCGAAGATCACCTCGGACTTACCCGATTTTTCGACGCGCGCGGCGACTTTCCTGGCCTCTTCGAAGGGCCATGCACGCGCATTGGGCGCGGCGGCGATTGCGGCAGGGTCGAGCGGCGGCAGGGTGCGGGACACGGCGGTCCATCCTCGGGTGGTCGATGACAGGGAAGCTATATGCGGCGCTGGTGTTGCATCATCGGCTCCCAAAGGTCAATGCCATTG
This sequence comes from uncultured Pelagibacterium sp., assembly GCA_964429025.1. GTDB lineage: Bacteria > Pseudomonadota > Alphaproteobacteria > Rhizobiales > Devosiaceae > Pelagibacterium. The sequence goes on from CAYSBF010000001.1 coordinate 91,816, forward strand.
GCGCTTTGGGCTTGCGCAGGGGCGCGGCTGTTTCTAGGCTTGGCCGATATTGGGCCTTTCGGGAAAGTCTTGCGTCATGCCTCTCTCCCCTGTCGATGCGCTTGTCTATACCATGGTGGTGACCGCCGTGTCGGACACCGACGTGACCGACCGGGAGATGGACCGGTTCGCCGCCCTCATCAGCCGCTGGCCGGTGTTCGAGAGCTTCGACATCGCCAACCTTTCGGCGGTCGCGAGCCGGTGCGTGGACCAGCTCAACAAGGGCGGGCTCGATGCCCTGCTGGCCGAGATCGCCGACGCGCTCGAGCCGCGTCTGCAGGAGACGGCCTATGCTCTGGCCGTCGAGATCGCGACGGTGGACCTTAAACTCAACCAGGAAGAGTTGCGGCTTCTCGAAATGATCCGCGATGCCTTTTCGATCGACCGGCTGACGACGGCTGCGCTGGAGACGTCCGCGCGGATCAGGCACCGGCGGTTATAGCGGCCCGATCAGGCGGGGGCAGGATAGACGCTCGCTGCAGGCCCGGCGCGCGCCGGGTTATCCGACGGCACGCCCGGACCTCCCGGCAACCTCGTCCGGCACTAGTGAACCTGCGACAGGGCATCCTCGCACGCCTGGGCGCAGGATTGGCAGGCCTCGGCACAGATGCGGCAATGTTCATGCTGCTCGGCATGGCTCATGCATTCCTCACCGCACAGCCGGCAAGCTTCGGCACAGGCGCGGATCACCGATTGCAGCACTTCGACATTCGAGCCGGTGCGGCGCGAGGCCATCGAGCCGGTCGCGATGCAGATGTCGGCGCAATCGAGATTGAGGCGTATGCACTGGCGCAGATTTTCGACCATATCCTCGGCGAGACACGCATCGGCGCAGGACGTGCAGGTCTGCGCGCAGGCATAGCACTCCTCAATGCATTTGAGCAGGGCATCGGCCGTGTTTCCGCGAACGTCGGGATGGGTGCTGATCATTTCTCGGACATGCATATGGCTTCTCCTCTAAATCGAATGGAAGGTGCGACCGGTGGCAATGTCCACCGACCCCACAACGGAGAGACCCGTTGATCGATCCGATTTCTCTCAGGCTATGGCCGGAGAGATAAACCATGCAAGTCCGGGCGTTGCGTGCGCCTATTGTTCGGCGACCCGGCCGAAAGTCTCGAGCATTCCGCCCCACGCATTGGGACCGTTGAAAAGATCGAACATGGCGGGGGCAGCTTCGCCATAGCCCTCCAGCCTGTGTTCGAGATCGAGCCGGGTTCGGCTTGCCTCTGGCGTAAGCCGCACCTCGATTTCTGTCATCAGATCGGGGTCGAACTGCCATTGCGGCGTGATCTGCCAGCTAAGCAAGAGGCGCGCCGGCGGTTCCCAAGCCAGAACCCGGCCCCAGTCACACTCGCTGCCGTCGGCGCCTTTTTCGTACCACCGTCCGCCTGATCTTGGTTCGATGATGATTTCAGCGAATGGTGTCGCATTGATGCTGTGGGAGGCCGGCCACCAGCGGATCATGCCCTCGGTGAACAGCGCGAATGTAGCATCCTGTGACAGGGGCACGCTGATCGACTTCCGAACAGGCGCAATCGAAACCGTCTTGGTCATTACTGTTTCCCCTCTTTGGCCATGCGCTCGGCTTCCTGCTGAAATGCGGCGAGCGAGGTATCCCAGAAACTGTCGAGCCAGGCGCGGAAAGCCGCCAGCCCCTTTGGATCGATATAGTAGACCCGCCGTGTTCCCTCGGCCCGGTCGGCGACCATTCCGGCCTGCTTGAGCACTTTCAGGTGCTGGGACACCGCCGGGCGGCTGACCGGCATCCCCGAGGCGATGACGCCAACGGGCTTGGGGCCCGAGCGCAGAGTCTCGAAAATCGTCAGCCGGGTTGGATCGGCGAGCGCGGCAAATGCAGATTGGTAAGCCATGACTTACCGTAAGTTGCAACTTACCGTAAGTCAAGTTCAGTAAAAGCTCACCGGGAACCAGCGCAGATAAAGTTCGGTCAACCGCCCTTCCCGTTCGAGGCGGACCAGAGCCCAGTTGATGGCGGAGCGGACATTGTCGAGCCCGGCCGGCACAGCGACGGTCATGCCCTCGCCGAAAAGATCGGGACGGAAATAGGCTTCGCCCGCAAAGCTGCAGCAGCCGGGGTTTTCATTGAGCCAGAAGGCCATGCGCATGCCATCGCCAAAAACGGCATCCACCTCGCCTTCGCTCAGCGCGGCAAGGGCTTCGAATTCGGTGCCATAGCCCCTGATTTCGGCGTCGGGCAGCGTGCGGGCGAGGAGTTCGGAATGGGTCGAACCCTCGCGCACGCCGACGGGACCGGCAAAGCGGTGGGGATCAAAGACAGACGCGACGCCTTCGCGCGTCACAAAACGTGCGGGAAGCTCGAGATAGATGCGTGAGAAATCGAAGCGCTCACCGGCCTCGCCATCCATTGCAAGCCCGGCAATTAGCGCGTCGCCCTGATTGTCGGCCAGAGCGTCCTGAACGCGATCCCACGGCCAGGCCTGGATGGTGCAGCGGGCCGAAAGCCTCAGGCAGATGGCGTTGGCGAGATCGACATTGAACCCCACGAGCCTTCCCGAGCCGTCGGCATAGTTGAAGGGCGGAAAATCGGCGGTCGTCAGAAAACGCAGCGCCGGAATCATGGCCGGATCGATCATGTCTTCGCGCGCGGCGGGGTCGACATGCACAGGCAGGTTCTGCGCGCTTGACAGCGCGGGAAAGCCAATTCCCGCCGCCAGAATGACGAGGCGCAGCAGCATCCGGACCATAGGTATTTTCCACAGGATGTCGTTCAAGATGTGCGGTTTATGGCGTATTTTACAGGTGATTGGTAGCGTTGCGCCTTGGGGGCATGAGGATGCAGCAGCTTGACCAGTTCAACACAGAACGAGCGATAGTTGAAGCCATACTGGCAGAGGAGGCCAGGCCGGGACGCGCGGACAGTATCCTTGAACGTGCGCGACGGCTCGATTGCGACCCTCTGAAGGTGCTGATCCATGAGGTGCAGGCGGATCAGGATGAAATCTACCGGCGCCTCGCTGGCCTTTTGGGCTTGCGCTTTTCCGCCGACATAGCGCCCTTCATTGAGCCGTTCGGGAAGGACGCCAATGTCGACGCCTTTGGCAGCCTCACAACGGTTGCGGGCAGAATGCGCGGCGCCGAGGTGCTGTTTGCAGCCCCTGGCCTGCGGCAGGCGATGCTGTTCGCGAGGCTGGGCGCGCGTGCCGAGCGTATAATCGTTACCAGCCCGCGCAGTCTTTCCTCGGCCATTGCGAGCGTCAATGCGGACCGGCTGATCGAGGAATCGATCCAGCGAACCATCAGGCAGTATCCCAATTGCTGCGCGAATACGGAATCGCGCAAGAGCCACCGGCTCGCGTTGGTCGCGGTGATATCTGGGATCATGCTGGCCGCGTTCCTTGCGCCCGCGCCCATCAGATTGGTTCTGTTCCCGATCCTGACCGCTGCCCTTTTTGCGCCATCGCTGTTTCGGCTCTGGGCGGCGGCGACCGCGCCGCGCAACATCCCGCTCGGGGCGCCGGACCTGCTCGGCGATGAAGATCTGCCGGTCTATACCGTGCTTGTGCCCTTGCGCGACGAGGCGCATATGGTGCCGCAGATGGCGCGGGCCTTGTCCCGCCTCGACTATCCGGCATTATGGAGGAAGCACATCTTGAGGCCGGTTCAACAAACCTGGTGAGCATGCGAGTTTGCGGTACCGACAACGAGAAGGTGCCGCCATGCCGGATCCACAGGTCATCAATACGCTCAATACCAAGGCTGACGGGCTTCGCAGTCATATCGCCCGTCTGGAAAAGGAACTGGAACAGACACGCGCCGCGTTGTCCCACGTCCTGGCGACCGTCCATTTGTTCGAAGCGCCTGAGGACGGCAGTCAATTTCCGATGCACTACAATCTGGACCGCCTGTTCAAGCGACGAGAGGTCGTAGGCTACTGCAGGGAAGCGCTGAAGTCGGGGAATGTGATGTCGACGCGGCAACTCGCAAATTGGATCATCGAGAAGAAGGCGTTCCCGAATCCGGATAGACACCTGAAGACATCGATCGCCTATCGCGTCGTGCAAGCGCTTCGGCTACAGGAAAAGCGCGGAGGCGCGATCAGGCGCCAAGGCAAAGATGGCAACACCCTTTTATGGTCGTTGCATCAGTGAACGGAGAGGCATCAACTGTCCTTGCGTCGTTCCCAATATCCGCACCACTGCCTAGACTTGGGGTGGTCCAACGACGCTAACAGCAAGAGCAGGAACTGCTCGCCATTGTTGATGCGACGCGCATCCTCCCGCCAGGCCATCTCGTTGGCGTAGGCATTCAGGTAGGGGCCGGCGATGTGGTGGTGGGTGCCGATCTCAGCGCGACGGAGCCTCGAGAAGAAGCTCTCGGCCTGATTGGTGCATGCCTCGCCGTCCGAATACGCCTCCTGATGGTTGATCCGCTTGATCTTGTAGAAGGTGTGCAACGGATCCCATCCGTAGGCCTCGTCGGCATGGATGGTCGCATCCAGCTTGATCCGCTTCTCAAGGATCGGTACGGCCAGATGTTCATGCTTGACCACGAATGGTAGTGTCCTGCCTCCGCGTTCCCGGGCGATGACGACCACCTGCCGCTTACCGGTTTGATTCTCAGCTTTCCGTCGATCGCGACGATTCTCGACCCAATTCGAGGGTTTCACGTATCCACCGAAATACGCACCGTCGATCTCGACAACGCCGTCGACCTGTCGTTCCTCCAGATCGGCACCCAAGGCCTCTCGAAGCTTGTGGGAGAGCACGTAAGCCGTCTTGTACTGGACGTTGAGATCCCTGGAGAGCTGGAGTGCCGAGTGGCCCTTGGCGCTGTTCACAAACAAGGCGATCGCCATCAAATAATCACGCAGGGACAGCTTGCGGCTTGCAAAGATGGTGCCACTGGTCACCGAGAACTGGCGTGCACAGGCTTGGCAGGAAAAAATACGCCGGCTTTTATGCTGATAAACCGCAAGGCAGCCACAAGCTGGGTATACGGGCTCACCACCGGGTCAGGAAGCGCCAGCCTAGGATCGTCCACCCTTGAATTTTGCCCTCATTTCACTTATTTCAGATGAAGTAAATTCAGAGGAGCGGGCCATGGGCGCTTCGCAGGTCAAGTTCGACAGTTTTGATGAGCCGACGCGCAGCCAGGCGATGGCGGCGCTAAAGGTGCTGGATGCCAACGACGGGCATGACGTCAAGCTGCCCGTGGGGAGTGATTTGGCCCAGATACTTCGCCGGTTCGTGCAGGTGGCGCTGGATGCCGGCGGTGTTGCCTATGGCCCGCTTTCGTCCGATCTATCGCCGGAACAGGCAGGGAAGATCCTGGGCGTCTCCCGACCTCTCGTGGTCCAGCGCATGGAGGATGGGCGCCTGCCGTTCCATTACGTCGGAGCGCATCGGCGTTGCTCGCTCAAGGACGTCCTCGAGTTGAAGGCCGTCGAGGATAGGCAGAACCAGGTCATGCACCAACTCTACGATGAGCTCGACGCCCTTGAACCCGACCACAAGCCGTGAGCGCCTAACGGTTCTGGCCGACGCCAACGTCCTCTATTCGAACGACCAGCGAAACATCCTGATGACCTTCGGCGTCGAAGGGGTTATCGGTTTGCGTTGGACGGACGAGATCGAGGCCGAATGGGTCCAGAATCTCGTCCGGAACAACCCTGGGGCGCCCCGGGAAAGGGTCGAGCGGACGTGCCGTCTCATGCGGGAAGCGATATCTGACTATACCGTTGAGGGGCACACAGATCACCTGGCGGCAACTGGGCAGACGGATGCGAAGGACAAGCACGTGGCTGCCGCGGCGATAGCCTGCAGGCCCTCTGTTCTGGTTACCTGGAACTTGAAAGACTTCGACAGGCAGGCCTTGTCGGACAATGGGGTTGGCGTCGAAACGCCTGACCACCTCCTCTGCCGCCTGTTCGACGACAACCCCGCCCTTGTTCATGCTGCGGCAGAGAAGGCCTACGGGTTTGTGAGGAAGAATGGTGGGAAACCCAGTTGGTCGGATTATCTCGATATTCTGGCAACAAGGGGAGCGCCGGCGTCGCTGAAGGAATTTGCGAAAAAGTTGCGCACATTCATTCCCGAAGATGTGCCTGAGCAGATATCCACCAGCGAAATGGATGCCGATTTAGTTGAAGTGGAAGAAGTCGTCGAGCCGCCCGGCACTGGCCCTAAAGGAGGCAAGTAACCTCATTCGTGATCCTGGCCCGCCAAGGCACCTTGATGGTGGCGTTGTCCTGATGAATCAGCAAGCTTCCACACGATCACGTTCGACACCTTTCCCGCTCTCTGTATCCGACCACCGCGCTTCTCCTGCAGTCGCAGCGCTTGAACGACTCGGAATGCGACGGACGTCTTCAGGTGTCGGTCTGGATTGGGAAATTGCTTCTTCTCGATAATCCAATCGGACAACTGCCGGGTGTCCATTGGACCATCTTCTAGCGCCTCGGTGCAATAACCCACGATTTCCCGGCGTTTGAAGAGCTGGGCCATGTTGTAGTGGAGCGGGAACTGGCTACCGTTCTGGGGTGCCTCGAACATATGGATGGTCGCCAGGACGTGCGACAAGGCGGCTTTCGTCGCTTCGAGTTCCCGCTCGAGACGTACGATATGGCTGCGAAGACCATCAGCCTTTGTATTCAGCGTATTGATAACCTGCAATTCTGGCATCGGAGACTCCTAACCGTGAGGCCAGGATGCTGCCATGGTCGAGAGGACACCTGAATATCAAGCTACATGCGTTTCCTACATAATGCCGCGACTATCCGGCAGAAAAACTCGATATCAAGTTTGTCGTCGAGAGCGCGAGCCCGCGTACGGTGACTGCGGTGCAGCGCTATCTCGGGGATGCGCGGTTTTCGCTTGTCGTCGTCCCGCGGCGCGCTCCGCACACCAAGCCCAAGGCGCTCAATTTTGCGCTGCCAATGGCGCGGGGGGATTATGTCACGGTGTTCGATGCCGAAGACGTTCCCGAGCGTCAGCAATTGCGCAAGGCGGCAACGCTGTTCCGTCGCAATGCCGACATCGTGTGCCTGCAGGCGCATCTGCTGGTCACCAATGGCGGCACGAACTGGGTATCGCGCATGTTTGCCGCCGAATATGCCGGGCATTTCGGTGTCCTACTGCCCGCCATCGCCCGGGTCGGCCTGCCATTGCCCCTGGGCGGAACCTCGAACCATTTCCGGGTCGACCTGCTGCGCCAGGCGGGCGGATGGGATGCGTTCAATGTCACCGAGGACGCTGACCTGGGGATCAGGTTCGGCCGGCTCGGGCACAGAATCGCGGCCTTCGACAGCTATACCTCCGAGGAATCGACGACGACGGTCGGGGCGTGGCTCAAGCAGCGCGGGCGCTGGATGAAGGGCTGGATGCAGACGCTGATCGTCCACAATGCGTACCCAAGGCGCCTTCTGGCGGATCTCGGGTGGCGCGGCGCGCTCGCCTTCGAGATCATGGTCGGGGGCATGGTGCTCTCGATCTCCGTTCACGGCCTGCTGCTGGTCGCGACCCTGGTGCATCTGGTTGATGACATTTTGCGTGATGGAGCGCCCGGGCCGCTGTTGATTGCCAATCTCGGCATTCTCCTTGCCGGCTATCTTGGCGCGGTCCTTGTGAGCCTGATCGGGCTTGCGCGGATCGGGCGGCGCGACCTCTGGGCATCGCTGGCTTTCCTGCCGTTCTACTGGCTGCTGGCGTGGCTCGCGACGGTGCAGGCGGCGATCGAGCTGATCTTCCGGCCTCACCATTGGGCCAAGACCCACCACACGGGACTGAAGGTGGCACCAGGACCGCAGGCGACGGCGGCGGTCAGCGTGGACGCAAAGATGCTCAGGCCATCGGGCGCCAGAGCCGGTTGATCCCGTCCTCCTGGGCCTCATGCCGTTCCGCCGAGAGCGCTATGGGCGCTTGCCGCCGAGCGAGACGGCTGTGTCAGAACACTTCCGTCGCCTTTGCCTTTTTTGCCTTTGGCAATTGGTCCATCTGCCGTTTCTGGATTGCCCGATCGGCGGCTAGCGCCGTCCTTCGCGCAGGCGTGTTCTCAATGTGCGAAGGGTGCGGGCTGCCTGCCAGAGTGCGGGTGTCTGTTTCACGAGGCGCTTTGCCCTGCGCGCTGCGAGCAGTGCCGGACCGGCGGCCCGGCCAAGGGGCGAGACCGGAATTACGCAGTCAAAAACGGTCATCGGCTGGGTCCAGTCGGTCTTGTAGCCGAAATCGCCCAGACCCATGTCGAACGAAGTGATCCCCTCGACACGCAGCTCATCGATCAGTGCGGACAACATCACCCCCATGAGGGAATAGCGCGCTGCCGGACCATCCGTGGTCGAGTTGATATATTGCGAGTAATGCACCGGGGTCGTCAGCCCCAGGCTGGTCGCCACGATCTCCTCGCCGGCATAGAGCGCGTGATAGCGGAAGGTCGGGGATTTCTGGCCCAGCGACGCGATCGCCAGCGAACGGAACAGCGTCTGGAAGGGAGCGCTGGCGAATATGTTTTCGACGCCCATCTGCCGAAAGCGCTTTGCGCGCTGGTCGAGGAAAGCAGCGTGCATCTGTTCCACTTCCGCTTCGGTGCGGGCGAGACGCAGGACCACCTCCCCATGCAGATCGGCAAGGCCGCGTTGTGAGCGCCTGATGTTGGATCGGCGCTTGTGGGGTAGCGTTTCTTCAATGAAGGGCCGCTCGCCTGCCCCAAGGCCGGCGACATAGAGATTGTTGGGCGCGGGTGTGTGATCGAAGACAAGAAGCGGATTGGCGTGACCTTGCCATACCGGCACGAGGCAATGGAAAGAGACGATATCGGCTGCCGCCCCGGCACGGTTGAGCACTGCAAAGGCGGAGGTGAACGCCTCGCGGGTCAGCCGGTCGGCATAGGCAGGGTCGTAAAGGAGGTGATCGCAATTGGAGATCGGCACGCCGATGATCTGAGCTTGCCGGATGCCATATCGCCGGCTCACGCCGAATGGGATGAGGGCGATGGCTTTGCCACCGTCATAAAGGACAAGAATTGCGATGGTGTCAGGGCGCTCGAACCCGGCCCTGCAATAGGCATCGATCCAGTCGAACTGCTGGTAGGGCGTCATGACCGATCGCGTCTCAAGCTCGCGCCAGACCGGTTCGGCAGCGGAAAGGCTCGAATAGACGGCCACAGTCAGGCCGCCGGACGCACCGGTGGCATCCGTGTCAATGATCGGTTCGTCGGCGATGGCTCCAATTGCCATTTTGTCCCCTGCTCAGCCGGCTTTGCGAGCTCGCCTGCGACTATTGGGGCAAAATCCTAGCGAAGGCTGAAGCCGCCGATCTCTTTGGCCGGTTCCAGGCGCAATCGGGTCGGGTGGTTAAGCGCGGGTGAGCCGGAAAGGTAAACTGCAAACAAAGATGCTGTCCGGGCGGAGCTGCCCGGACAGCATGAGATCGTGCGCTGCCGACGCGAGACTTTAAAGCACCTCGACGAGTTCGACATCAAAGACCAGATCCTTGCCGGCCAGGGGATGATTGGCGTCGACCGTGACCTCGGCATCGTTGACGTCGACGACGGTCAGTTGCATCGGCCGTCCGTCGCCACCGGTGGCCTGGAGCCGCGCCCCGACATCGAGGTCGATCTCGGGCGGGATACGGTCGCGCGGAACGGTCTGCACGCCCTCGGGGCGGTGCGGGCCATAGGCGTCATTGGCGGGAATGGAGACCGTCGCGGTATCGCCGACATTCATGCCCTGAACCTGCTCATCGAGACCCTTGATGATCTGGCCGGAACCGAGCTGGAACTCGAGCGGCGCGCGGCCTTCGGAGCTGTCGAACTGGGTGCCGTCGGTGAGGCGGCCGGTATAGTGAATACGCACAGTATCCCCGTGCTTTGCCTGGGTCATGCTGTGTCCTTTTTTGCTTGAGTTTGCTCGGGGCAAGACGGGCGCCTGGCGCCGGCATGGTCCTGCCCAACGAAAATGGCGCGAACCACCGGTTCACGCTAAGCGATAGCCAATGTAAGACGTTGGGCGGCGATGTAAACCTTTGGGCGCCAATTCGTGAACGGGCGGCGACTGTTCCTCAGTTTTCGCCCAGCGCGGGCGGCATCAACAGGCGGCCGTCCTTATCCCATGTGAATCCGGCTGCCCGCAATTCGGCCCTGGCCGCGTCCATGTCGAAGGGAAGCTTTTCGATGTCGGGGTTGTGCCAGTAACGGTTGGCCGGCGCGATGAGGCTGGCGCCGGCTACCGCCCGCCCGGCCAGCAGCGCATCGATCACGCGATCGCGGTCGATCGCATGGGTCAGGGCGCGCCGGAAGGCGGTATTGCCGAAAACATGGCGCCGGAGATTGAAGGTCAGGTGGTTGAAGCCGATATCGGGCGCCACCATGATGTCCGCGCCAATGGCCGCTTCGACCTTCGGGATATGCCAGGCATCGAGCGTGCCGGCAGTAATGTCGATCTCACCGCGGAGAAGCGCTGCCAGCACCGCGTCGCTATCCTGGTAGTTGTGGAAATCGATGCCTGAGATCGCGATATCGCCGAAGGCGAAATGATCATCGAAACGGTCGAGCGAGCGGTGGAGGCTCAGTCCATCCGGTGCGACGCGAAATGGGCCGGAGCCGGTAACGGGCACAGCTTGGCGTGCGAGGCCAGATGGATTGTCGATCCCTGCCCAGAGGTGGCGCGGCAGGATGGGGATCTGACTTAGCGCGGTGGTAATGAACGGGGCCGAAGGGTATTTGAGCGTAAAGCGGACGGTCAGGTCGTCCACCACCTCGACCGTATCCAGCGCATCGAGATAGGCATCGAAATAGCTGTAGCCGGCCGTCCGCGGGTAGGTGAAGGAAAAGGCAATGTCGGCCGCCGTTACAGGTCTGCCATCGTGGAAGGTCATGCCCTCGCGCAGAGTCACCTCCAGAACCGCGTCGTCAACCACGTCGATTTTCCTCGCCGCCCAGGGCTGCGGCGCGCCGCGAGGCGTTAGACGCACGAGATAATCGTAATAGAGCCGCATCCACCGCCAGCCCCAGCTTGTGGTGGAGGCCAGCGGGTTGAAGCTGTCGGGATGCTGGTGGCCGCCAATGCGCAGGCGCGTGCGCTCGGTCAGCGGCACCGCCCGCATCATGTTCCAGTCGGTATAGAGCCCGTCGCTCGGCACGGCGGCAAAGCCGCCGAATTTCCCTGTTGCATAGGAGACGACGATGTCGCGATGCGACAGGATCACGACCGGCACATCGCGTGCAGCAATCGCCTGGGCCGCGTGCACCAGTTCGCGTCGTACAGAAGGATCGAATGCCCGGGCTTGCGCCTCAAAAAGCGCATCATATCCGGGGTTGGCGTAGCCGCCGAAATTGTTGCCGCCCGGCCCAGCCTGACGGGAGTCGAGAAGACCCAGAAAAAACTGCGGATCGAAGCGATCGGCCCGACCGGACCAACCCACGATCACTGCATCGAAATCCTGTTCATTCTGAACGCGATGCACGAGGTCCCGAAAGGGTAGCGCCTCAACCGCCACCGACAGGCCGAGGGTGCGCCAGGCGTCGGCGATCATGTGGCCCGCCTCATAGCGTACCGGGTCGTAATCCGCCGAAGTGGTCAGCAGCACGATCGGCGGTACGGGTGTTCTCTCGTCAGCCGTGAGCGGTGCTGGCAGGGCAGCGCAGAGCATGGCGGCAAGCCCGCAGATTATCCCTTTAAGTTTCAAGCCGCGTCCCCCCAGTTGCGTCTCGACTATCCCGCGGCCTGCAACTTTTGCCCCAGTTCAGGCTCTATGCGCGTCGACCGGCCTTCTATGATAGCGCTGTAATGGGCGATTGTCTGCGGGCGCCCGAACCAGTAGCCCTGCGCTGCATCGCAAACGGCATCGCGCAGAAACGCCAGTTCCTCCTCGTCCTCGACGCCTTCTGCCAGGATCGGCAGCTTCAGGCCCCTTCCCAATTCGAGCACCGCGCGGACGATGGTCGCCGCCTGATCATTGCGGTGCACCGCGCGGATGAAGGACTGATCGACCTTGATCTTGTCGAACGGAAAGGCCCTCAGGTTCGAGAGCGATGAATAGCCGGTGCCGAAATCGTCCATCGCGATCTTGACGCCCAGTTCCTTGATGCGGCGCAGATTGTTGAGCGCGCGGGCCATGTTGCGGATGAGCGCAGTCTCGGTGATCTCGATCTCAAGGCGCGCAGGGTCGAGCCCGGTCTTTTCGAGCACTTCTTGAATGAAGGCCGGGAAGGCCAGATTGTGGAGCTGTACCGCCGATACGTTGACCGCAACGCTCAGGGGATTTGCCTAGCGCGCCGCTTCCGTGCAGGCCTGCCTGACGACCCATTCCCCGATCTGAAGGACCAGCCCGCTCTCCTCGGCGATCGGTATGAAAACAGAAGGCGAAACCGCGCCGCGTGTGGGATGCGTCCAGCGCAGAAGGGCCTCGAAGCCGTTGACGGTGCCGGTCGCGATGTCGACCTGCGGCTGATAGACGAGCGAAAGCTGGTCTGCGGCCAGCGCCAGACGGAGATCGTGCTCGAGCCTCCGGCGGTCGCGGATTTCGGCGCCCATGCGACTAAATAGGGCGCGTTTGGGTGCAGCTATGCGGACAAATACGTAAACAAATCTGGGACGGCTGGTCCCGCGGCCGCCTCGCATTGATATTGCACTTAATGGAGATTTAAAGCACTACAGCACCGTGCGGGCCTTCAGCGCCTGGGACAGCGTGCCCTCATCGAGATAATCGAGTTCGCCTCCCACCGGCACGCCATGCGCGAGCCGGGTGACCTTGATGCCGGTACCGGCGAGCCGGTCGGTAATGTAATGAGCCGTTGTCTGGCCTTCGACTGTTGCGTTCACGCCGATGACGATTTCGCTGTAGTCAGGGGCGCGCCGGATAAGCGCATCGATCGAGAGTTCATCGGGCCCCACCCCATCGAGAGGCGACAGCACCCCGCCGAGAACGTGATAGCGCACCGGCCCGACACCTGCGCGTTCGAGCGCCCAGAGGTCGGCTACATCTTCGACAACAATCAGCAGCCCGGCTTCCCCGCGCCGGGGGTCCGAACAGATGGTGCAGGGCGAGACGGTATCGACATTTCCGCAGGTCTCGCACACGCGCACGGCCTCGACCGCCCGGTCGAGCGCGGCCGAAAGCGGGACCATGAGCTGCTCTTTTTTCTTGATGAGGTGCAGCACGGCCCGGCGCGCCGAGCGCGGGCCCAATCCCGGCAGGCGCGAGAGAAGCTGGATAAGCTGCTCGATCTCCGGTCCGCCGGACGCGTGAGACATGGCTAGGCAGCCTTTTGCCGAAGGCAGACGGAGTAGGGCCCGATCAGCGTCCGAGCGTCAGGCAGCATCGCTGCCCCCTCATCCGGCCTCCGCTTCGCTCCGGCCACCCTCGGGTCATTGCCCGAGGGCAGGCTCTTCTCCCACGAGGGGAGAAGGGGAACCGTGGGGCAGCCATACGAGCCCCCCTCTCCCCTCGTGGGACTTCGAGGCGATGGCGCAGCCGCCAATCGCTCCAGTGGAGCGATTGGAGCCGATGAAGGGTCGGGGGTGAGGGGGCTGCGGTGTTGCCGGGATGGCTCGGTGCGCATCAGCTTACCCATCCATTATCAGAACGGAAACTTCATGCCCGGCGGAATGGGCAGGCCGGCCGTGATTTCGCTCATCTTGCCTGCGAGATATTCCTCGCCCTTGCGGCGTGCGTCGGCGTGAGCCGCGACGAGCAGATCCTCGAGGATTTCCGCTTCCTCGGGTTTGAGGAGCGAGGGGTCGATTTTGACCCCCTGCAGATCGCCCTTGGCTGTCATCGAGACGACGACCATGCCGGCCCCGGCATTGCCCTCGACGACAGTCGCGGCGGCCTGGGCCTGAATTTCCTGCGCCTTTTTCTGGAATTCCTGGGCCTTCTGCATCATGCCCATAATGTCTCTCATTCTTCATCCTCCGGTTCGAGCGGGGGTTCGTCCGGCACGCCTGCCTCATCGTCGTGCTGGCCGCGGGTCCTGATATTGACAAGACGCGCGCCGGGAAATGTTTCCATCACGGCCTTGACCAGCGGATCGCGCAGGGCCTCGGAGCGGGCATCATCCTCTTGCGCCTGCCTTGCCTCGCGCAGGGTGGGCCCCTCGATCTCGCGGGTCGATATGGTGACGAGCCAGGGACGGCCGGTCCATTCCTTGAGGCGCGCCGAGAGCACCGGCACGATGGCGTTGTTGGCGCCAGGGACCATGGCAATCTCAATGCGCCCCGCCTCGAAGGTCACCGGCTTCATGTCGGCTTCAAGCGCGTGCTTGAGCATCAGGTCGCGTTTTTCGCCCGCCAGCGCGACGAGCTCGGCATAGGAGCGCGGACTGGCGAGTGCGCTCGCCTGGGGCTGGGCCGCTGGAGCCGGGGCAGGATCGTATTGGCGACTTGCGGCCGGCGCCTGGCCGCGGGCCTGAAAGCCACCGCCGCCTGGAGCAGGTGCAGAGGGTCCGGGGGCCGGCCCATCGCCACCCTGCATGGTCAGCTTTTCGATAAGCTCGTCAGGACTCGGCAGATCGGCGGCATAGGCGAGGCGGATCAGCACCATCTCGGCGGCCTGCAGTCCGTTTCCCGATTGCGCGATCTCTGAAAGACCGCGCGAAAGAATCTGCCAGGCGCGCGTCAGCACGCGAAGCCCCAGTTTTTGCGCAAATTCTGCGCCGCGTGTGCGCTCGTCGGGCGTCAGCACCGGGTCATTGGCGGCGGCAGGCACGATCCTGATGCGGGTGACGAGGTGCGTGAAGTCGGCAAGGTCAGTGATGATGGTGGAAGGGTCGGCGCCTGAATCGTAGAGCGCACGCGCCTCGTCGAGCGCGGCGGCGATATCGCCCCCCATGAGCTTTTCGAACAGATCGACGATGCGGGCGCGGTCGGCAAGCCCGAGCATGTCGCGCACAGCCTGCGCGGTTATGCGCCCGTCGCCATGGGCAATCGCCTGGTCGGTCAGGGACAGGCAGTCGCGTGCCGAGCCTTCGCCCGCGCGCACGATCATGGCAAGCGCTTCGGGCTCGACTTCGACATTTTCCTTTTCGAGCAGCCCGCCAAGATATTGGGTCATCACCTCGGGTGCTATGCGGCGCAGGTCGAAGCGCTGGCAGCGCGAGAGGATGGTTACCGGCACCTTGCGGATTTCGGTCGTTGCGAAGATGAACTTGACGTAAGGGGGCGGCTCTTCGAGGGTTTTGAGAAGCCCGTTGAAGGCCGATGTCGAGAGCATGTGCACTTCGTCGATGATGAACACCTTGTAGGGCGCGCTCATCGGCGGGGTGCGGGTCATGGCGTTGATTTCGCGGATCGAATCGATGCCGGTGTTGGAGGCGGCGTCCATTTCCATCACATCGACATGGGTGCCCGCGATGATCTCGGCGCAGTGGATGCCGGGCGTGGACAGATCGAGCGTGGGACGCGGCCCGTTCTGGTCGGCATAGTTGAAGGCGCGGGCGAGAATGCGGGCCGTGGTGGTTTTGCCGACCCCGCGGACCCCGGTCAGAATGAAGGCGTGATGGATGCGGCCGGTCTTGAAGGCATTGCCCAGCGTCTGGACCATCGCGTCCTGACCCACAAGACTCTCAAAGCTCGATGGCCGGTACTTTCTGGCCAGAACCTTGTAGGGCGTCTGAGGGGTCTCGGGGGTCACCATCGCGTGCCGTCAAGAGGGGAAAATCGCCAAGCGCCGGGACGCTTTTGTAGGTGGGAGGCTGACAACGACCCGCGCCGTACTCGTTAGGGCTGCTTCCTTCCGGACCTGACCCGGTTGGCGAGCGGTTCGTCCGCCACCAACCTCCCGTCCCCTATGTGCGGCATCGGGACTTCCATTGCAAGGGGGTGCAAGCCACTGCGATCAATCCCCCCCGTCATGAACGCCAAGGTGCTATCGGCCAACGATCTCGGCGACGGGATAGACGCCTAGAAGCTTGAAGTGGTCCGAAAAGAATCCCAGTTCCTCGAGCGCATATTTGACGTTCTGGTCCTCGGGGTGCCCTTCGATATCGGCATAGAACTGGGTGGCGGTGAACGAGCCGCCGACCATATAGCTTTCGAGCTTGGTCATGTTGACGCCATTGGTCGCAAAACCGCCCATGGCCTTGTAGAGCGCGGCCGGCACGTTGCGGACCCGGAAGACAAAGGTCGTCTTGACCTTGTTGCCGCCCGGCTGAGGTATCTGCGGCTCGCGCGCCATGATGAGGAAGCGCGTCGTGTTGTGCGCCGCATCCTCGATATTTTCCGCAAGCACATCGAGACCGTAAATTTCGGCAGCGAACCGCGAGGCGATGGCAGCGACCGACTTGTCGCGCTTTGCGGCCACTTCCTTGGCCGAGCCGGCGGTGTCGACGGCGTTGATCGTGCGCAGACTGTGCTTTTTGATGAAGTCGCGGCACTGGCCCAGCGCGACCGAAAGCGACTGCACCGCCCTTATATCCGACAGCGTAGCGCCCGGCACGCCGAGCAGGTTCATGCGCACCGGCAGGTAATATTCGCCGATGATATAGAGCCCGCTCTCGGGCAGGATGTGGTGAATATCGGCTATGCGCCCATAGAGCGAATTCTCGACCGGCACCACGGCATAATCTGCAGCACCGGACTGCACCGCGCCGATCGTCTCCTCGAAGGTGACGCAGGGCAGCGGCTCGTCATTGGGAAACACGGCAACCGAGGTTGCGTGGCTGAATGCGCCAAGTTCTCCCTGAAATGCGATCGTGCGGCCCATCTTCCCTGTCCCGGCTGTGTAGAAAGCACGCTCTAATGGCGTTCATGGGCACGGGAGTCAATTGCGCAAACCGGGACTATGGTTTAGGGCTTTGCTGGAATTGTCGCACCCGACCCGATCCCGGTTGCACGGGCCAAACCTTCTATTATATGGTCCGCGCGCGTGTTCGGCGTGTCCTTTGGTGTCCGCATTCGACCCGGATTCCGGGGCGGAAGAGGTACGACGAGCGATGCGGCGTGATTGCTGAACTGCCGGCGCCGGCGGGGTAACGGTACGGAGAGACCGAGATTATGAATTCATTCGAGCTCAACAAGATTTTCGGCGCCATTCTTGGCACGCTGGTTCTGGTGATGGGCGTGGGCTTCATCGCCGAGGAGATCTATCATCCGATCGAGAACCGCGGTGCGACCTATGAGCTGCCCGAGCCCGAGGGCGGGGAGGCCGCCGGTGGCGAGGCTGCCGTTGCCGAAATCGAGCCGATCGCGGTGCGCATGCAGACCGCAAGTGCCGAGGCGGGCGAGAGCCTGATCAATCGCTGCCAGTCCTGCCACGATTATTCACAGGCCAATACAAACCGCACAGGGCCGGGCATCTACGACGTCGTGGGGCAGCAGATCGCACATCACGAAGATTTCGCCTATTCGGAGGCGCTCGCTTCTCTCGGTGCTGCCGGCGAAATCTGGGACTACGAAAATCTCGATGCATTCATCGCCTCCCCGCGCACCTTTGCGCCGGGCACCAAGATGACCTTTGCCGGGCTCTCCAATCCGCAGGACCGCGCCAACCTCATCGCCTTCCTGCGCACCCTTTCCGATGACCCCTATCCGCTGCCTGAGGCGGAGGCCGCAGCGGAAGGCGAGGCTGCCGCTGAGGGAGAAGCCGCTGCCGAAGGTGAAGCCGCCGCCGAGGAAGAGGCGATCGGAGAGGACGAAGCGACCGGGGTGGACAGCGCACCGGTGGTCGATGTGGAGGCGCCCGTGACCGAGCCGTCCGAGCAGCCGGTCGAGCTTGATAATGGCGGCCAGATCTCGAACCCTGAGCAGGGCCAGGAAGGCGGCAACTGAGGGTAACTACCCCCGGATTTGAAATCTCAAAAGAGCCGTGCGAGTTTCGCCCGGCTCTTTTTTATTGCGGAGGACACGACCATGGCGCTGCTGATTCACCTGACCGATGTCAATGAGGCGCCGTGGGCCGAGGGACTGCGCCAAGCGCTGCCCAACTACCCGGTTCTGCGGCGCTCGGACGCGTACGACCCGAGCGACATCCACTATCTCTTTGCCTGGAAGCCGAGCCCGGACGCATTCGAGGGCATGGACAACCTAAAGGCCATCTTCTCGCTCGGCGCGGGCGTCGATTCGCTCATGCAGCACCCCAGGCTACCGGACGTGCCGATCGTGCGATTCGTGGATGAGGAACTGACCCAGTGCATGAGCGACTATGTGATCGCCAATGTGATGATGCACCAGCGGTTGTTCACCCGCTATGCCGCGCACCAGAAGGCGAAGGTTTGGAGCCAGCTTTATCCGCCCGCCTCACACGAAATCTCGGTTGGCATCATGGGCCTCGGCACGCTGGGCCTCGATGCCGGACAAAAGCTGAAGACGATCGGCTTTGAGGTCAGCGGATGGAGCCGGAGCAAAAAGGAGGTCGAGGGCATCACGACCTTTGCGGGCAATGGCGAGCTTGATGCCTTCCTTGCCCGGACCGACATCCTCGTCTGCCTCTTGCCGCTGACGCCCGAGACGCGCGGCATCCTCAACATGGACACCTTCAGAAAGCTCCGGCGCGGCCCGCTGGTCGGCGGCCCCGTGCTGATCAACGCCGCGCGCGGCGGGCATCAGAAGGAGGATGACATCGTCGCCGCGCTCCGCGACGGCACGCTGGCTGCTGCCAGTCTCGATGTGTTCGAAGTCGAGCCCCTGCCCAAGGACAGCCCGCTCTGGACAATCGAAAACTGCTTCATCACGCCCCACATCGCGGCCATCTCCAACGAGCGCTCCGGCGTCAAATATTTCGCGCAGATGCTGCTCGACCACGAAGCAGGCAAGCCGCTCAGGAATGTGGTGGACAGGGAACGGGGTTACTGAGGACGGTCTTCCATTTCAGTGCCGCGTGAACAGGCTCCAGACCTGCTTTTCATCCTCCTGAGTGCACAGCGCGCTGCACACATTGTCCTTGCCGAGTTCTGCGCCGACGTGGGCCGCGAGGGCCAGTACGCCCAGGAGGACCCCGCCGACAGGAAATGCGACGCTGGCAAGCATGCCGGTGCCAGCGGCGGCAGGCGCGGCGCCTGCTGCGGCAATGCCGAACAGGGCGGCGGCGCCCGCCTTCACAAACTGCCGCCGAATGTTACGGCAGGCGTTAAGGTCGTTATTGAGAAGGTTCAGGACCGCTTCGGTGTCCATTTCGTGACCATCCGCCTGGCTCTTGTTGAGCGCCTGGCGGAAGCGCTTACGCATGGCCGACTTTCGTTGCAGCCACAACTGGACGGGCTCCATGTTGTCGAAAAACGCATCGACCTCCATCGGTGTGGGAACATATTGCTCCTGGGCTACGCCGATCGGCTGATTTTCCTCGAGGAGATTTGCCAGAGCGCGGCGCCGTTTGTCGACAAGCGCGCGCCCGAACAGCCGGCGTTCCACGCCAATATGCCCGTTCAGAACGCCATAGAGAACGTTGAGAAAGCCCTGCGAGTTGGCGTCGCGCGCCTCTCCAGTGACAGCAGCCCGCCTTGCCACCATCTCGCTTTGGCTCAATTCCCGTTCATCGAGGTTGTAGACGCCGCCATAAGCACCTGTCAGGGGTGCGGTGAACTTATGATGCAGCATGGTCGCGGAGAAAATCGCGTCGGCCAGTTCGCGCTCGCCGATATCCTGCTTGCGCTCCGCTTTCTGCATCAATTCGGGCAGATCAGCATTCTCGGCCATCACGTCGGGGAGGAGTTCTCTGAATGTGAGGTTATAGGCGATCCTGTAGAGCGCCTGTGCGGGGACAGGAACTGCTTCCCCGCGGACCAGACAATGCGGATGATCCTGTCTGACCCTATCCGGGTCTGAAAGGAATCCTTCCATTTTTTCTCCAAGGGCGCGGCGAACCCGCTCGACTGTCTCGAGCATCATCTCCCCGCCCCCCAGCCCCTCCACCAACCGGTTCCGGCGGACCGCATTGAGGTAGACATCGCGAAAGTTCTCTTCGCTCAGCGCCTGGAACACCGGTCCGAGGGTGCTTTCGGCTGCCTGATATGCCCCCATGCCTCCATCGTTTCCGTTGCGCCTTCGCGCGGGGTCGTAGTCGCGAATGTTGACATAGACCCGGCGGCCGTCGCTTCTCAGACGCCGAAGGACCGTGAGGAACTGCGCTGGCCTGCATTTGTAGGCGCGGATGAAGTCGTCCTCGGTCTTGGTAGGCATGAGGTCGACGACTATGTCGCGATTGAGCATCGCCGCGTGCAGCAAGGGGACGCCTTCGATCCACGACCCCCAGCCGGCGTCCGGCGCATACTGCCAGTCACCTTCCTCGATTCGCGAAGGCCGGCCATCCAGCAGCGCCTGTGCAAGCTTGCGAGCCGCCACATACCGTTTGGGCAATGGGTGGTCCCGCGTGTAGGCGATGACCTTATCGTCGGATTCGGTGGTCCTTTCGTGGATCGCTTCGATCCATTTTGCTGTCGCGCTCGCCCCCATCGCGATGCCTAGCTCCCGTATTTCTCCTTGAGCACCTGATACAGGGCCCTGATGCCCTGGTCGGTGCCGCCGAAGGGCCGTCCGGGCCGCGCCTCGGGTGCCCAGCCGAAAATATCGAGGTGGACCCAGTCGGTGCCGGGATCGACGAAGCGTTGCAGGAAGAGAGCGGCGGTGACGGACCCGGCGAAGGGGGCGCTGGTGATGTGATTCACATCGGCGATCTTTGAAGCCAGCATCTTCTCATAGCCCTTCCAGAGCGGCATGGGCCAGACCGGATCGTCCACGGCCAGGCCGGCGGCGACGATCCGCTGGGCGAAATCGGCGTCTCGCGCATAGAGCGGGGGCAGTTCGGGGCCGAGCGCGATGCGCGCCGCACCGGTGAGCGTTGCCGTGTCGATGAGAAGGTCGGGACCTTCCTCGTCGGCCAGGGCCAGAGCATCGGCAAGGATCAGGCGTCCTTCCGCATCGGTGTTTCCGATCTCGACGGTCAGTCCTTTGCGCGACTGCAGCACGTCGCCGGGGCGGAAGGAGGCGCCGGAAATGGCGTTCTCGACGATCGGCAGCAGCACGCGCAGGCGGACCTTGAGCCTTGCGTCAACAATGGCGTGGGCGAGGCCAAGGATGTTAGCGGCACCGCCCATATCCTTTTTCATCAGCGCCATGCCCGATGCGTTCTTGATGTTGAGCCCTCCGGTGTCGAAGGTGACGCCCTTGCCGACCAGCGTGAGCCTCGGATGGTTCGCCTGCCCCCAGGAGAGGTCGATCAGGCGGGGCGGCTCCACGCTCGCCCGGCCCACCGCATGGATCATCGGGAAATTCTCGTCGAGCAGCGCATCGCCTGTAACGACCGACACATCCATGCGGCGCGCGCGGGCGAAATGCCGGATCCAGGCTTCGAAATGCTCGGGCCCAAGATCGTTGGCGGGGGTGTTGATGAGGTTGCGGGCGATCGCGGCGGCCTCTGCGAGCCTTGCGACCTCCTGCCCGTCCGCCCCCTCGGGCAGTTCCAGTTCAGGGGCCTGAGGCTGGGATTTGTAGCGGTCGAACCTGTAGGCGCCGAGCGCAAACGCCAGCGCGGCAAGCGTGGGCTCGCCATAGTCCCCCGCCAGCCGGTATGTGCCGGGCTTGAGGGCCGAGGCGGCAAGTCCCAGAGCAAGCGGATGGGCCTGGGCCAATTCACCCATGCCGAACAGATAGCCTTCGAGCTCGCCCCCCTCGCCCGGTACGGCCAGAAGGTTCCCGTGCTGGCCGTTGAACCCGTTCGCCCTCGCCCATTGGCGCGCCGCATCGGGCACAGGCGCGGCGCCGAGCTTACCCTCGTAAACGCAGGTGATGGGGAGTGCAGTGGTCATGGGCGTCAATATCCGGAGGTGAAACCGCTTGCCGGACCCTAACGCGCGCCGCGTGCGCGGGCAATGATGGCGCGGCCCGTTTTAACCGCCCGTTAGGGTTAACAATTTACTTTCCCTCAACGGTCAGGAACTGCGCCGTGCGCCGGAGTTCACGCGCCCGGCAAGGAGAATGGAATGGGCTTTGCCCCGCTATTTCGGACGACGCGGATGGTGCTTGCGGCCGGAGCCGTGGCGCTTGTTCTTTCGGCTTGCGCATCCAACCGTACCGGCCAGGCGGTCAACGCCGATTATTCCCTCTCGGGGCCGCAGATACAGGCCAGCGTCGCCGATCTCGCCGCCCGATATCGCGCCGACCCGCGCAACAAGGCGCTCGGCATCCACTATGCTGCGGCGCTGAGGGCAGCGCAGCAGAATGGGCAAGCGGTGACGGTCATGGAAAACCTCATGGCCATCTATACCGATGATCCCGATGTGAGCCTTGCCTATGCGCGGGCGCTGGCGAGCGAGGGGCGGTTCGCGCAGGCGCTCAACGTCGTTGAACGCGCGATCAACCCGGTCGCGCCCGACTGGGATGCGCTCTCGGTTCGCGGCGCCATTCTCGACCAGATGGGCGAACACCAAATGGCGCGGCAATCCTATTCGCAGGCCCTGCTGCTGGCGCCGCATCAGGCGAGCCTCCAGGCCAATCTCGGGCTTTCCTATGCCATGACCGGCGAGTTGACGCAGGCCGAAACCCATTTGCGCCAGGCCGTCGCCCTGCCCGGCGCCTCGACCCGCGTGCGGCAGAACCTGGCGCTGGTCGTCGGCTTGCAGGGGCGCTTTGAAGAAGCCCGCGCACTCTATGCCACCGAACTCCCGCCCGAGGCGGTCGAAGCCAACATGTCCTATATCCGCGCCATGCTTACCCAGCAGAACCGCTGGGACCAGATCCGGGGCGACACGCAGGGGTAGCGGCGGTTGCTGTTGGTGCGTTGAGGTGGGGTTAGAAGGCCGCCTGATGGCTTGAAGTGCCCGTTTCGGTAGACTTGGTCCTGGCTGTAATGTCCACGAGTGTTGGGCGGAAATAATGTCCGCAAAGGGGTGGATTTCTGTCTGTCCACATCTGGGCGGCGGAGTGGGAAAGCGGCCATTCGACTGGACCGCGCGACGTTTCAGACGCTCAGGCAAACTTTCCCTGGTTCGAGGGCCGCATGCTGAGCTGTCGTACTCGATCCCACCGCCACGGAGTTCTGCCCGTCATCAAGCGGCAGCTTGCCGCCTGGGCCAAGCACTCACGATGATCGCCATGATCAGCATCTTGCCCAGCCAGTCGCCGGCATGAACCGCACCGAGGGCAGGAGACATGCCGTCGAAGATCACCGCGCCCGCGAGTTGGATCACATAGAACGCGGCCCAGAGAAGGGCGCCGAGGCCGGCTGCGGCTTTCCAGTCAGCAATGCCGAGGCGGCCGATCAGCCAAGCGAGAAACCAGGCCGTGAACAGTTCGCGCAGGGGTGCCACGAAGAACTTCCATGGCGCCATTGAGGTCGCCTCCGCGCCTTGCGTTTCCGTCCAGACGCTGCCGAACAGGAACGGGCTGTACCAGACGAGGCTGAACGCGAAAGCCGTCACTCCCGCGACGACGACGGCAGCGGGATTGATCCTCGATACGGTCATTTGGTTTCTCCATCGGCTGAAACTCGCCCCTCATCCTGCTGTCCGCGCATGTAAAGCAGCGACCCGGGCGTCGTGAGCAGCTCCCCCGTTTCCAGCAGGGTTTTGAGGCCTGAAAGCACCATCGGCCAGCTGCCATAGAGTTCGGGTTGTGCTTCCTTGGGCAGGCGATCGTGGATGACGGTGAGCCGGCAGGAATCGCCCACGGGAATGATCTCCCAGGTCACGCGGGAGAAGCCAGCGGCTTTCACTTCGTCGCTCCATAGAGCGCGGAAGCTCTGCACGAGCCGCCGGGGGCGATCGACCTCCAGGTTCTCGCCTTCGGTGATCTGCAGTTCCGGGTGGTCGGGACCAACGGGAACGGAGGTCACGTAACGCGAGCCCGGTGTCCATTCCGAGTGAATCTCGACCCCAAAACTGTACCGCGCCCGCATCCTCGGATCGGTGATCGCCTGCCAGAGGCGTTCGGGCGTCGTCTTGATGTAGATTTCGAACACCGCCATCGCGCCCTCGCCGTCCGGAGAGGGCACCAGCGGCACCTGGTGCGGGACATGGATGGGTTCCATCATTTCCTCCTCGAGTTGTAGCTTCAGGTCCGTGAGCGTCACGGCCCAGCGCTCGGTGTATTTGTTCACCCAGCGGTCATAGATCAGCCGGATCGGCACCGGGTTGAGGAAATGGAGCTTCTCGCGCCCCACCTTCCTCGTCACCACCAACCCGGCATTCTCCAGCAGCCGCAGGTGCTTCATGACGCCGAAGCGCGTCATCGGAAGCCGCTCCTCAAGCGCGCTCAGCGTCTGGCCGTCCCGCTCGAACAGCGCGTCGAGCAGGCTCCGGCGCGTCGGATCGGCAAGCGCCTTGAAGACTTCGTCATCCATGTCGAGCATAATAGGTGACCAGTTAGTCACATGTCAAGCGATGACTCGGCGCGCGCGATACAGGGAGAACGCATCTCTGCTTTTTCATCGATCGCTGGGAAGGTCGGCATTCAGGCGACGATTAAGTCGCCGTGAGCGACCGCAACGGGGTCGAAAGCGGAAAACAACATCAACAGTTGTTATCCCCGCTCTCTCCATCCGCGCCATACTGCTCTCACGACCCCCATGCCTGTTCACCTGTTTCCACAACCGGAGCCGATGTGGTGACCGGGGGCACGGGCGCGCCGTGAGACAAGACCTTGATTGTGACGGCAAGCTGCGCCATAACGGGCACGGCTCCGCTCAGCCTGTCGTCTTGCGGAGCCAAATCGTTGAAACAGCAAGAGTCTTTAACCCCATGGACGACCCTTCCAGTCGTATCTGGACCGAAACTGGTGTCGCCCCTTACGCACTGCGTCTGAGCCAACAGGGTTAAACCCTCCGCCTCGGTCGCCGTCCGTATGGGACGGCGCGGAATGAACCGAGGTGACAAATGACCTTCGAAACCCTCGCCCGCGAACTTGAAACCGGTTCGGATGCGGATGCCGGCATCAACCGCGAGTTTCTCGCGACCCAGCACGCCGCCGACATCGCGCAGTTCATCAAGGACCATCCGGCCGACATAGACTGGCAGGTGCTCGACATGCTCGACCTGCCGCGGCAGGCGGAAGTGTTCGGCTATCTCGACCGCGACCTCCAGGTCGAGCTGGCCAATTGCGCCCCGCGCGCACGTCTTGCCGAAATCATCACGGAAATGGATTCGGACGACCGGGCCGACCTTTTCAACGCGCTCTCCGAGAAAGAGCAGGAAGCATTGCTGCCCGCGCTGGCACAGGCCGAGCGCGAAGACATCCGCAGGCTCGCCTCCTATGAGGAAGGCACCGCGGGGTCGATCATGACCTCGGACTATGCGGTGCTGACCCCCGAGCTCACCGCGCGCCAGGCGCTCGACAAACTCCGGCTCGAGGCGCCCGATAAGGAGACGATCTACCGCGCCTATGTCGTTGACGAGGACCGCAAGCTCATCGGCTCGGTCCGGTTGCAGGACCTGATCCTCGTGACGCCGGCGACCAGGGTGGAAAAGATCATGGAGCGCAACACGCTGGCGGTGCGCGTGGACGAGGACCAGGAAACGGTTGCTCAGAAGATCGCGCGCTATGACCGGATCGCCATTCCCGTCATCGACGGGGACGACAGGATTGTCGGCATCGTCACTCATGACGACGCGCTCGACGTCATTCAGGAAGAGGCCACCGAGGATTTCCACAAATCGGGCTCGGTGCGCGGGCTGGCCGAAAGCGTCAAGCAGGCTTCGATCTTCATGCTCTACCGGGCGCGGGTCGCGTGGCTCGTGCTGCTGGTGTTCGGCAACATCTTCTCGGGCGCGGGCATCGCCTATTTCGAGGACACGATCGCGGCCCATCTTGCGCTGCTCTTTTTCCTGCCCCTGCTCATCGCCTCGGGCGGCAATGCCGGCGCGCAGGCGGCAACGCTGATGGTGCGCGCCATCGCGACAGGCGATGTCCGTCTCAAGGACTGGGGCTGGATGCTGGGCCGCGAGACGCTGGTTGCCATGCTGCTGGGCCTGACCATGGCCCTGGCCATCTATGGCATCGGCGCGTGGAGGGGCGGCATCGAAATCGCGGGCGTGGTCTCGGGTTCGATGATCCTGATCGTTCTGGCCGGTTCGCTGATCGGCATGACGCTGCCTTTCATCCTCACGCGGCTCAAGCTCGATCCGGCAACGGCGTCCGGCCCGCTCGTCACCTCAATCTGCGATATAGTGGGAGTGGTGATCTATTTCTCGATCGCGCGGATGGCATTGTTCTAGGGCTGGTAATTCCGCATCCTGCGGTGCGGAATGCCGGCGTCCATGAATTCCTCGCCATAGGCGGCAAAGCCCAGCCGCTCGTAAAAGCCGACCTTGTCGGACTGGGATTCGAGGTAGCAGTGCGGCTGGCCTTGGTTCCTTGCATGATCGAGGGCAAAACGAATCATCCGCGCGCCCAGCCCCTGCCCGCGCTGGGTGGCAGCTATGGCAACGCGGCCGATCTTGGCGCAGTCTTCCTTCCAGAGAACCCGCAGCACTGCGACCACCGCGCCATCGACGATGCCGACGATATGGGTGGCGGTCAGGTCATCGGCATCGTGCTCGAGTTCCTCAGGCACTTGTTGCTCGATGACGAACACCTCGCGCCTCAGCGCAAAGCCGAGATTGCAGAGCGGGGAGAAGACGGGAACGGGGAGAATAGTAAGATCGGCGCTGGACATGGCACGATACCTACACCGGGAACGAAGGCAGCGGGAAGAGGTTATCATTCATGCAGCTCCGACAGTAAAAGCCACCACCCGAGAGGGGGGAGAATTTGTTCAGAGCCTTTGTCATCAACCCGCCCGTCTTTTTCGGCGCGCTTGTCATCATTGCCGCGTTTCTGCTCGTTGGCCTCATTGTTCCGGGTCAGGCAGCAGATATCTTCGGGGGCTTGCAGGCGGCCATTCTCCACCAGTTCGGCTGGCTCTACCTGCTCTCGGTCGGCATTTTCCTTGTTGCCATCCTGCTCTTTGCGCTGGGGCGGTTCGGGCGGCTAAAGCTTGGCCCTGACGATTCCACGCCGGATTTTTCCTATCTGAGCTGGGTGGCCATGCTGTTCGCCGCCGGCATGGGGATAGGACTGATGTTCTATGCGGTGGGCGAACCGATCACCCATTTCATGCTGCCGCCGACCGCCGAGCCGGGCAGCATCCCCGCAATGCGCGAGGCGATGAGCGTCACCTTTTTCCATTGGGGCATCCACGCCTGGGCGATCTACGCCGTCGTCGGCCTCTCGCTTGCCTATTTCGGTTATCGCTACAACCTGCCGCTGACAATCCGGTCCGGGCTCTACCCTCTGCTCAAGGACAGGATCGATGGCCCGATCGGCCATGCCGTCGACATCTTCGCCATTGTGGGCACGATGTTCGGGATCGCGACCTCGCTCGGGCTGGGCGTCACCCAGATCAATGCCGGCCTCAATTACCTTCTCGGGCTGCCGATGGGGCCGGTGGCGCAGATTCCGTTGATCGCGGTGATCACGCTTTTGGCCACGATCTCGGTGGTGACCGGGCTCGACAAGGGCATCCGCAGGCTTTCGGAAGGCAATCTCGCCGTTGCCATTCTGCTGATGCTGTTCGTGCTGGTGATGGGGCCAACGGCCGACCTCTTCCGGAGCTTTGTCCAGAATATCGGGCTCTATCTCGACCACATCGTGCTCAGGACCTTCAACATCTATGCCTATCAGCCCACGCCCTGGGTCGATGCCTGGACGCTATTCTATTGGGCGTGGTGGATATCCTGGTCGCCCTTTGTGGGCATGTTCATTGCGCGCATCTCGCGCGGGCGCACGGTGCGCGAATTCATCACCGCTGTTCTGTTCATTCCCGCAGGTTTCACCTTCTTCTGGATGACGGTGTTCGGAAACACGGCCTTTTTCCTCGACACGGGCGTTGCCGCAGGCGCGCTCTCGGCGGCGGTGCTCGATGACGTATCGGTGGGGCTGTTCCAGTTCTTCCAATACCTGCCCCTGCCCGCGCTGACTTCGACCCTCGCGATCATTCTGGTGGCGGTGTTCTTCATTACCTCCTCGGATTCGGGCTCGCTCGTCATCGACACCATTGCCGCGGGCGGGGAAACCGAAACGACCCCGATCCAGCGGGTCTTCTGGTGTGCGCTCGAAGGCGTCGTCGCGGCCATGCTGTTGCTGGCTGGCGGGCTGGACGCGTTGCAATCGGCGACCATTGCGAGCGCGCTGCCGTTTTCGATCATCATGCTGGTGCTGGTCTGGGGGCTGTTTACCGGCATGCGCGCCGATCTTGCTCAACGCGATGCCGCGCGGAGCGGTTTGCCACCTGCCCGCCCCGCTTCCGGGCTCACATGGCAGCGCCGGCTGGCGCTGATGCTCCAGGCGCCGGGTGCCGAGGATGTTCGGGCCTTCATTGCCAATGAGGCTACCGAGGCGCTCGAACAGGTTGCGGACGAGTTGTCAAAGCGGGGACGCGAGGCGCGTGTCGAGCAGGTCGAGGGGGACGGCGCGGTTGCCCTTGTCGCGCCGGCCGAGGGCCTGCGCGATTTCGTCTACGGGATCATGCCAGCGACCTCGCCCCTGGCGGCCTACACCGCCTATGAGGCAGCAAGGCCAGAAGTGCGGCACGAGGCCCGCACCTATTTCTCCGACGGCAGCCGCGGATATGACGCCATGGGCATGACCAAGGACCAGCTCATCGCCGACATCCTCGTCCAGTTCGAGCGCTATCTGATGCTCACCCAATCCACCGAGGCGCAGCTGGTGACGCGCGCGCCCGAACACGCCGCCGAGCCGATCAACGGGGAATAAGGCCTGCCCGTCAGGCGAAAACGCTCGCGCCGCGATCCGCCGCCCCGACCAGTTGCCGGAATCCCGCAAAAAGCTCGCGGCCCATGCCATAGTGCTCGTGCTCGAGATTTTCAGAGGCCGGGGTCCGGGCAAGGAAGGCATGCTCGTCACCAAGATAGTGTAGCGTTCCCGAAGCGGCGTCGAGCCTCAGCATGTCCCCCTCACGAATCTTGGAGATCGGCCCGCCATCGGCGGCTTCCGGGGTCAGGTGGATCGCGGCGGGCACCTTGCCGGACGCGCCCGACATGCGCCCATCGGTCACCAGCGCAACCTTGAGGCCCCGGTCCTGCAGGACGCCCAGCGTCGGGGTGAGCTTGTGAAGCTCGGGCATGCCGATGGCCTTGGGGCCCTGGAAGCGGATGACGGCGATGAAATCGGAGGTGAGCTCGCCTGCCTTGAAAGCATCGATCAGGCCTTGCTGGGTGTGGAAGACGCGCGCGGGTGCTTCGATGACATGGTTTTCGGGTTTGACGGCCGAGATCTTGATCACGGCCTTACCCAGATTGCCCGAGAGGAGCTTGAGGCCGCCATTGGCCGAGAAGGGCTGCGAGGCCCTGGTCAGCACCTTCGGATTGCCGCTTTCGGCCGGTGCGGGCTCGAAGGTCAGTTCGCCGTCGATAAAGCGCGGCTCTTTCGTATAGGCCTCGAGCCCCTTGCCCCAGACCGTGGTGACATCGTCGTGGAGATAGCCGGCCTCGAGCAGTTCGCGGATGAGAAAGGGCATACCGCCCGCGGCGTGGAAGTGGTTCACATCGGCAAGACCGTTGGGATAGACGCGCGCAAGGAGCGGTACGACATCCGAGAGCGCCGACATGTCGTCCCAGGTGACCCTTAGCCCTGCGGCATTGGCCATGGCGATCAGATGAAGGGTATGATTGGTCGACCCCCCCGTCGCGTGAAGCCCGACCAGCCCGTTGACGATGGCCTTCTCGTCGATGACATGCCCGGCGGGTGTATATTCATTGCCCTGAGCGGTGATGGCGAGCGCGCGCCGGGTCGCTGCCCTCGTGAGCGCGTCGCGCAGGGGCGTTCCGGGATTGATGAAGCTCGCGCCCGGCAGGTGCAGGCCCATGATCTCCATGAGCATCTGATTGGAATTGGCGGTGCCGTAAAAAGTGCAGGTGCCGGGGCCGTGATAGGATCTGCTTTCCGCTTCGAGCAGTTCGGCGCGGCCGACCTTGCCTTCCATATAGAGCTGGCGCACACGCGCCTTTTCGTCATTGGGCAGGCCCGTCGTCATGGGACCGGCCGGAATGAATACGGCCGGCAGGTGCCCGAAGGTCAGCGCGGCGATGACGAGGCCCGGGACGATCTTGTCGCAGATGCCGAGATAAACGGCAGCATCGAACATGTTGTGCGACAGACCGACCGCGGCGGCCATGGCGATGACGTCGCGCGAAAAGAGCGAAAGGTCCATCCCTAGCTGGCCTTGCGTCACGCCATCGCACATGGCGGGCACGCCGCCTGCAACCTGCGCTACGCCGCCGGCCTCGCGCGCCGCCTGCTTGATGAGCGCTGGATAGGTTTCATAGGGCTGGTGGGCCGAAAGCATGTCGTTATAGGCCGTGATGATCCCGAGATTGGGAATGGCATCGCCGGCCAGCGCCGCCTTGTCGCGCGGGC
Organism: uncultured Pelagibacterium sp.; assembly: GCA_964429025.1. GTDB lineage: Bacteria > Pseudomonadota > Alphaproteobacteria > Rhizobiales > Devosiaceae > Pelagibacterium. Next base: position 122,171 of record CAYSBF010000001.1, read on the forward strand.
CGCAGGCGGCAAAGCCATGCGCAAGGTTGCCGCAGGAGAGCGCGGCGCGGTGCACGCCCTGCGCCCGCGCCTTTTCAAGCCGGTCGAGATAGTCCCGGCGCGAAATCTCGGACCGGGCCGCGATGCGATCGGTCACGTCCTTTATGACGGATTTGACAGTCATGGTCGCCTCCTTAGCGAGGATGATGGAGGTTACCCGAGTTTGGGGAGGAGCTCAGGGACACCAATAGAGTTGAACAGGCTTGATCGATTGCGAGAGGACGGCACGCACGGGCATGGTGTTGACGGGTCCGGTCTCGAGCGCCTTGTCGAGCACAAGCGCCTTTTCCTCGCCCTCGATATGGAGATAGAGCGCGCGCGTATCGAGCAGGCGCGGCAGCGTGAAAGTGACGCGCGGCTCTCCCGCGCCGGGAGCACGGATCGATACCACCGGTCCGGTATCGGAAAGTGCGGTTTCCAGCGTGTCGCCCTGGGGGAAAAATGACGCCGTGTGCCCATCATTGCCCATGCCGAGGATCACGGCATCAAACGGGACCGGCACGGCGGCGACCGCGAGGTTGGTCCTCTCGATGGCAGGTGTGTCCGGCTCATCGCCGCCCGAGTATAGCGGAATGAACCGGGCGGCGGCTGCAGGCCCCTGCAAGAGCGTTTCCTTGACGAGGCGGGCATTGGAGCGCTCGGAGGTTTCGGCCACCCAGCGCTCGTCGACAAGAGTCACGCTGACAAGCTCCCAGTCGACATCCTCCCGTCGGGCGAGTTCCTCAAAGAAGCGCCTGGGCGTAGAGCCGCCGGATACGGCAAGGGACGCGGCTCCGCGCTCCTCGATCCCCGCAACGAGATCTTCCGCCACAGCCTCGGCAAGCGCCTCGGCCAGCCTGTCCTTGGTGGAGAATACGTTGCGTTCGATGGTCATCTTTCTCGTCCTTGTCGTCCCCAGGCGGGCATCGCACCCCCTCATCCGAACCGGCTTCGCCGGGCCACCTTCTCCCACGAGGGGAGAAGGGAATGCCGGGCTCCTCGGCTCTTGAGCCCCCCTCTCCCCCTCGTGGGAGAGGGGGAGAGGGGGCGGCGCCGAAGGCGCCGTCCAATCAATCCCCCGTTTCGTGCCAGGTGCGGCCGTCGCGTTCGATCAGCGCCACCGAGCCTGTCGGGCCCCAAGTGCCGGCCGTATAGGCTTGCGGGGCGTCGGGTGCATTGTCCCAGGCCTGCCTGATAGGGTCGATCCAGCGCCATGCCGCTTCAAGCTCATCGCGGCGCATGAAGAGTGTCTGGTTGCCGCGGATGACATCCATCAGCAGGCGTTCATAGGCTTCCGGGGTTCTCTCGGTGAACGTCTCGGCAAAGGAGAGGTTCAGCGGCACTTCGCGCAGACGCATGCCGCCGGGGCCCGGATCCTTGATCATCAGGAACAGCTTGACGCCCTCGTCGGGCTGGAGGCGGATGACGAGCTTGTTGGGTTTGGGCGCGCCTTCCGCATGATCGAAAATCGAATGCGGGATCGAGCGGAACTGGATGACGATTTCCGATACCCGGTCCGCCAGCCGCTTGCCCGTGCGCAGGTAGAAGGGCACGCCCGCCCAGCGCCAGTTCTGCACTTCCGCCTTGAGTGCAACGAAGGTTTCGGTCCGCGAACCCTTCTTGTCGTCAGGCAATTCATCCTGGTAGCCGGCAACCGAGGACCCATTGACGGCGCCGCCGCGATACTGGCCACGCACGGTGCATTTGGTAACCATCTCGCCGGTGATCGGCTTTAGCGAGCGCAGCACCTTGAGCTTTTCGTCGCGCAGCGCATTGGCGTCGTCCGAAGCGGGCGGCTCCATCGCCACGAGGCACAAAAGCTGCATCAGATGGTTCTGGACCATGTCCCGGAGCGCGCCGGACTCGTCGTAATAGCCGCGCATGCCTGCGCCGACTTCCTCGGCAACGGTGATCTGGACGTGATCGATATGGGCGGCGTCCCAGATCGGCTCAAAAAGGATGTTGCCGAAGCGCAGTGCCAGGAGGTTCTGGACCGTTTCCTTTCCGAGATAATGGTCGATGCGGTAGACCTGATCTTCGGCGAAAACCTCGGAAATGGCGTCATTGATCGCCATGGACGAGGCAAGATCGTTGCCGAGGGGCTTTTCGACGACGACGCGGGCGTCGCGGCGCCAATACCCCTTTTCATCGAGATAGGCGCAGATCGGGCCGAAAAGCGAAGGCGCGACGGCAAGATAGAAGGCGCGGACGATCTCGGGGTCCTGGCGCAGCGCGGCCTCGAGCTCGGCCCATCCCGCCTTGTCGTTGACATCGTTAACGACGTAGGAGAAGCACGAGACGAATTTCTCGATGACCGCCTTGTCCTGGTAGTCCTTCCCGACGAACTCGTTCACCGCCTCACGGGCGAATTTCTGGAAGTCCTCATCGGAGAGCTTTGAGCGCGACACGCCGATGACGCGCGAGCGTTCATCGAACTGCCCGTCGTGAAACCTGTGGTAGAGCGCCGGGATGAGCTTGCGCCGCGTGAGGTCGCCGGTGGCGCCGAACACGACATAGTCGAACGGCTTAACGGGGATGATGCGAGCGGACACTGGGAAGCGAACCTCCGTCTGAAGCGAGCGGGTCAATTGGTGCCCGCATTCTGGCGCGCAAGGATCAGCGCGCCCTTGAGTGGCTCGGAGCGGGGCAGGCAGACATAGTCGCCATAGCGGGCATTGAGCAGCGGCAGGAGCCGTTGCCCGAAGCCGCCGACAACGGCCAGACTGTCTGCACCACAGTTTTTGAAATATGCAACGTAGCGGTCGATATAGCCAAGCTCGATTTCCATGAGCTGTGCCGCGACCGGATCGCCATTCTCGAAATATTCGATGAACATGGGCATCAGCGCGCCGTAATCAGCCGGCTGGCGGTTGTCAAAGCTCCAGGCCATGACAGCGTCGAGCGTGCCGCCCAGCCTTGCGATCACGGCATCGGTCAGCGCCGAGCCCTCGACCAGTCCGTCCGTGGCCTCGACCGCATAACGGACGAGCTCGCGCCCCAGGATGGCGCCCGACATCTGGTCGCCGATATGAAAACCCCAGCCGCCGACCTGAAAGCGCTGGCCGTTAACCAACGCCATGCCGGCCGAACCGGTGCCCACGATGATGACCGCGCCATCCTCGCCCTCATGAGCGCCGGCCCGGGCGATATCGATGTCGTCATGGACGGTGACGCTGGCAAAGGGCCAGGGGCGCCGGGCGAAAGCTTCGCGGGCGGAAGGGAGGCGCGCACCGGCCATGCCGAAACAGGCATGAGTGTTGGCCGCCTCCGATATGTCGATGCCGGCCTTGGCGAAGACTTCGCGCGTGCCTTCGGTGACCGAGCGATAGGCCGGTTCGCCGCCCTCGAGCTGGAGATTAGAGCGCCCATTGGTCACTTCGGCGAGGGTATTGAGGTCGGCATCGGCGAGGCGGACGCGGCAATTGGTGCCGCCGCCGTCGACTCCGAGATATAATGCTGGCAAGGCCAAACGCTCCCCTGATTGCGCGCGCCGGTGACGAGACGGGACTAAGACAAAAGTATTATATGGTCAAATCGTATTTGCAGAGGCAGGGTGAATGGTATCACAGGAACGGGCAAGCTCGGCCTGCGTTTACGTTAGCTTCTAGCGGCGGAAAAAAGGATGAGCCAACATATCCTGATCTTGGGTGGCGCGCGCTCGGGAAAGACGACGCTCGCCGAGCGCCTTGCCATGCGCATGGGCGCCAATCCTGCCTATCTCGCGACGGCCGAGGCGCTGGACGACGAGATGGCGGAGCGAGTCGCTGCGCATCAGAAGCAGCGCGAGGGCAATTTCGCAACGATTGAAGAGCCGATGGAGCTTGCCCAGGCCCTGTTCGCCGCCGCCCAGGCCCATGACGTGATCCTCGTCGATTGCCTGACGCTCTGGATTTCCAACCTGTTGAGCATGGAGCGGGATGTTGCCGACGAGGTCGAAGGCCTTGTCGAAATGCTCGAAGGGATCGAATCGGCGCGGGTGATCCTCGTCTCCAACGAGGTCGGCCTCGGCATCGTGCCCGACAACCCCCTCGCGCGCTCCTTCCGCGATCTGGCGGGCTCGGCGCATCAGCGGCTGGCTGAAATCTGCGGCCATGTCTATTTCGTGGTGGCGGGGATACCGATGGTGGTCAAGGGGACGGCGCCGGAGATTTGAATTATCCCCGGCAGGGTCCAGCATCCTTACCATGACGCAGCACAACGCCTGATCGCGCCGCAAAATTGCCGCGAATGTGAAGGTAGAAAATTATCGAACGACTTGAACGAAAACCGTTCAAGTCGTTCAAGAAAGATGAAGCCAACCGATCGCCAACAATCCCAGCAGCCCCCAGACCAGCCACAGCATCCGGTTGTAAAGACCGATCGCTGCCTCGATATCATCGGCATGGAGATCACGCCGACCATCGCCCATCTGCGGCAGATCGAGCAGTCTGCCCTTATAGGCGCGCGGGCCCCCGAGCCCCAGGCCGAGGGCGCCGGCCATTGCGGCTTCCGGCCAGCCGGCATTGGGCGAAGCGTGGTTTTTGGCGTGGCGTATTGCCGACCGCCAGGCGCCCGGGGCGCTGGCGCCGGAGGCGAGAGCAGCCACCGCCGTGAGCAGCAGCGCGGTCAGCCGCGCCGGAATAAAATTGGCAATGTCATCTGTCTTGGCCGCCGCCCATCCGAAGGCTTCGTAGCGCTCGGAGCGATGGCCGATCATCGAATCCGCGGTGTTGACGGCCTTGTAGAGGGCGGCACCGGGCAGACCGAACAGGACCAGATAAAACAGCGGCGCGATGACGCCGTCCGAGGCGTTCTCGGCAAGCGTTTCAATGGCTGCGCGCGAGATTTCGGCCTTATCGAGCTCTGCTGTATCGCGCCCGACGATGTGGGAGACGGCTTGTCTTGCGGCAGCAATATCCCCGCCACGGAGCGGCCCGGCGACGCGCAGGACCGCGTCGCGCAAGCCCCTTTGCGCCAGAAGCGAGGATGCGAGGAGGGCTTCGAGGACCAAGCCAAAGGGCAGGCTGCGGATCGCCAGCGTTGTGCCCAGAGTTATCGCGAGCACGGCAGCAAGAACGAGCGCCAGTGCGACCGCCCCCGATATGCGGCGGCGCGTGAACGAGAGCTCGGACCGGTTGAGCCGGACATCCAGCAACCCGATAAGCCAACCGATCCAGATGACAGGATGGCCGATGAGGGAAACGAGCTTTTGCGGGTAGCCGAATGCCCGCTCGATGAGGGCCGCGAGGAATGCAACGATGAGGCTCATCAGAGCCTGGGCTCCCGCGCCATGGCCAGCACGTTATCGAGGTCCAGATGGGCTTCGAGATGGGCGGCAAGCGCGTCGAGCGTTGCATCGATATCAGCCTCGAAGTCGAGGCGCGGGTCGGTTGCGATGCCGATGCGGGAAAGGAAGTCGCGCCTGAAATCATCGGATGCAAACAGGCCATGGAGATAGGTTCCCGCGATCCGGCCCGAGAGGCTGCGCGCGCCTTCCGCTTCACCCCCAACGCGGGCGAAAGGGCGCGCGGTGTCGGGGCCGGAGGTGACGCCCATATGCATGTGGTAGCCAGAGAGGGGCCGGCCGGAGACCGCATCCTGGGCCCGCTCGAGCCGCAATTGCTTTTGCGGGCCCAGCACCGTCTCCACGTCGAGAAGGCCGAGCCCCTCGCTCGATCCGGGCGCGCCTTCGATGCCATCGGGGTCGGCCACCGATCTGCCGAGCATCTGATAGCCACCGCAAATGCCGAGCACATGGCCCCCGGCGCGGACATGGGCGGCGATGTCGAGATCCCAGCCCTGTGCCCTCAAGAAGGCGAGGTCAGCGCGGGTGGCTTTGGAACCCGGCAATATGATGAGCCGTGCTTCGCGCGGAATGGGCTGGCCGGGCTGGACGATGACGAGCCTTACGCCCGGCTCGCGCTTGAGCGGGTCCAGATCGTCGAAATTGGCGATCCGCGCGAGCCTTGGCACGGCAATCACGGTCTCGCCCGCCTGTGATTGCGGCTGATCGAGGCCCAGCACGTCCTCGGCAGGCAGGCGGTGCGCGAGATCGAAATGGGGAACCGGCCCGAGACAGGGCTGACCAGTCCAGCCAGCGATCAGCGCCCTGCCCTCGTCAAACAGCGATGGGTCACCATGGAATTTGTTGATGAGCGTTGCGGCGATCAGCGCGCAATCGTCGGGATCGATGACGACGAAGGTGCCGATAATCGAGGCTATGACGCCGCCGCGATGGATGTCTCCGATGAGAACGACAGGCACATCGGCCCCCTGCGCAAAGCCGAAATTAGCAATGTCGCCCTCACGCAGATTGATCTCCGAGGCGCTGCCCGCGCCTTCGACCAGCACGAGATCGCTTTGTGCCGCAAGCTCCGAGAAGGCGGCCAACACGTCCGGCATGAGGGACTGCCTTTTGGCGAAATAGTCCCGCGCGCTCATCGAGGCGACGCGCCGCCCTCGGACGACGACCTGCGACCCCGTTTCGCGCTCGGGCTTTAAAAGCACCGGGTTCATAGCCGTTATCGGCGCGCGCCGTGCCGCGCGCGCCTGCAACGCCTGCGCCCGCCCGATCTCGCCGCCATCGGCGGTAACGGCGGCATTGTTGGACATGTTCTGGGGCTTGAACGGGACAACGCGCAGGCCACGATTGGCAAAGGCGCGGCAAAGGCCGGCCACGATCAGCGACTTGCCGACATCCGAGCCGGTGCCCATGAACATCAGCGCGCGGGCGGTCACCTGGCCCCCCCGCAGATGACATGCGCATATGACCCCATCACACGGCCAACCTGCACGCCCATGGGTGCTAGAAGTCCATCTGCGGCATCCCGGGCCTCAAAGAGCGGCCGCAGATTGGTGGGACTGGCGGAGGAATAGTGGAATTCGTGCCCGTTCAGATGTCCGGGCCACGGGAGCGGCGAGGCATGCGAGAGCTGCCGGTAGCCGAGCATCCGCCTTGGCCGGTCGATGCGCGACCGGACAGGCAGGAGGCCCGTCATGGCGTGTGTCTTGCCCTCGCGGTCGGTGAGGGTTTCGCCCATCACCATATACCCGCCGCATTCGCCATAGATCAGCGCGCCGCGATCGCGGGCGACGGCAAGGCTTTTGACGAAGGTTTGGGCGGCGGAGAGTTTTGCGGCATGCAGTTCGGGATAGCCGCCGGGCAGGAAGACGGCGTCTGCATCCGCAGGGACTGCTTCATCGGCGAGAGGCGAAAAGAGCCTTATCTGCGCTCCCGCGCGGTGCCAGCCGGAGAGGATATGGGGATAGACGAAGGCGAAGGCGGCGTCGCGAGCGACGGCGATGGTTTGACCGAGGGGCGGGAGGTCTGCGGTCTCGCCGGTTGATTGGAGCGGCTCGGCAATTGCATCGAGCAGGTTGAAATCGATATGAGTTTCGGCGATTGCACCGGCGCGGGCGAGATAGTCATCGATGCCTTCGATGTCCCCGGGCAGGACCAGCCCGAGATGGCGCGAGGGCAGTTCGAGATCGCTGCGGCGCGGGATGGCGCCCAGGACCGCAAGGCCGGTAGCCCGCATGGCGTCGCGCAGCATGGCTTCGTGGCGGTCGGACGCGATCCTGTTGAGGATCACGCCCGCCACACGAACATCCTCGCGCCAGCTGGCAAATCCATGAGCAAGGGCAGCGACCGACTGCGCCTGGCTCTGGCAATCTATGACGAGAATGACCGGCAGCCCGAGCGTTGCCGAAAGGTCTGCCGTCGAGCCGCCGCCCGACACCGCGCCGTCGAAAAGACCCATCACCCCTTCGATGAGGAGAATGTCATGGTCCGCGCCATGGTCCTGCGCGAGGCCATTGAGCATGGCAGGCGACATGGCCCAGGGGTCGAGATTGATGGCGGGAGAACCCGCAGCAGCGGCGAGAAAGGCGGGATCGATGTAGTCCGGCCCGGTCTTGGCCGGCGCAACCGAAACGCCGCGGCCGGCAAGGGCGCGGGCGATGCCGAGCGTGATTGCGGTCTTGCCCGATCCGGATCGCGGCGCGGCGATGATGACGGCTTTAGCGGGCATGGCAGTTGTACCCTGCGTTCTTTGGTCGGCGCCGCTGCCCCCTCACCCCCCGCCCTTCTTCGGCTCCAATCGCTCCACTGGAGCGATTGGTGGCTGCGCCATCGCCTCGAAGTCCCACGAGGGGAGAGGGGGGCTCAAGAGCCGCATCGCCTCCGGTTTCCCTTCTCCCCCCGTGGGAGAAGGTGGCCGGAGCGAAGCGGAGGTCGGATGAGGGGGCTACGATGGCCCGGCTCTCGCTCATTCGCCCTCCCCCTGCCAGACGCCCTGCTCGCGCAGGGTGTCCGCCACCTCG
>CAYSBF010000002.1:0-88332 GCA_964429025.1 uncultured Pelagibacterium sp.
GCAATCGACAAATACATGCCCCTGCTCGACGAGCAGGATTACTCCATCGATGAAAAGCACCGCGCCGCGAGCTTTACCGACGAGGGCATCGAAAAGCTCGAGGAGTTGTTGTCCCGCGACGGGCTGATCAAGTCCGGCTCGCTCTACGATATCGACAACGTCTCGATCGTCCATCATCTGAATTCCGCATTGAAGGCCCACAAGATCTTCACCCGGGACAAGGACTATATCGTCCGCAATGACGAGGTGGTGATCATCGACGAGTTCACCGGGCGCATGATGCCCGGGCGCCGCTATTCGGAAGGCCTGCATCAGGCGCTCGAAGCCAAGGAAGGCGCCAAGATTCAGCCCGAGAACCAGACGCTGGCCTCGATCACCTTCCAGAACTATTTCCGGCTTTACGACAAGCTCGCCGGCATGACCGGTACCGCCGACACCGAAGCCGCCGAATTTGCCGATATCTACAAGCTCGACGTGGTGACCATCCCGACGAATGTGCCCATTGCGCGCGTCGACGAGAATGACGCGGTCTATCGCACGATCGAGGAGAAATTCGACGCGATCACCGATCTTGTCGTTGAGTGCCGCAACCGCCGCCAGCCAGTTCTGGTCGGCACGACCTCGATCGAGCGATCGGAATCGCTCGCCGAGCATCTAAAGAAGAAGGGCGTCAAGGACATCCAGATCCTCAATGCCCGCCACCACGAGCAGGAAGCCCAGATCATCGCCCAGGCCGGCGTGCCGGGCGCGGTGACCATTGCGACCAACATGGCGGGGCGCGGCACCGACATCCAGCTCGGCGGTAATCTCGATATGCGCATCGCGGCCGAGACCGAGGGGCTCGAAGGCGAGGCAAGGGAAAAGAAGATCGAGGCGATCAAGGCCGAGGTCGCAAAACTCAAGGCCGAAGCGCTTGAGGCCGGCGGGCTCATGGTCATCGGCACCGAGCGCCATGAATCGCGCCGCATCGACAACCAGCTGCGCGGCCGCTCGGGCCGTCAGGGCGATCCGGGGCGCTCGAAATTCTTCGTCTCGCTCCAGGACGACCTGATGCGCCGCTTCTTCCCCGAGCGAATGGAAAAGATCCTGACCTCGCTGGGGTTGAAGGACGGCGAATCCATCCAGGACGGTCTGGTGACCAAGGCGATCGAGCGCGCCCAGACGCGCGTCGAGGCGCACAATTTCGACATCCGCAAGAACATCCTCAAATATGATGACGTGATGAACGATCAGCGCAAGGTGATCTTCGAACAGCGTCTCGAACTGATGGACGCGGAAACCGTCACCGACACCATCACCGACATGCGCCACGACGTGGTGGACTCGGTCATCGCCAAGTCCTGCCCCGAACGCTCCTATCCCGAGCAATGGGACATCGAAAAGCTCGGCGCTGCACTCAAGACCTATCTCGGCATCACCCCCCCGCTCGCCGAATGGGTGGAAGAGGAAGGCATGGATGTCGAGGAGCTGCGCGAACGGGTCACCCGCCTCGCCGACGAATTCGCCGCGGCCAAGGCCGCCCGTATCGGGGCCGAGACCATGCGCCAGATCGAGCGCTCGATCCTGCTCCAGTCGATCGACGGGCTCTGGCGCGAACACCTCATTACGCTCGACCACCTCTCCAAGGTCATTGGCTGGCGCGGCCTGGCGCAGCGCGACCCGCTCAATGAATACAAGCAGGAAGCATTCGAGCTCTTCTCCCAGCTCTTGACCAATCTGCGTGAGCTGGTGACGACGCAGATGAGCCATTTCGAGATCCAGATGCGCCCGCCCCAGCCGGAGGCACCCGATCCCAGCCAGCTCCAGGAAACCCATATCGATCCTGTGACCGGGGAAAACGAGGTGACCAATGCGGCCCCCAAGGGCCAGCTCACCCCCGAGCAGATGGCCCGTACCCGGCGCAACGATCCCTGCCCCTGCGGATCGGGCAAGAAATTCAAGCATTGCCACGGCGCCTACTGAATTAGGCGATTCTTCAAGGCTGAGGCAGATATCGCTGCCTCATCCCGACCCCCTTTCAAAGAGGGAGCGGGAGCGATAGCGGCTGGCGCGGGGACGGCTTCAGGTTTGAGACTTCGTTAATCCCGATTCACTTTTCTTCAAATTGCGCGCGTCCCGATCATCGTCGATTCAATCTCGCATGTGATATTCTCCCGTTGAATATCGTGAAGGCCTATATCCATCCGGCCCGGGCAAGGCATGGTGCCGCGCCCGCGCCGGGCAGGTCAGGCAATGGACCTGCATCTATTGTGCTTTAAAGGAGGCACAATATGACGATTGGTCAGGTTACGATCAGTGCAGCCGACTGGATTGCATCGCGGGTAAGCGACCGTATCGCCCTGGTTGCCGCCGGGCATAAGGCGCAACTGGCCCAGCAGGCCAACGGCCAAGCCATCCAGCCCACCGAGGAAAATATCGGCGCACAGCTCGACCGCCGCGAGCGCGAGCGCGCCATGCTCGCTGCCCAAGAGAGCTACAAGCGCGTCGCCCAGCGCATCAAGTCCCGGCTCGCCAACCCGCTGCCACCGGAGGGTGAGGGCGCCAGACCCGAGCGCACCTCCGCCGAGCGCGCGGCTCTGATCGAGGGCCTGCGCGGCAGTTCTAAACTCGCAACCAGCGTTATCGCAGCCGAGAACAGGGCGGAGGCGCCCTCGCCCGCCAATATCCAGCCGCGGCTCGAGGCAATGTTCGGGCTTGCCGAGGGCGAAGCAAAAAAAGCAGAGGACCGGCAGGCCGCGTCGGTCGACGAAAAAGAAAAAGGGGCCGCAAGAGAGATTCAGATCGAGATGGTGTTTGACGAGCAGGCCGATCTCGAGGCCCGCAGCGACGCCGCCTTCAAGAAAGGGCTTTGGGACGATCTTTTCGCCGCCGAAAAACGCGCCGAGCGGGACTGACGGCGACCGGAACCCTTGACTTCGCCTCCGGAACCGGTTGGGCTGGCCCGCGTTTGGGCTGGGCTTTGACTGGCGCCGGGGACCGCATTGACTTACGAGCAGATTATCCTTTTTGGGCTCCTCGCTCTGGTGCTCGGCACACTGCTGTGGGGCCGGTATCGCTATGACCTCGTCGCCTTCGGGGCGCTGATCGTCGGCGTTGTCCTGGGCGCGGTTCCCGCCGAGACCGCCTTTTCCGGCTTCGGGCATGATGCAACCCTCGCCGTGGCGCTCGTGCTGGTCGTGACGGCCGGATTGTCCCGCTCGGGCGCAGTCGATCTGATCACGCGCCATGTCGTTGATTCGAGCCGCTCGCTCTCGACCCATATTGCCATATTGGGCGGGGTCGGCGCGGCGCTTTCGGGTTTCATGAACAATGTCGCCGCCCTCGCGCTATTGATGCCGGTCGACATCCAGGCGGCCCGCAAGGCCGGGCGCTCGCCATCAGCCTCGCTGATGCCCCTGGCTTACGCCACCATCCTTGGCGGCATGATTACCATGATCGGCACCCCGCCCAACATCATCATCGCTGCCTATCGCGAGACCGCGACCGGGCAAGGCTTCACCATGTTCGATTTCGCCCCGGTGGGCCTTGCATGCGCTGCTGCCGGACTTGCCTTCATCGCCCTTTTCGGCTGGCGCCTCATCCCCCGCAACGACCGGGCCGGGGACATCTCAAGTCTCGCCCAGACCGCCAATTACACCGTCGAACTTGTCGTTACCGAAAAATCCTCCGCAATCGGACGCCGGGTGCGCGACCTCGATGAGGAGGCCGACGAGCATGACTGCGTCGTCAACGGGCTCATCCGCCGCAACAAGCGCCTGCCTGGCCGGGCGCGCTGGGAGGAGATCAGGAAGGGCGACCTTCTTGTCGTCTATGGCACGCCTGACGCCCTCAACGCCCTTTCGGGCGCGCTGGGGCTTGGGCTTCAGGGGCGCTCGGGCGAACGGGCCGAGCTGTCCTCGGACCTCAAAATGGTCGAAGCGGTGGTGACGGCAGACAGCCGGGTCGTCGGCCGCACGGCCAACGAGACCCAGATGATGCGCGCCCAGGGCATATCGCTGCTCGGGCTGTCGCGTGGCGGCAAGACGATCACCGAGCGGGTGCGCCGCACGCCGCTCCAGATCGGGGACGTCATGCTGCTCCTGGGCCATGCCGACACCATCGACACCGCCGTCCTCAATCTCGGCTGTCTGCCGATCGGCTCGACCCTGCCCGTGGTTCGCCACGAAAAGGCGGCGCTGGCCATCGGCGTTTTTGCCCTGGCCGTTCTTGTCGGCGCCTTCGGACTGCTGCCGCTCGTTATCGCGCTCGGCGCCGTCGCCGTACTCTATGTGCTTTTCGACATCCTGCCCGTACGCGACGTCTATAGCTCGATCGAATGGCCCGTGGTCGTGCTGCTCGGCTCGCTCATCCCCGTGGGGCTGGCGCTCGAAACATCGGGCGGAACCGCCCTCATCGCGCGCGCACTCGCCGATATCGGACAGGTAGTGCCCGCATGGATGGCACTCACTTTCGTGCTTGTCGTGACAATGACGCTCTCTGACGTCCTCAACAATGCCGCCACCGCCGTCATCGCGGCTCCGGTCGCCTTCGGGTTGGCGCAGTTGCTCGGGGTCAATCCCGACGCTTTCCTCATGGCCGTCGCGATCGGTGCGAGCTGCGCTTTCCTCACCCCGATCGGGCACAACAACAATGCGCTGATCATGGGCCCGGGAGGCTACCGGTTCTCCGACTATTGGCGGATGGGCCTGCCGCTCGAGATCATCATCGTGGTCGTCGCGATCCCCGCCCTGCTCTTTTTCTGGCCGCTATAGGGGCCGCTTACGCCTCGGGCTGAGCGGTGCCGGCAGCCGCCGTTCCCCCGCCAAAGGGGGAGAGGATGGCGTTGAAAAAGCCGTCGACCGCCTCGTTGATCGCCTTGCCGCGTTCGGCAGCTTCGGCGGCCGCGCGTTCGCGCTGCTCGGCGGCGGCAATGCGCGCCGCTTCCGCATCCGCGAGCCGGGTGACCTCAAGCGAAAGCGCGGCAGCATCGGCATCCTGCTTGGCGCGGAAGGCCGAAACAATGGTCTCGTCGGCGCGGACTGCGGGACAGGCGCCAGCCATCGCCCCGGCCGCATTGACCGCCGATGGCTGCATGAAGACATAGCGCCGGTTGCACACATCCCAGCTCGGGGGATGGTTGGCGACCTCGAAATAATCGTAGCCTTCCTTGAGATTGGTCCAGAACTCGAAATGCGGGCTCGACTGGTGTCGGGCGAGATTCTGGGGCGTCATGCGGAAGGGGAAGATCTGGACCTCGAATGAGCGGTTGCCGCCTTTGAAGCTCTCGCGCGCCAGGGCGTAGATTTCGGCGATCTGGTCATCCTCCATCGCATAGCATCCCGCCGACGAGCACGCCCCATGCACCATCAGATGGCTACCGGTGCGTCCGAACGTGCGGTCGTATTTATTGGGAAAGCCCAGATTGAAGGCGAGGTAGTAGTTTGAATTGGGGTTCATGAGCCCCGGCGTGATCGTGTAGAACCCCTCGGGCGCCTGCCGGTCGCCTTCGCGCATCTTGGGGCCGAGTTCACCCGACCAGGTGCAGATCTCATAGGATTTGAAGAGTTTGTAGGACCCATCGCGCGTCTGTTTCCAGACCTCGAGCGTGTCCTCTTCCTTGAAGATTCGCACCATCATGGCCGCTTCCGGCGAGGAGCCCATGCTCGCCAGCCGCGACTTGGCGGCGCCTGAAAGCGGAACCAGATGGCGGCCGTCGCCTTCGAGCGGCGAACACGCGGCCAGTGCCAGAACGGCCAGAATTCCGGCCAGCACACCGAAAAGCTTGCGGATCATTTACACCCTTGCCCATACGCGGGGCCATACGCTTGCCCAGCCCCGCTTATCCCCCCTAGAGGGTTAATGCCCGGTAAGACTTTCCGCCGCCGCACGAAAAAATCCATGCAAATTGCGAAAAATCCCGCTCACTTTCAGGTGAGGTTGGTCCCGATGGCAAGGAATTTTTCGCGCCTGTGCTCGCGGATCTCGAGCGGCCCGCGCCCGTCGTCGAAATCGGACAGGAAAGTCCTGATCGCTTCGCGCGTCTCGGCCATCACCTTTTCGGGGTGCCGGTGCGCGCCCCCGACCGGCTCTTCGATGATCCCGTCGATCACCCCGAGCGCCAGCAGGTCTTGCGCCGTGATCTTCTGGGCGGCGGCCATGTCCTGGGCGCGTGCGGCATCCCTGAACAGGATCGATGCGCCGGCCTCGGGCGAGATCACCGAATAAACGGCATGTTCGAGCATCAGCACCCGGTTGGCCGTCGCAATGGCGATCGCCCCGCCCGAGCCGCCTTCACCGATGATGATGGCAAGGTTGGGCACGCCGATCTCGAGGCATTTTTCCGTCGAACGCGCGATGGCCTCGGCCTGCCCGCGCTCTTCGGCCCCGATGCCCGGATAGGCCCCGGCAGTATCGACAAAGGAAATCACCGGCAGGCCGAACCGGTCGGCCATGTCCATCAGCCGCACCGCCTTGCGGTAGCCCTCGGGTCGCGCCATGCCGAAATTATGCTTGAGGCGGCTTTCGGTGTCATTGCCTTTTTCCTGCCCCAGAATGGCGACCGGCACGCCGCCGATGCGACCGAACCCGGCCTGCACCGCCGGGTCCTCGGCGAATTTGCGGTCGCCCGCCAGTGGGGTCCATTCGGTCACCAGCGCCCTGACATAATCGGAAAAATGCGGCCGCTGGGGATGGCGCGCCACCTGGGTCTTCTGCCAGGGCGTCAGCCGGCGATAGACATCGCGCAGCGCCTCGTCGGCGCGCTGCTGGAGCCTTACGACCTCGTCGCCGATCGAGACCGCCTCGTCAGTCTGCGCGAGGGATTTCAGCTCGGCGATCTTGCCTTCGAGTTCGGCGACCGGCTTTTCGAAATCGAGATATGACTGCATGAACTCCGCCCGTTTTCCGGGCAACCTTCTCATTTTCCCCAATCGCTGCCAAGACTGGCGCGGGCGCCGGGGTAGCTAGGGCTTCAAAGTGGCGGGAAAGTGTCGACTAGCGGCCCCGATGTCAAGAACCGCCCTCGCTCAGGGGATGACTTGTCTCCAGAAGCTCGCGCAGATGCTCGTCGAGCACGTGAGTGTAGATCTGGGTCGTCGAAATGTCCGAATGCCCCAGCAGCATCTGCACCACGCGCAAATCCGCCCCATGCTGGAGAAGGTGGCTGGCAAAGGCGTGGCGAAGGACATGCGGGGAAACCTTGTCCGCCGAGAGCCCGGCGCGCGCGGCAAGGCCCTTGAGATCCCGGGCAAAGACTTGGCGGCTGAGATGACCGTCTGCGCCATTTGCGGGAAAAAGATATTTCTGCTTTGCGCTCCGGGCTGCCCAGGCCTTGAGAGTATCGCGCGCACGGTCATTGAGAGGCACGACGCGCTCCTTGCCGCCCTTGCCGGCGATGGTGAGATAGCTCGCATCCCCCGTCAGCGCCTTGCGCTCGAGCGCGACGAGCTCTGAGACGCGCAGCCCGGTCGCGTAGAGCAACTCGACCAGCACATAGAGCCGTATCGCCTTTTCATCCCCGCTCCCCGCCTCCTCCTCGGCCAGCGCAAGCAGCCCGTCGACCTCGGCCACGCTCATCACCTTCGGCAAGGGCCGCCGTGTCCTAGGGCTCGAAAGGATGCGGGTGGGATCGTCGGGCTTGATGGCATCCGCGACAAGAAAGCGGTGGAACTGCCGCACCGCGCTCAGGCGCCGGGCCACCGAACTTGCCGCCAGCCCCTCGGCCTCGAGCCCCGCGATATAGGAGGAAACCTCGTCCTTGCCTGCATCCGCAACGCGTTTTCCCTTGCGGGAAAGAAAGCCCAGATAGTCGGAAAGGTCGCGGCCATAAGCTGAGATCGTATTGGCTGCAGCGCCGCGCTCAGCGCTCATCATTTCGAGAAAGACTTCCAGAAGATAATAGTCGCCCCCGCTCACTCCGCCTCCGAGAGCATGACGCGCGCAGGCACTCTTATCGTTACCTCGCGCTCGCGCGGCTCGACCAGGACGATCAGCGCAAACATCCCCGCATAGACGAGACCGACAAGGATCCCGATAATGGTGAGAAGGCGGAAAAGGGTCGGCATAGGGGCGGCAGGTTCCGTGGGCTGGGCCGATTCTCCCAGATTTGCCCCTGCCCCGCAAGGCGCGCCTTGACATCGGGGCACGGGAAGGCTTGATGCGGCAAGGACAGGAACAGGGGACGCAGCTTTAAACGATGGCGCAGGTGCCGGACCAGACTTCCGCCCCCAACGCCGATAGCGGCATCGTTGCGCGCCTGGCCGGACGCCCGATTGTCATCGTTGGCATGATGGGCTCGGGCAAGACAACCGTCGGCCGCCGGCTTGCGGCAAGGCTTGGGATCGGCTTTGTCGACAGCGACGCCGAGATCGAGACCGCCGCCGCCATGTCCATCCCCGAGATCTTTGCCGCCCATGGTGAAGACGAGTTTCGCGCCGGCGAAGCCCGCGTCATCGCCCGACTGCTGCGCGAAAATTCTGGCGTCATCGCTACGGGCGGGGGCGCCTTCATCAATGCCGATACCCGCGCGCTGGTAAAGCAGCACGCGGTATCGGTCTGGCTCAAGGCCGATTTCGAACTGCTCTTTGCGCGCGTCTCCAAGCGCTCCAACCGCCCCCTGCTCCATACGCCAGACCCGCGCGGAACGCTCAAAAAGCTGATCGAGGCCCGATATCCCACCTATGCCCTGGCCGATATCACCGTCATATCGCGCGACGTGCCCCATGACGCCGTGGTCGACGACATCATGGCCGCACTCACCGCCCATCTCGAAACAGAGACCATCAATGCCGACGCCCGATAGCACCGTCCGCACCGTCCACGTGCCGCTGGGCGAACGCGCCTATGACATTGTCATTGCGCCCGACGCCATCGACAAGGCAGGAGAATTTCTAAAATCCCTGTTCCCCGGCGCGCGCTTCGGCATCCTCACCGATTTCAATGTCGCAGAAGCGCAATTGCCGCGCCTATCAGCAAGTCTCGACGCACTTGGCCTGCAACATCGCAGTCTCGTTCTCCCGGCAGGCGAAGCTACCAAGTCCTGGGCTCATCTCGAGGAAGCGGTGGACTTCCTGCTCGCAAGCCGCCTCGAGCGCGGGGATATGGTCATTGCCCTGGGCGGGGGCGTGATCGGCGATCTCGCCGGCTTTGCCGCGGCGATCACCCGCCGCGGCATGGATTTCGTCCAGATCCCGACCTCGCTCCTCGCCCAGGTCGATTCCTCGGTTGGAGGCAAGACCGGTATCAATTCGCACCACGGCAAGAATCTCGTTGGCGCCTTCCACCAACCAAGGTTGGTGCTGGCGGACCTTTCTGCCCTCGATACGCTCCCCGCGCGCCAGTTCCGCGCCGGCTATGCCGAAATCGCCAAATACGGGCTGATCGACGATCCGGACTTCTTTTTCTGGCTCGAAGCCAGTCATCGCGAAATCTTCTCGGGCGGCCCGGCCCGCGCCGAGGCCATCGCCCGTTCCTGCGCCGCCAAGGCGAGGGTCGTCGTCGAGGACGAGACTGAAAAGGGCAACCGGGCCCTTCTGAACCTTGGGCACACTTTCGGCCATGCGCTCGAAAAGGCGACGGGTTTTTCGGACCGGCTGCTGCATGGCGAAGGCGTTGCCATCGGCATGGTACTCGCGCACAGATTCTCGGCCCGGATGGGGCTCTGCCCCTCCCAGGATGCGGGCCGGGTCGAGGCGCATTTGAAATCGGTGGGGCTGCCCACTACATTGGCCGACATTCCCGGTGACCTGCCCCCGACAGACACGCTCATGGACGCCATAGCCCAGGACAAGAAAGTCTCGCGCGGCACGCTCACCTTCATCCTGACCCGCGGCATAGGGCAGGCCTTCATCGAAAAGGAGGTCGATCCCGCAGCCGTCAGGACCTTCCTTGAGGACATGAGATAATGGACACGGCCTTCTGGCTTTCGATTCTGGCCATCATGGCCCTGCTGGGCCTGAGCTTTTTCTTTTCCGGATCGGAAACGGCACTGACCGCCGCGTCCCGCGCGCGGATGCACCAGCTTGCCAAGAACGGCAGCAGCCGCGCCGGGCTCGTTGAAAAGCTCACAACCGAGCGTGAACGCCTGATCGGCGCGATCCTGCTCGGCAACAATGTGGTCAACATTCTCGCCTCGACCCTTGCGGCGAGCGTCCTGATCCGGATTTTCGGCGAGGCGGGCATCGCCTACGCAACGATCGTCATGACCGCCATGGTCGTGATTTTTTCCGAAGTCCTGCCCAAGACGCTGGCCCTCATGCGGCCCGATGGCTTTGCCATGTTCGTGGCACCGGCGATCCGGCTGATCGTCACCGTCTTTGCGCCCATCACCGGCGCGGTCCAGCTTCTGGTCAATTCGATCCTCAAGCTCTTCGGGCTCGATGCCGACAAGGCTTCGGCCATCTCGGGCCATGAGGAATTGCGGGGCACGGTGGACTTCCTTCATTCCGAGGGCGAAGTGGTCAAGGGCGACCGCGACATGCTCGGGGGCGTGCTCGACCTTTCCGAGCTCGAAGTCTCCGACGTCATGGTGCACCGCACGCGCATGCTCGCGCTCGATGCCGACATGCCGCCCGAGGAACTGATCGCCGCCATCCTCGACAGCCCCTATACCCGCGTGCCGCTCTATAAGGACAGGCAGGACAATATTGTGGGCGTCGTCCACGCCAAGGATCTGCTGCGCGCCATCCAGAAGGCCGACGGGGTGCTCTCCAAGGTCTCTCCCGCCAAGATCGCCTATAAGCCCTGGTTCGTGCCCGACACCACATCGGTACAGGCCCAGCTTAACGCGTTCCTCAAGCGCAAGAGCCACTTTGCGCTCGTGGTCGACGAATATGGCGAGGTGCAGGGCCTGATCACGCTCGAAGATATCCTCGAGGAGATCGTGGGCGACATCGCCGACGAGCACGACACGGGCATGCAGGGTCTTACAAAACAGGCCGACGGTTCCTATATCGTCGACGGTGCATTGCCGATCCGCGACCTCAATCGGGCGCTCGACTGGAACCTGCCCGACGAGGAAGCAACGACCATTGCCGGGCTCGTGATCCACGAAGCCAAGCTGATCCCAGACCAGGGCCAGCAATTCACCTTCCACAATCTGCGTTTCAAGGTCTTGCGCAAGACCCACAACCGGATCACCCAGTTAAGGGTGTCTCCGGTGGAGACCAAGGCCAGCTAGCGTCGTCTGAAATTCGCAGGATGGCAGCCCCAAACTCTGCCTCGCTTCCCCGGCTAAAACCGGGGTCCGAGCTTCCACAAACGCGGGTGTTGAGACGTGGACCCCGACTTTCGTCGGGGTAGCGAAAGGGGAAAATGGCGATTCCAGTCGAATCTGGAATCGCGCTAAGCCTTCCTCACCTCGATCGCCAGCGCGTGCAGCCCGGCATCGAATTGGGGTTTGAGGGCCGCATTGATGGCGCGGTGCTGCTCGACACGGCTCATCGGTTCGAGCAGGGGAGACGAAATACGGATGCGGAAATGGGTATTGCCCCCTTCTCGCCATCCGGCATGGCCATGATGGCGCTCGGATTCGTCGATGACTTCGAGATGGCTGGGGGAGAACTTCGCCCGCAGGACGGCCTCGATTTCCTCGGCTACGCTCATAGTGTCAACATCCTTATCTGCGCTTTGAGCGGATTTTCTGAGGGCAGCGGCCCTCGCACCGGTATATGATGCCCGGCTCGGAATTGGGCGATGCCTCGCATGCCCGGAAAGACCCGGCGAAACTGTCTATATGGATCAATGGCGATAAACACCAAGTCAAAGATTTTCGATTCCATCCGCATCAGGCCCCGGCGCGCCGCCGAACAGGAGGCGCCGGCCCAGCCAGGCTGCGACTGGGAAGGGTGCGAGCTTGCTGGGCCCTACAAGGCGCCCAAGGGTGCGCGCGCGGACGGACAGTTTCACAATTTCTGCCTCGAGCATGTGCGCCACTACAACAAGGCTTACAACTATTTCTCTGGCATGGATGACGAGGAGATCACCGAGCACGCCACCAGGATGAACGCGCCCGGGAGCCGCGAGACCTGGGCGTTCGGCTCGAACAGGTTCGGCCGGTCCAACCCCGAACCGCGCAAGTTCAGGACCCGCGACTACACCGCCCGCCGCTTTCACGACCCCAACAATCTCTTTGCGCGGCTGGCCCGCAACCAGGCGCGCGGGGAAGGCGTCTCGGGCCGCTCCCAGCGCGACGTGACACTTTCGGGACAGGACCGCGTGGCGCTCGAAACCCTGGGGTTAGAGGGCCGCAAGCCTGCCGCCGAAATCAAGTCGGCCTATAAGGCGCTGGTCAAGCTCCACCACCCCGACGCCAATGGCGGTGACCGCAGCTCGGAAGACCGCCTCCGCGCCATCATTACCGCCTATAACCACCTCAAGAGCCGGGGGCTGGTTTAGTCGACTCAGCGGCATCAATGCTTTTGGTCGGCACAGCAGCCCACCCCCAGCCCCTCTCCCACGAGGGGAGAGGGGGGCGCCGAAGGCGCAAAACCATGCTCATCCAGCACCACCCGGCACCAATTAACCCCGCCATCCCCTTGCGGCATCCGCCCATATGGGCATATGGCAATATCGCTGTTATAAGCGCACCCGCATTTTCCCGAGAGCATGGCGAAACACCGAGCGCCTGCAACGCATTCCCGTGGCATGAGCGAGCGCCACAACGAGGCAAATCATGACTGAATATTCGAACCTGCCCGACACCGAGTACAAGGTCCGCGATCTCTTCGGCATCGACAGCGACATGGTGGTCAAGGGATATGGCGCGCGCACCGATCACGTGCCCGAGATCGACCCCGACTATCTTTTCGACCGCAACACAACGCTCGCCATTCTCGCCGGCTTTGCCTTCAACCGCCGCGTCATGGTGCAGGGCTATCACGGCACGGGCAAGTCGACCCATATCGAGCAGGTGGCCGCGCGCCTCAACTGGCCGCTGGTTCGCGTCAATCTCGACAGCCATGTCAGCCGGATCGATCTCGTGGGCAAGGATGCCATCGTGCTCAAGGAAGGCAAGCAGGTGACCGAGTTCCGCGACGGCATCCTGCCCTGGGCCGTCCAGAACAACGTCGCGCTCGTCTTTGACGAATATGATGCGGGCCGCCCGGACGTGATGTTCGTGATCCAGCGTGTGCTCGAGGTTTCCGGGCGCCTGACGCTGCTCGACCAGAACCGCGTCATCCGCCCGCACCCGGCCTTCCGCCTGTTTGCAACGACCAACACGATCGGTCTGGGCGATACCTCGGGCCTCTATCACGGCACCCAGCAGATCAACCAGGGCCAGATGGACCGCTGGTCGATCGTGGTTACCCTCAACTACCTGCCGCACGAAAAGGAAGTCGGCATTGTCCTGGCCAAGAACAAGACCTATGCCGCGACCGAGGAAGGCCGCAAGCTCGTCTCCAACATGGTGCGCGTTGCCGATCTGACGCGTTCGGCCTTCATCAATGGCGACCTTTCGACCGTCATGAGCCCGCGCGCTGTCATCACCTGGGCGGAGAACGCACAGATCTTCGGCGATATCGGCTTTGCCTTCCGCCTGACCTTCTTGAACAAATGCGACGAGCTCGAACGCCCGGTGGTGGCCGAGTTCTATCAGCGCGTCTTTGGCGAAGACCTGCCCGAATCGGCGGCCAATCTGGCGATCTCGGCTTAGGGCAGCAAGGCCTCCCATCCACTAGAGCGGCACCAATGGCCCAGCCACCGCGCAGCAGCAAAGCCAACAAGCCCGATCCCACCATGGCGTTCAAAACCGCCGTGGGGGCGCTGGTGCGCACTGTCGCGGGCAAGCCCGATCTCGAGGTCTCCTTTACTGCCGACCGACCGATCCTCACCACCGACAAGGCGCGTCTTGCCGCGCTGCCGCGCCTGCCGACCTCGCGCGACATCGCCATCGCTCGGGGGCAGGGCGATGCCATGGCCATGCGCATGGCGAGCCACGACCCGGACGTTCACCGGCGCCTGACGCCAAAGGACCCCGATGCCCGCGCCGCTTTCGATGCGCTCGAGCAGGCGCGCGTCGAGGCGCTGGGCTGCGCCCGCATGGCAGGGATGAGCGGCAATATTGGGCAGATGCTCGAGGACAGGCTGTTCCGCGCCAATTACGCCAATGTCACCGATATCGAGGATGCCCCGCTCGCCGAGGCGCTCGGGCTGATCCTGCGCGAAAAGGCTGCCGGCATCCCCATCCCGCCCTCCGGCACCCCGGTCGTCAATCTCTGGCGCGACAGGATCGAGGCACGCACGGGCACTTCGATCGAGGCGCTGGCGGGTCTGCTTGACGATCAGGCCGCGTTCTCGAAAGCCGCGCGCGCCATATTGCGCGATCTCGACCTCATTGCCGATGCCGAGATGGACCCCAGCGAGACCGAGCAGTCCGACAACGCCAACGACGCCCAGAACAACCAGGCGATGAATGGCGATGAGGACGAGCAGCAGGGCGAGTCCGACGGGGCCGAGGCCGAAGGCACCGAGGAAGCCCCGGGCGAGCACGAGGAAGCGGGCGATGTCGAGGGCATGGATGCCGACACCGCCGAAAGCGAGGAAGACGCAACCACCGAAACCGGCGAGGATTCCCCCGCACCGCCCCCGCGCGGGGAAGGTGAGCACCGGCTGTCCAACCAGCCTACCTATCGCATCTTCACCGACAAGTTCGATGAGGTGGTGAGCGCCGCCGAATTGTGCCCCACCGAAGAGCTCGACCAGCTCCGCATGCTGCTCGACAAGCAGCTCGAGAGCCTTGCGGGCGCGGTGGCGCGGCTTGCCAACAAGCTCCAGCGGCGTCTCATGGCCCAGCAGAACCGCGGCTGGGATTTCGACCTCGAAGAGGGCATTCTCGATACGGCGCGACTGACCCGCGTTGTGACCGACCCGCTTCAGGCGCTTTCCTTCAAGGAGGAACGCGACACCGAATTCCGCGACACGGTGGTGACACTTCTGATCGACAATTCGGGCTCGATGCGCGGACGCCCCATCACCATTGCGGCGATCTGCGGCGATATCCTTGCGCGCACGCTCGAGCGCTGTGGCGTCAAGGTGGAGATTCTGGGCTTTACCACCCGCGCCTGGAAGGGCGGCAAATCGCGCGAAGCCTGGCTCGATGCGGGGCGTCCGCCCAATCCGGGCCGCGTCAATGACATCCGCCATATCATCTACAAGGGCGCGGATGAACCCTGGCGGCACGCCAAGCGCAATCTTGGCCTCATGATGCGCGAGGGGCTTTTAAAGGAAAATATCGACGGGGAAGCCCTGCAATGGGCGCACAAACGCCTGCTCGGCCGCCCCGAAAACCGCCGCATCCTGATGGTGATTTCCGACGGAGCGCCGGTCGATGATTCGACCCAAAGCGTCAACCCGGGCAATTACCTCGAAGCCCATCTGCGTGCCGTGATCGAGGAGATCGAGACGCGCTCACCGATCCAGCTCGTCGCCATCGGCATCGGGCACGACGTCACCCGCTATTACCGCCGCGCAGTGACGATTCTCGACGCCGACGAACTCGCCGGCGCCATGACCGACAACCTCGCGGCCCTCTTCGACGAAGAACCGCCCTCGGCAGTGCGGAAGCGGTGGTGATGGCCGAGAGCGCACCGGCTGGCACCGCACCCCCCCACCACCGACCCTTCATCGGCTCCAATCGCTCCACTGGAGCGATTGGTGGCTACGCCACCGCCTCGAAGTCCCTCAAGGGGAGAGGGGGGCTCAAGAGCCGAAAAGCCCCGGTTACCCTTCTCCCCTCATGGGAAAAGGCGGATCGGGCCAGAGGCCCGAGACCGATGAGGGGGCTGCGAAGCATCCTCATGCTCGCAAGCCTGCTTGTCGTTTCGCCCACCCCCGCTGCCGAACATCTCACCGTCACTTCGGCACCCATCACATCGTTCAAGGGCGCCGCACCCGGCGAGCCGGTTGACAGCCTCATCTTTCGTGGGGGATTCACGCTTTCGAGCAGCCATCCCGATTTCGGCGGCTTGTCCGGCCTTTCCTTTCTCGACGCCTCCCGCTTCGTGGCCGTTACTGACACCGGCAATTTTGTCTCCGGTCGGCTGAGCGCCGATGGTGTTCACGATGTCGGGATTGAAATCATCCGCAACTCGGCTGGCGACCCGCTGCCTACGAAATTTTCAAGGGATGCCGAAGCCGTCGAAGTCATTTTCCGGGACGGAGCGCCCGTAGCGGTGCGCGTGGGGTTCGAGCACCTTGCCCGCCTTGCCGACTTCGACCTCGTTGACGGCCGCCCCACCGGCCCTGCCCGGCCTGTCGCCATCCCCGATTGGGTGACCGCCCTGCGCGACAATGATTCGATCGAATCCGTCTGCATTGCCTCCCCGGGATCGCCCATTGCAGGTTCAACCCTCATCATCGCAGAGGGTCATTCGCGGCAGCCTGGCACCTGGGCGGCGACCCTGCTCGGGGTGCGCGACCGGGGCGATCTCCATCTCGTCCAGTCCCCAGGCGTCAACCCGACCGATTGCGCCTTTCTCCCTGATGGCGATCTGCTAGTCCTCGAGCGAGGCCTCGGCTTTCTCAACTTTACCATGCAGATCCGCTGGATCCCTGCTGGCGAAGTCCGCCCCGGCGCGGCCATGGATGGCGAGGTGATCCTGCGCGCCTCGGGCGGCGAGGTCGACAATTTCGAGGGTCTGGGCGTGCGCACCATGCCCGATGGAGAAATCCGCCTCACCATCATTTCGGACGATAATTTCCGCGGCTTTCAGCGTACGCTGCTGCTCGATTTCGCCCTGCCTTGATTCGCTCTGGAGTTCTCCCATGAATATCGATCTCCTCCGCACCCTCTGCGAAACCCCTGGCGCGCCGGGACGCGAGCACCGCGTTCGGGCGCTCATCGAAAGGGAAATCGAGGGCCTGTTCGATGAGACAAGAACCGATCCCATGGGCTCGCTGCTTTGCGTCAGGAAATCGCGCACGGGCGCCGAGAACCCGCTCAAGATCATGCTCTTGTGTCATATGGACGAGATCGCCTTTCTCGTGACCCATGTGTCCGAAAAGGGCCATATCCATATCGATCCGGTCGGCGGGTTCGACCCGCGCAATCTCTTTTCGCGCCGTGTCCTCGTCTGCACGCGGGATGGCGACTATAAGGGCGTGATGAACCCCGGCGGCCGACCGATCCATATTTCAGGACCCGATGAGCGCAAGAAGGTTCCCGAACCCAAGGAGTTCTTCGTCGATATCGGCTTTGGCAAGGAAGCGCGCGACAAGGTCAAGGTCGGCGATTTCGTCGTCATGGACGAGCCCCTGATCGAGATGGGCAACAAGATCGTCTCCAAGGCGCTCGACAACCGCATTGCCTGCTGGCTGGGCATCGAGGCCATTCGCGCGCTCGACAGATCCGGCGCCAGCCATGATTGCGAAATCCATCTCGCCTTCACCGCCCAGGAAGAGGTGGGCCTGCGGGGGGCCCGCACCGCCGCCTATGCGATCAGGCCGGACATCGGGCTCGGCATCGACACGACGCTGGCCTGCGACACGCCCGGCGTGCCGGACAATGAAACGGTCACCGTCCAGGGCAAGGGCTTCGGGCTGCACGTCAAGGATTCCTCCTTTATCGCCGATCTCGACCTGGTCGAGGAAATCGAGGCGCTGGCGGCAAACAAAGACATCCCCTGCCAGCGCACCATCCTCGCCTCGGGCGGGCAGGACGGCGCCGCAGCGCAACAGGCGGCCGCCGGAGCGCGCGCCGTGGGCATTGTCGTGGGCACGCGCTATATCCACACCGTCACCGAAATGGTCGACAAGACCGACCTTCAGGCCGCGCTCGACATTCTTGTGGCGTATCTGGGTGAGAAGTAGGCGGTCGGGGCCAATCGAGACCCGGCGATCGCGGAAGTACCGCGCACGCCTCTCCCCTTGAGGGTGAGGGGTGTGCGGTGTTCACCAGGAGCACCAGCTGTCGCGACGGGACGCCTTAAACCGACCGCGCCAGCGGCACGATTTCGGCCGGACGTCCGGCCAGGGCGTCGGCGACTTTTTCAGTCAATTGGGCGAGCGAAAAGGGCTTGCTCAAGACGTCATAGACCAGCGCGTCCAGCCCATGCGCGCGTTCGCGCTGATCGGCAAAGCCGGTCATCAGGACGATGGTTATGTCGGGATAGGCGGAACTGACCGAGAGCGCCAGTCCGATCCCGTCCATCACCGGCATCTTGATATCGGACAAAAGCAGATCGAAGGTGCCGTCATGTTCGGCGACCGCTTCGAGGGCAAGACCGCCATCTTCGGCAAAACTCACCTCATGGCCCGACATCTCGAGCGCGCGCACGACGAAAGCGCGGACATTGTCATCGTCTTCGGCAACCAGGATCCTTGCCATTCTTTTCCGTCCCTGTTCTCTTTGTTCGGCCCGACCGGCTCAGCCCGAGCCTTCAACGAAACTCAGCCGCACCGTTTGCACCCCGTCCGGCGGCGAGGTCAGTTGCGTGTCGATCGCCAAGACGTCCCCGGGCAGAACATTGCGCACCGATGGGGTGACGCTCCACTCGTAAATGACCCGGCCGTCGGCCCCCAGAAGGCTCACCAGCACATTGGGAACATAGGCTAGGCGATTCGTGATATTGGAAATCTTAGTGTTGACCACGATGACGGGATTTCCATCACGCGTGGTTCGCAAAGTCTTAAGCTCGGTGAAATCGAGCCCGATGACATTGGTGCCAAGGCCGAAGAACCGGTAGAGCGCGTTCATTTCGGGGTATTGGCGGACGATGTCGGTCCGGTACCAGATCCCGCTCGCGGCCACGGCCAGCACGAGAAGCGCAAGCACAGCCCTCGCGCCCATGCGGTATCGCGCCATGGGCAGCTTGCGGATGACTTCGTTACGCCGCTTGGCGAACTCGTCCATCCGTTCGCGCACGAGCCTGCCGTCGATCCCGCGGTCGCGCGGCCTGGGGCTGGGCGGCCCTTTGGGCGGCCTTGGTCGCTGCGCCGGCCCGACCGGCCCGTCAATGGATGCGTCGGTCGATGCAAAGGCTGCATCAAGCATGACCTCGTCGGCTTCGCTGAAGAGCGTATCTCGATCGGCCCGGAAATCGAGCTCGTCATCGTCGGGGTCCGGATCATCGAAACTTTCGGCAGGCGGCGGAAAGCCCGGCATTGCCACCCACTGGGTCGCGCAGGTAGCGCACAGCACCTGCCGGCCCGCAGCGCTCAGCGCGTCCGTGGCGACGCGATAGCTCGTGTGGCAGTTGGGGCAGGTGATGATCACTGGGCGTTGGACCCCGCGGACAATGGCTTTGATGATTGCCGCACCCTATTGCGCTTTGGGTTAAAACTCTAAAAACACGGCCCCAATACCGCCATTCCGGCCCGAGACTGGTACTATCCCGCCGATCAGGTGATTCGGGACAAAGAGGCATGAGTGATCGCGTTTGAAAATGTCGGGCTGCGCTATGGGCACGGACCCGAAATTTTAAAGGACCTGACCTTCACCATCGATCCGGGCTCCTTCCACTTCCTGACCGGCCCGTCGGGTTCGGGCAAGACCTCGCTGCTGCGGCTGCTGCTGCTCTCGCTCAAACCCTCGCGCGGCAAGGTCTCGATGTTCGGCGAGGACGTCACCCGGCTCGACCGCGACAGGCTCTTGCAGATGCGCCGCCATATCGGCATCGTCTTCCAGGAATTCCGCCTGCTCGACCATCTAACGACCTTCGAGAACGTCGCGCTCCCCTTGCGCGTGCGGGGCCAGTCCGAGGCGAGCTATCGGGCCAATGTCGAGGAGCTGCTCGACTGGGTGGGGCTTGGCGACCGGATGGACGCCTATCCGCCCCTGCTCTCGGGCGGGGAAAAGCAGCGCGCCGCCATCGCCCGCGCCGTCATTGCCAAGCCGGACATCCTTTTGGCGGACGAGCCCACGGGAAATGTCGATCCAGGGCTCTCCGAAAGGCTGCTGCATCTTTTCGAAGAGCTCAACCGCATGGGAACGACCATCATCCTGGCGACGCACGAACTGGCCCTGCTCGACAAGTTCGACTATCCGCGCATGCTTTTGAACGACGGGGAACTGATCATCCATGAGTGAGGGTCTAAGGCTCGGCTTTTCCCGCCCCGGTCCCATCGTGCCCGCCCAATCTGTCGCCGGGCGCACGCTGATGCTGCTCATTGGCATCATGACCTTTCTGTCCTGCGTGACCTTCGGCGGCGTGCTGCTGGTTCAGAAGTCCGCCGTGGGCTGGTCCGCCGACGTGGGGCGGGAGGTGACGATCCAGATCCGGCCCGTCGATGGAGAAGTGCTCGACAGCAATATAAGGCTCGCCATTTCACTGGCCGACGCCATTCCCGGCGTTGCCGATGCGCGCGCGCTGACGCTCGAGGAGAGCCAGGCCCTGCTCGAGCCCTGGCTCGGCGCCGGACTCGATCTTTCCGATCTCTCGATCCCGCGCCTCGTGATCGTGCGCCTGTCCGATCCCAACACCGCCGACATCGCCCGGCTTGAAAGCGAGATCGCCGGGATCGCGGGTGCGAGCCTTGAGACCCATGCTGCCTGGCGCGTGCAGCTCAACACCATGGCCGGCACCATCATCGTTTCGGGCATCCTGGTGCTGGCGCTGATCCTTGTCGCCACCGCGCTGGCCATCGTTTTTGCGACCCGTGGCACCATGTCCACCAATCGCGAGATCGTTGATGTGCTTCACTTCATCGGCGCCTCGAACCGGTTCATCGCCGGCGAGTTCCAGGGGCGGTTCCTGATGATCGGGCTCAAGGGCGGCGCGGTGGGCGGGCTGGCGGCGATCGGCTTTTTCATCGCCATCGGAACGGTCATGAGCGCGGTTATGCCCGAGCCGTCTTCGGCCCAGCTCGGCTTCTTTTTCGGCCAGTTCGCGCTCGGGTTCAACGGGCTTCTGGGCATAGCCGGGGTCGTGCTGGTCATCGCTGCGCTGACCGCCATCACCTCGCGCCTGACCGTGAGGCGCTTCCTCTCCCAGATCTCCTGATCATTCTCCCGCTTGCTCTCGGCCGGCCGCGGGGATAATCACGGGGCCGCGTTTATCGGAGGACCGGCGGGATGATCGTCCAGACCATTCGCTCGATCGTTTTCTATCTGCTCTTTTTTGCCCAGACCGCGGTCCTTGCGACCATTATGGGCCTCATGAGCAAGCTCATGCCCGGCGCCTATAATGCCGGCTGGGCCATCGCGCGATACTGGAACGCCTCCAATGTCTTCATGCTGCGCTGGATCGTGGGCATCCGCACCGAGGTGACGGGCGCCGAAAACATTCCCCAAGGCGGCTGCATCATCGGGGCCAAGCACCAGTCGGACTGGGACATATTCGCGCTTCTGCCCTATGTCGGCAAACCCGCCTTCATCGCCAAGAAGGAATTGCTCGACATTCCGCTCTTTGGCTGGGCGGCGCGCTGGATGAACACCATCTCGGTCGACCGCAAGAAGGGGAAGGACGCGCTGCCGGCCATGATGGAGGAGGCGCGCGATGCGCTCGACCGCGGCTGCCGCGTCATCATCTTTCCCGAAGGGACGCGCCGCGCCCCCCTCGATGATCCGGCCTATCGCTCCGGCATCGCCAGAATTTACGCAGCGCTCGAAGTGCCGGTGGTTCCCGTCGCGCTGACCTCCGGGCTCTATTGGGGCCGCAACAGCCCGGTGCTCTGGCCGGGCACTGCCCGCGCCAGATTTCTTCGCCCCATCGAACCGGGACTGGCACAGGATCAGTTCCTTGCGCGGCTCGAAGAGACGATAGAAGCCGAAACCCGCCATATGATCCTTGAGGACTACCGCGCCGGTCTCGCCAGGCCGATCCCGCCACAACTGCGCGAAAAGCTCATTGCGCTCGAGGCAGAACTCGGAAACACGCCATGACGCTGTCGTCGCACAGATTGTGCTAGCGACACATCCGAGACACAATATGTTGACAGACTCGCCGCTATAGGTCCTAATCAGGCAGGCACAGGCTTGACGGCGTATAAAATTTGTTCTAACTTTGTTCTTTCCTGTCGCGCTACCCTGCGCAAGGCGTGCGGCCTCAGGATGGAGCGATTTGCCGGGGCATGGGCCCGGAACTGGTCCCTGGAGGGGTGGCCGTGAATCAGGAAGCGAAATGGGCGCCAGAAAGCGCCACCGAACCCTTGCGGGTGTTGTGGACCGGGCGATCGGGACGGCGCTATGTGCTGACATCTGTCGAGCTCGAAGGCTTCGCGCTGCGCGAGGGGCATCTTTATGCGCTTGCCGCTGGTGGCACCATCCGCTGGGCCGGTGTTTCCGAGGATCTGGTTTCCGACCATGCCAGCCGCACGCGTTTCCGCGCCGCGCTGGCCGAAGGCGCCCTGGTCCTTACCCTCCCCGCGCCCGCCGATGAGCTGGCGCGCATGACGCTTGTCTGGGACCTCGAGGGTACGCGCGCGCGGCCCAATCTTACTGCGGCGTGAGAGCCTTTTTTTCGCTATCCGTTTGCGCGCAGCATTGCGCTCAGCGCCAGCACGGGCCGGTCGATGATCCCAAGCTCGGCCAGATGCTCGGCGGTGTTGATGACATAGTCTTCATTGGCTCCCGACGCGCCGCGGGCGCCGCGCACATAGGCAAGCTGCTCATCGAGCGTCAACCGGCCGGCATATTGCTCATGGGCCGGATCGGCGAGAAAGACGAGCGCAGTCGCCACCTCCCCGCTCGCCAGCGTCACTGCCCTCAGCGCCTCCCGGTAGACCCCCGTCACCTGTTCGCGCTCGCGCAGATATTCGCGCACCTCTGGCCAGGCGTCCGGCGCCACCTTGAAGGCCCGCCCCACACAGGACCCGCCGCGCTCGAGCCCGAACACCAGTCCCGGCCGCTCGGGCGTGCCCCGGTGCCGGTGCGAAAGAATGCACAGCCGCCTATGCGCCCCGCGCAGCAGGGCCCGCTCGGCGCGCAGATAGGCAAAGCCGGGCGACCAGATCAAGGATCCGTAGCCAAAGACCCAGGGAACTGAACTGTCGTCAAGATGAGACATGACCATTCGATGCCATGAGTTGGGGTGCGCCCGCAAGCTGGTGGCCGCATGGCAGGCCTGCACGCCCGACATTGCCTCATGACGGCCACGCACTGGCGCGATAGAACATCTCCATGAAGCGATTCCTTGTTCTCATCATTGCCGTCCTCGCCATTGCAGCCATCTGGACGGCCGGGTGGCTTTACGTGGCTGGGCTGATTTCCGACGAAGCGCAGCGCCTGGCCCAGGCCGATGGGGTGACCCAACCGCGCATCGTTTGCGAAGAGTTCAGCGTTTCGGGCTATCCCTTTCATTTTTCGCCCATCTGCACCGGCGCCGAAATCTCTTCAGGCGATTTGACGCTCACCACCCCCCGGGTGAGCGCGACCGCGCTCTTTTACCGGCCCGCGCACCTTCAGATCTTCGTCACCTCGCCCGCCCGCCTCTCGGACGCCTTTACCGGCAGTGCGCACCAGCTGGCCTGGGACAATCTGCGGGCGAGCCTGCGGCTCGAGAACAACCGGCTCGCGCGTTTTTCCGCGATCGGGGACAATCTCGTCCATACCGACGCGCTTTTCGGTGAGACCACGCTTGGCAGCGCCGATCATTTCGAGCTTCACCTTGTCGATGCAACCCCGCCCGATACCCCATCAACCGGCGGCGCAGTGCTCGATATCTTCGCCCGGCTCGATGGTGTCGTCGCGGAAGGCTTCGAGATCGTCAATGGTGCTGCAACTCTTGACGCCCGGCTCACCGGCGTGCCCCCGCTCGACCTTCTCGGCCGTTCGGACGTCATGCGCCTTTGGCAGACGGCCGACGGCACGCTGACGCTCAGAAACGTTACCGCCCAGGACCAAGGAACGGAAATTTCAGCGAGCGGGGAAGCGTTTCTTGACGGGACCGGTCGCGTCAACGGAACGCTGAGCGTCTCATCGCGCGGGCTGGTCGAGCGCTTCGAGGGTCTTGCGGAGGATCCCGTGGCCGCGCTTTTCCTCGGAACACCGGATGCCGACGGCACCTATAGCCAGAACCTTTCGGTGCGCGCGGGCACGGTTTTCATCGGCATCCTGCCCGTCATGGGGCTCGACCCGCTGTTTTGACTACTCCCCCGGCGCGGAACCGTGCGGCCGCCCGAAATCGGGCGCGTCCGTTTCCTGCCCCGCCTCGATGATCGAGCGGCGAATGGCTCGGGTGCGGGTAAAAAGCGCTTCAAGGGCAGGACCGTCGCCCACGCGCACCGCCCGCTGGAGCACCGAAAGGTCCTCGAGAAACCGCCCCAGCATCTCAAGCACCGCGTCGCGATTGGTCAAAAACACGTCTCGCCACATCACCGGGTCAGAGGCCGCGATGCGGGTGAAATCGCGAAAGCCCGAGGCCGAGAACTTGATGACCTCCGATTTCGTGTGCGCCTCGAGATCGGCGACCGTGCCCACGATGTTGTAGGCCACAAGATGCGGCACATGGCTGGTGATCGCGAGGACGAGGTCGTGATGCTCATGATCCATGGTCTCGACATTTGACCCCAGCGCCCGCCAGAAGGCGGTGAGCGTCTCGATTGCTCCGGCATCGGTACCCGCCTCGGGTGTCAGCACGCACCAG
This sequence comes from uncultured Pelagibacterium sp., assembly GCA_964429025.1. Classification (GTDB taxonomy): domain Bacteria; phylum Pseudomonadota; class Alphaproteobacteria; order Rhizobiales; family Devosiaceae; genus Pelagibacterium. The sequence goes on from CAYSBF010000002.1 coordinate 24,498, forward strand.
CGGTTCTCAAAGAGCTCCGCAAAGCCCGCCGAAGGGCCCGAATGCTCGGTGCCCGCCAGCGGGTGGCCCGGCACGAAATGCACCCCCTTGGGCACCTTGGGGCCCAGCACCCGGTGGACATGGCCCTTGACCGAGCCGACGTCGGAGAGAATGGCGCCTTTTTCGAGCGCAGGCGCGATGGCATCCATAACCGCCTCATAGGCGCCGACCGGCGTGCACAGGATGACGAGATCGGCGCCGCGGACCGCTTCGGCCGGGTCCCGCGTATAAAGATCGCCCAAGCCCAGGGCTTCGGCTTCGGCCAGGGTCTCGGCCTTGCGGGTGGAAATGGCAATGGTTCGGGCGATGTCCTTGGCCTTGACGCCGCGGGCGATGGAGGAGCCGATAAGCCCGATCCCGATAAGAGCGAGTTTTTCGATCATCAAGCGTCCATGAAGGTCTTGAGGCATCTGGCGACGGCGCGCATGGCCGCCTCGCTGCCGATTGAAATCCGCAAGCCGTTGGGTATGCCATAGCCGCCCATCTCGCGCACGATGAGCCCGGCCTCGAGCAGCGCCCGGTTGGCGTCCGCCGCCGTCTGTCCCGGCGTGTCGGCAAAGAGGACGAGAATGAAATTGCCCTGGCTGGGCAGGACCCGCATGCGGTTGCCCGAAAGCTCTGCCGTCAGCCACTCACGCCATTTGGCGTTGTGGTCGCGCAGGGCCCGGGTAAAGGTCAGATCGCGCGCTGCGGCCGCCGCGGCCACCTGCCCAGGTACCGAGACATTGAACGGCCCCCTGATGCGATTGACCGCATCAACGACATGGGAGGGGCCGTAGAGCCAGCCCACCCGCGCCGCAGCGAGACCCATTTTCGAAAAGGTCCGTACCATGACCACATTCTCGCTGCGCTCCACCAGCGATATGCCGACCCCGTAATCCCCGGCGGTCACATATTCGGCATAGGCCGAATCGATGACCAGCAGCACGTCAGAAGGCAGCCCGGCATGCAGGCGGTCGAGTTCGTCCGCACCAAGATAGGTGCCGGTGGGATTGTTGGGATTGGCGAGGAAGACGACGCGCGTTTTCCCGCTAATCGCGGCCAGTATGGCATCGACATCGGCGCGATAATCGGTCTCGGCCGCAACGACCGGCACTCCGCCGGCCGCCCGCGTGATGATCGGGTAAACCATGAAGCCATATTGGCTCATGATCGCCTCGTCACCGACCCCGATATAGGTCTGGGCGAGAAGATGCAGCACCTCGTCGGACCCGGCGCCGACGACGATACGGTCCGGGTCGATGCCATTGACCTCGCCAAGCGCCTCGCGCAATTGGCGCGAGGACCCATCGGGATAGATCTCGAGCCGTCCGGCAACCTCCTTATAGGCAGCGATCGCCTTGGGGCTCGCGCCGAGCGGGGATTCATTGGCCGAAAGCTTGATTTCCGCACCCTTGCCAAGCCCTTTGGAACGCCCCGGCACGTAAGGAGCGATTTCGAGAATCCCCGGTTGCGGGGTCGGTCTGTCGAGCGGCGCGGTCACGGATGGTCCCATCGGTCAAGGCGGATGCCCAAGGGGGCGGGAGAAAACCGGGCGGACCATAGAGCAGTTGCAGAAAAGTGGGAACCGGCTTTTTCCCTCATGCGTCCCAGGCACCGCAAGGTCAGAGTTCCAACCGCGCGGTCTGCGGGGCCAGCCCCGGCTCGCCCTGATAACGCTCGGCGGGTTTGCGCCGGGCGATGGCGGGGAACTGCTCCTTTTTTGCCCGCACGCACATGACCGAGGAAAGGGTCGGCCCGAACAGCCGCCCGGTGCGTTCGAGAAGCCGCGCCGAGCGCAGCACCGGACCGGAGCGGAAGGGCGGGAAATAGATGCAGTCGCGCCAGGCTTCGGGCGTAAAGGAATGCCCACGCAGCAGGGCGTCCATCTGCCCGCGAGAATAGGGGTGGCCGAAGCCTAAGGGCGTGTTGTCGATGCCGGCCCAGAGCCCGCGCCGCTTGGGTACGGCAATGACCAGCCGGGCATTGGGCGCGCAAACCCGCCAGAGCTCGCGCATGAATTCTTCGGCATCGACCACATGCTCGAACCCGTGGACGATAACCACGAGATCGACCGCAGCATCGGTCAGCGGCATTTCGAGCGGGTCGCAGAGAACCGTGTGGGACGGCCCTTCGCGCGGCCAGGCCGAAGCACCCTGCCGGGCCGGCATGAAGGCCAGCACCCGCTCGGCGCCCTTGAGCGCCCCACGCAGATAGGGGGTGGCAAAGCCCAGGCCAAGAATGCGCAGCCCGGTCACGTCCCCGGCAAGCGCGCTCACCTGCTCGCGGATATAGTGCCGCGTCAGTCGCCCCAGGGGGGACTTGTAAAATTTGATCAGCCCCTCGACATCGGGTGTCATCTGCCCTCCGCAATTTGCGCCACTATGTGGGCGCGAGCGATCAAAGGTCAAACCCTTGCCCCATCGCCTCCGGGTTTCTATGTTCGGGGCAATCAGGAAAGGAACGTAATGACTGTTGAAATCGAGCTCTTTGGTGCCCTCGAGACTAATTTCGGCGTGCTGATCCGCGACGGTGGGACCGGCAAGGTCGCAGCGATCGACGCACCGGAAACCGCACCCATCGTTTCAGCGCTCGAAAGGCGCGGCTGGACCCTCGATCTCATTCTCATCACCCACCACCATTCCGACCACACCGACGCCATCCTGCCCCTCAAGGATAAATACGGCGCGACCGTCTATGGGCCGCGCGGGGAAAAGGACAAGATCGAAGGGCTCGATCATCTGGTTTCGGGCGGCGACAGGGTGAAGGTCGGCGGAACCGAATTCGATGTCATCGACGTGCCCGGCCATACCAATGGCCACATCGCCTATTACGCCCAGGCCGAAAAGCTGCTCTTTGCGGCCGACGCCCTCTTTTCGCTCGGCGTTGGCCGCATGTTCGAGGGCACGCCGGAGATGATGTGGGAGGGGCTCCTGCGCCTGCGCGCGCTCGATCCTGAAACGAAAGTCTATTGCGGCCACGAATATACCCTTTCCAATGCCGCCTTCGCGCTTTCGGTCGATCCCGACAATGCTGCGCTCAAGGCGCGCGCCGAAGAGGCCCAGCGCCAGATCGACAATGGCGAGCCCACCATCCCCTCACGTCTGGCCGATGAAATCGCAGCCAACCCCTTCCTGCGCGCCGACGATGCGGCGATTGCACGGGCCGTGAAGCTCGAAGGCGCCCCGGCAGCCGAGGTGTTCGGCGCACTCAGGAAAGCCAAGGACAGTTTCTGACCCGAACAAAGGGGTTCAATTTACCCCCCGAACCGGTGTATCAGACGTCTCGTGTGGTCCCGTAGCTCAGCAGGATAGAGCACAAGATTCCTAATCTTGGGGTCACAGGTTCGAATCCTGTCGGGATCACCACCCTGTCTTCCACCATCACCCCGGAGCTTGTCCATGTCCGTTGCCGCCCTGGCCAAGCTTAAACGGGCCACTGCCGAACTCGAGGCCGCGCTTGCCGTTGCCGCCAAACGGTCGGAGGCCGAGCGGCTGGCGCTCAAGTCCGAGCTCGAAGACGTGATCCAGAAGATCGACGAGTTGCGGCAAAAGCTTTGAACACCGCCCCGGTCTTGCCCCGGCACCCGCTTTCGGTGCATGAGGTATCGGACATAACAATTAGGTGCCGGGACGGCTGATTTCCTTCCCGGCCTCGGGGGCCGAACACTTGGACTGGACGCCAGACTTTGCACCGCTTTGCTCAATACGGCTCGATCTGGGCGAGCCCATCGAGGTGCAACCGGCGCTTGAGCGCTTCATTCCCGTGCTCGGCGGCACGGTAACGGGCGGGCGCCTGTCGGGCGAAGTCCTGCCCTTAGGCGGTGACCGGCAGACCGATTCCGGCGCCTTTGCCAGCATCGAGGCCATCCAGTTCATCCGCACCCATGATGGCGCAAGAATCGCCTTTGACAATCGCGGCCTTCGCGCCGCCTCGCCCGAGATCAAGTCGGCATTGCGCGCCGGCGAGGACGTGCCCTTTTCAAAATACTATATGCGCTTTGCCTGTACCTTCCGCACGTCCGATCCACGGTACGATTGGCTTAACACGCGGCTGTTCATTGCCGCGGGCGCCAAGCGTCCCCAATGGGTGGAACTCTCGGTTTTCGAACTTCTCTAGATGCCATCAGCTCGGACCCTCACGTGATCATCATCTCTGGCGCCGGCATCGCCGGTCTTGCACTCGCCCTCAGCTGCCATCAGGCGGGACTGCCGTTCCGGATTTTCGAGCGCGCTCCGGAAATCCTGCCTCTGGGCGTGGGGATCAATGTCCAGCCACACGCGGTCCGCGAGTTGTTCGAGATGGGGCTTGAGGCCGAGCTTGAGCGCGTCGGCGTGCGCTCGCGCGAGCTGATTTACTTTTCCAAGCTTGGCAACCGCATCTGGGCCGAGCCGCGCGGCATCAAGGCCGGCTACAACTGGCCACAATATTCCCTGCACCGCGGCGAACTGCAATTGCTGCTCTACCGCGCCTTGCTCGCGACAGGAAATACGGTGACGCTCGGCGCCGAAATCTTCGATGCCACCCAAGAGCGGGACGGCGCCATAACCGCTCATATCCGCACGGCCGGGGGCGAAACCGCGGTCACGGGCGACGTGCTTGTCGCCGCCGATGGCATCCATTCGAGTCTGCGCAGGAAAATGGTCCCCGATGAGGGCGCACCGGTCTGGGGCGGCGCGGTGCTCTGGCGCGGCACGACCACCGGCCCCCAGTTCCTGGGCGGGGAAACGGTCGCCTATTTCGGCCACCAGAACCAGAAATTCGTGACCTATCCCATTACGCCCCCTGACGCGGAAGGCAATGTGCTGATCAACTGGATCGCGGAATTGCGCTTTGATCCCAGGACCGCGAGCTACAGGCGCGAAAGCTATAACCGCGTCGCCAATCTCGACGATTTCCTGCCCAGCTTCGAAAGCTGGGCCTTCCCATGGCTCGACATCCCCGCGCTCGTTAGAGCCGCGGCGCAATGCTATGAATACCCCATGGTCGACCGCGACCCGATCGAGCAATGGACGTTCGGGCGGCTGACCCTTCTCGGAGACGCCGCACACCCCATGTACCCGATCGGCTCGAACGGCGCGTCCCAAGCCATTCTCGATGCGCGCGTGCTGGTGCGCGAGTTTCTCGCTCACGGGATTGGTCCCCAGGCGCTCGAGGCCTATGAGGCCGAGCGGCGTCCCGCCACGAACAGGCTGGTGCTCGCCAATCGCGGCAACGGACCCGATCAGGTCATGCAGATTGTCGAGGAGCGGTGCGGCGGGGCCTTCGGCAATATCGAGGACGTGCTTTCAATGGGCGAACTTCAGGAGATCGCCGACCGCTACAAGGTCATGGCAGGGATGGACATCGCCTCGCTCAATTCACGGCCATCGATACTCGCGCTTTAGGGGCGGCCGCGCAAACCCGACAATCTTGATGATTTTTGCCGCAATTGGGTGCAAACTGGGGCCGGATCGAATCCCGTGCGCTTGGGGGAAGGCGGGCGGTCTTGTTTGCGTCACGCGCCATTCCGGCCGCTAGGATCGGCGAATCGGAAGCGGTGTACGGCGGCTCGCGAGCGCGGTGCGGATTTATGCGGATAGAGGCCTGTTCTTGTTCAGACCCTTGCTTGTGACCGTTTTCGGCCTGGCCGCGGCTGTGTCATCGCCTGCCCTAGCCCAGTTCTGCAACGAACTTACCCCGGGGCCCACCGGTCGCGTGGTTACGATTTCCGATGGCGACACTTTCGATCTCGACACCGGGCTGACGGTCCGCCTTGTCGGCATACAGGCGCCCAAACTTCCGCTCGGCCGCCCGGATTTTGAAGCATGGCCGCTCGGCGACGAGGCCAAGGCGCTGATGGAATCGTTGACCTTGGGCCGGGAGGTCGCGCTGTTTTATGGCGGGGAAAGCCGCGACAGGCATGGCCGCGCCCTCGCCCATATCCTCGTCGAGCATGATGACGGGGAAAAATGGGTGCAGGGCGAGATGCTGAAGGCAGGCCTCGCCCGCGTCTATTCCTTCCCCGACAACCGCGCCTGCCTCGCAGAACTTTATGCCGCCGAAAGGCAGGGCCGTGCCGAGCGGCGCGGCGTGTGGCGTGATCCCTTTTACCAGATCCGGGACGCGACCCGACCCGAAGCGCTTCTCGAGCGCATCGGTCAATACGAACTGGTTGAAGGCCGCGTACTCAATGCCGATCTTACCGGTGGCCGCGCCTATCTAAATTTCGGGCGCCACTGGAAGGAAGATTTCACCGTCGTCGTCGAGGGCAGCGGGTTGCGGCTCTTTGAGCGCGAGGGCTTTGATATCGAAGGGCTGGAGAACCGCGTGATCCGCGTGCGCGGCTGGGTCGAATCCCATGACGGCCCGCGCGTGCTCGTCAGCCATCCCGAACAGATCGAGGTTCTGGGCGGATAATGGACAGGACCGGCATCACAAGACGGGCTTTCCTCACCGGCACCAGCCTCACGCTGGTCGCCGGCATTGCCGGCTGCACGACGCTTCTGGGCGGGAATTCGGACATCGCAACGCGCCAGATCGGCAGTCAGGCGCCGGCCGTGCCCGCAGGCACCGACCCCGAAGATGCGGTGATCGGGCTGCGCGAGCATCCGCGCATCATCTCGGCCTATGGCGGGGTCTATGAGCACCGCAGGACGGAAGTGATGCTGGCGCGCATGGTTTCGAACCTGCTGGCTGCCGCCGAACAGCCCAATACCCAATTCACCATCACCATTCTCGATTCGTCGGAAGTCAACGCCTTCGCGCTTCCGGGCGGCTTCATTTACGTAACGCGAGGCATTCTCGCGCTCGCCAACGACATGAGCGAACTGGCCGCCGTCATCGCCCATGAGATTGCTCACGTGACGCTCCGCCACGCCCGGGCGCGCTCCAACAGGGTACGGACCTCAGAGATCGTCGACCGGGTGATCACCGGAGTGCTGGGCGGGGTGATCGACCCCAATCAGACCGCGGAACGTACCGCACAATCGCTTGCGGCCTTCTCCCAAGCCCAGGAACTCGAAGCGGACCGCGAGGGTATCAAGATCGCGGCGCGCGCCGGCTATGATCCCCATGCGGCCGCGCGGTTCCTCACGGCCATGGGCCGGTTCGCCCAGTTCGCCTCAGCGGGCAATGGCGGGGAGGATTTTCTCTCCTCCCACCCCGCAACGCCAGACCGCATCCAGCGCGCCGCCGAAGTTGCGCGCTCCTACGGCCCGCCCGGCACCGGCGTTGCCGGCCGCGCGGAATATCTCGAGGCGATCGAGGGAATCGATTTCGGGGACTCGACCAAGCAGGGCGCGATCGTCGGCCAGCGCTATATCAACCCGGGCCAGAGGCTGACCTTTACAGCCCCGCGCGGCTACGAGCTTCAGATCTCCAACCAGGCGGTGGTGGCCGTCGCCAGCGACGGTGCGGCGCTGCGCTTTGATGGCGCCTCGGTTCCGGCCCAGACCGGGCTTGCCGATTATCTGCGCTCGGGCTGGATCGCCGGACTGATGCCGGAAACCGTCGCCACCCGGACGGTCAACGGCATCGAAATGGCCTCGGGACGCGCGCGCACCGAGCAATGGCATTTTCACGTGGCGGTCGCGCGCATCGACGGCAATGTCTACCGCTTCATTTTCGCAAGCAAGGAAGACACCGAAGCCTTCCGCCGCGCGGCCGAGGAAACCACCTCCAGCCTGCGCCGCACCCAGCCCTCCGACCTTGCGGCCATCCGCACGGTCAAGCTCCGCCTCGTTCGGGCCGGCGCAAATGACGATGCCGATACGCTCGCCACCCGCATGGGCTCGCTCAATCGCGGGCGCGAGCTGTTCCTCGTTGTCAACAATCTCTTGCCCGGCGACCCAGTGGAATCGGGCGCGCCGTACAAGATCGTGCGGGTGGAGTAGGGTCGGGCCCTGTCGTCCGAGCGTAGACAGGGCTACCTGCAAGAAGGATGCTCTCCGGAGGCTGGCAATGTCGAAATTTACCGACCATGAGTCCTACATCACTGCAGCCCCTGAACAGTTCCGGCCCCTTCTGAGCCACATGCGATCGCAATTGGCCCGGGCTCTTCCCGACGCCGATGAGCTGATCATGTACGATATGCCCGGGTTCGGGTACGGAAAAACGATCGTCGCGAGCTATGCCGCCTTCAGCAAGCAATGTGGCGTCTATTTCGGCAAAGGCGCCATTGCCGCGCACAGCGACGAAATAGCCGCCGCCGGGCTCAAGGCCACAAAGACCGGCATTACCTTTTCGCCACGCAATCCCATACCCGACGCGCTGCTCACAAAGCTCGCCCACGCTTCGCGCAAGGAAGCCGGCTTCTGAAGGTCCGGGGCCATTGTGGCGCGATGAGTGCCACTCAGATAGATGAAACAAAAAAGGCCGGTCCCGATGGGCCGGCCTTGTTGCTTCAAACCGAGACAGCGCCTACGCGGCTTCCTCGGCCGCTTCATCGGACTTGGCGGCCCGGCGCGGGTTCTTTGAAAGGTTCTTGGTGATGAGCTTGACCGCCTCGGTCAGCGTGATCTTGTTGACGGCGGCGATTTCGCGGCTCATGCGGTCCATGGCCTGCTCGAACAGCTGGCGTTCCGAATAGGACTGCTCGGGCTGGTCCTCGGAGCGGTAGAGATCGCGCACGACCTCGGAAATCGCAATGAGATCGCCCGAATTGATCTTTGCCTCATATTCCTGGGCGCGGCGGCTCCACATGGTGCGCTTGACGCGCGCGCGGCCGGTCACGGTCTCCAGCGCCTTGGCAATGGTCTCGGGCTCGGCGAGCTTGCGCATGCCGACGGAATTGATCTTGGCAACAGGTACGCGCAGCGTGAGCTTGTCCTGCTCGAAGCTGATGACGAACAGCTCGAGGCTCAGTCCTGCTACTTCCTGCTCCTCGATTGCATTGATAAGGCCAACACCATGAGCGGGGTAAACGATATACTCGCCGGTCTTGAACCCCGCACGCTGCGTGGTCTTTTTAGTTGCCATGGGGCTACTCCTGTTGACGCCTTTTATGGACACGTTCGATTAAGGCCGACGCGTCTCACAAATGATACCTGGACAGTCCGGGATGGGCCGTCGCGCCAATCGCATTGTCCTCCTGGCCGGACCAACAAACCCGGCCAGTTCTGCACCCGTTTGACATTCTGTCACAAAAAAATGCCCTTAGGGCATGGTTCGGAGCGAGGAGTTCAACGACTGGTTGTGGAAACAATACCACAGTTTTGCGACAAAATCAAAAGTTACGAATCAGCGCTCTAGCCGGGCCGGCAACTGACGCCGGACCCTGATGGAAAGCAAAGGCGGATGCCGCACTTTCTGCGGCCTAGTCACCCTCGCCCGGCGCTTCGGAAAAATACTTCTCGAACTTGCCCTCGACCCCGTCCATCTCGGCCGCCTCCGGCAGCGGCTCGCGCTTTTCGGTCAGATTGGGCCAGACCGAGGCATATTTGGCGTTCACCTCGAGCCAGTGATCGAGCCCGGATTCAGTATCGGGCTTGATGGCTTCCGCCGGGCATTCGGGCTCGCATACCCCGCAATCGATGCACTCGTCGGGATGGATGACGAGCATGTTCTCGCCCTCATAGAAACAGTCGACCGGGCATACCTCCACGCAGTCGGTATACTTGCACTTGATGCAGTTGTCGGTAACGACATAGGTCATGGAGCCAGGGTCCGATGAGGCAGAAGACTGTGAGGCGCACCGGCACCTTCCGCCGGTCGGGCTTGGTTGCTAAACGGTTTTGACCGGTGTTTCAAGACCGCTTTGTGCCACATCCGGGCCCGCGAACGGATCAGCTTTCCGCCTTTGGAACGACGGGCGAAATATCCTCGTATAGTGCTGCGGCAACGGTTGCCGACCCGCGCCGTTCCGCAATCGCGACGACCTTGAGCACCCTCAGCCGCCCATGGACGAGAATGGTCAGTCCGTCACCCGTTCCTACGCGGTAGTCGGGGCCCGTGACACGCTGCCCGTTGACCCGCACCGCGCCGCTCTCGACGAGCTTTTGCGCCAAGGTCCGGCTCTTGGTCACGCGTGCGTGCCATAGCCATTTGTCGAGACGCTGCCGGACGGGCGCGGGCGCTGTCACTGCCGCGTCTTGAGCGCGGCGAGCGCCGCGAACGGGGAGTCGGGGTCGATCGGCTTTTCGCGCCGCTCGGGGCGCGGGCGGTGATCCTGGCGCTTGTCTTCGCGCGGTCCCTTGTTTGCCTGCTTGCCCTTGTTCTTGAACGGCTTGCCGTGGCCATTGGCGCGCTGGTCGCCGCCCTCACGGCGCCCCTGCGGACGCGAACCCTTGTTGCGCTCGGGGCGCTTGCCACCGGGGAACCAGACTTCGTCAAATTGCGGCTCCTGGGGCGCGACAGTCTCGGCATCCCGGGGCTGAACCGCCTCACCTTCCGGCGCTTCCGCCGTAACGGCTTCCGCCGCTTCAGCCGCCGCGGCCGCTTCGCCGGGAACAGGTTCGGCACCTTCGACCGCAGGCCCTGCCGGTGGCTTGGGCGTGCGGCGCACCCGATAGCCCAGCGATTTGAGCACCGAGGCAAAATCCTCGCCCGCACAGCCGAGAAGCGAAGTCATCTCGACCGTGACGCGGAACCCATTGGCTTCTGCCGCGCCATCGGGCGGCGGCGTATCGACGGGCCGGTTGGCGTCGTACGCGATAAGCGGGCGGATGATGTCGGCAAGCCGCTCGAGGATATCGACCCGCACGATGCGGCCGCCGGCCACCTTGAACCCCCCGACCTCATAGACCCGTGGGTTAAAGTTCGGATCGATGGGAAAGGATGTGCGGCCAGAAAGGATGATATGGGGCAATTCGGCAATGCCGGGCTGGCGCACCCCACCATTCTTGAGGCCCCACAGGATCAGCGCCAACTCGCGCGGCGCAGGCTTTAGGCTGAGCGGCACATAGATGTGGTAGGCGCCGAACTTGACCCCGAGCTTGCGCATCTTGGCGCGCGTGTCCTGATCGAGGCCCTTCACTTCCTCGGCCACATCGGCGCGGGCAATGATGCCGAGATTTTCGCAAAGCCGATAGGCGAGCCCGCGGGCGGTGCCTTCAAGCTCGGCCGGCTCCCTGAGCGCAAGGATCTGTTCGAGCTGGGTATTGATATGGTGCCGAAGCCAAAGCGACAGCCGCTCCTCGACCTTTTCCAGATCGGGCCCCGAAAGGCTTTCATCGGCCAGGATGATGATGCGGGGGCTGAAAAGATCCGGCCCCTCGGCAAGTTCGGCCACCACCTCGCCGCGCCAGCGGATGACGCCGTCGGTGCTCAGCACGAACTCCTCATTGGGCGCGCCGCCGAGCCTGTCCGCGCGCTTTGCGATTTCGGGCGCGATTACCGAACCGGCGGTCGAGCGCAGCGTCTTGGAATCAGTCTCCCCCTCGATGCGCGAGAGCGTGAAGCGGAAACCTTCGATCGTGCCGATGGTGTGCCCCTCGACCGTCACTTCGCCGTTTTCGGTAATTTGCGGTGATACCATATGTTTGTCTCTTAGATGGCGCATCAGGACCGATGTCCGGCGATCGACGAAACGCTGTATCAGCCTTTCATGCAATGCGTCGGACAGCGCATCTTCTATCTTGCGGGTTCTTTCGCGCCAGTAATCGGGATCTTCCAGCCAGTGCCTGCGATTGGATATGAACGTCCAGGTCCGGATCTGGCGGATACGGTTGGACAGGGTGTCGATGTCACCTTCCGTATTCTCGCAGAAGCGGACCTGCTCGGCAATCCAGTCCGCATCGATCTTTCCACCCCGCGCGAGGTCTGAAAAGACCCTGGCGATGATTTCGCCATGAGCGGCGGGCGAGATGTCGCGGTAATCGGGAATCTGGCAACATTCCCAGGCCAGTTCCACGCCTTTGGTACCGGTGGCAAGACGCCCCTCCTCGCGCCGCATCAGAAATTCGAGCGCTCGCTGGTCGGTCGCCACCGGCACCCGGGTGAGCGCAGGATGTTCGGGCGTTTTTTCCAGACTCGCATGCAAGGCTGCGAGCGAGCCGAGATCGAGCACGCGGTTACGCCATTGCAGGACCTTGACCGGCTCGAAATCATGCGCTTCGAGCCGCTCGATCGTCTCTTCATCGAAGGGTTCGCACCCGCCCGTCACACCGAATGTTCCATCGCGCATATGGCGGCCGGCGCGGCCCGCGATCTGTCCGATTTCGGCCGGGACCAGCGGGCGGTAAAGCCGTCCGTCAAATTTGGAATCCGAAGCGAAGGCCACATGGGTGACGTCGAGATTGAGCCCCATGCCGATGGCATCGGTGGCAACGAGAAAATCAACGTCCCCATTCTGGAACAGCTCGACCTGAGCATTGCGCGTGCGCGGGGAGAGCGCGCCCATGACCACCGCAGCGCCCCCGCGCTCGCGGCGCAGCAATTCGGCAATGGCATAGACCTCACTCGCCGAAAAGGCGACGACCGCGGAACGGCGCGGCAGGCGCGATATGCGTTTCGAGCCCGCCCAGCTGAGCTTTGAAAAGCGCGGCCGGAACTGGATGTCGGCATGCGGGAGCAGCCTGCGGATGACCGGCTCCATCGTCTGAGCGCCGAGCAGCAGCGTTTCCGTCATTCCCCGCGCATGAAGAATGCGGTCGGTGAAAACGTGGCCGCGGTCGAAATCGATGGCAGTCTGGATTTCGTCAATGGCAAGGAAATCGGTCGTGAGGTCGGACGGCATGGCCTCGACCGTCGCCACCCAATAGCGCGCCGCCTTGGGCACGATCCGCTCCTCGCCGGTCACCAGCGCCACGCTCGCCTCCCCCGCGCGCTCGACGATCCGGGCATAGACCTCGCGCGCCAGGAGCCTGAGCGGCAGGCCGATCAGCCCCGACCGGTGCGCGAGCATGCGCTCGATCGCATAGTGTGTCTTGCCGGTATTGGTCGGACCAAGCACGGCTTTGACCGATTGGGAAGGCAGCAGGGACATGAGGGAAAAAAGCCAGGGCTGATATGAGTCGGGCGCGCGGCGCACATCCAAAGTGGTGTACCGAAACGGGAAACGCAATGGCGGTTTTGATGTCCGAATTAAGATTTCGAACGAACAAGGAACAAACTCGGTCCGAATCGGGCCGGAATCACGAGTCCGGCTTTGTTCTGCACAGCATGTTGTGGGTATGAACACGCGACTCACACAAGAAGGAACGGCACCGCCGCCAGAACCTCGCCAATGGCGCTCGAAAGGCCACATCGCGTTCATCTTGGTTACCACGAGGTTAACCACCCGCATTCACGGCCGAATCTTAAGCACTGATTGACGCAGAAAATTTTCACGCTGGCGGCGCTGTAAACGGCAAAAACCCGGCAAACCTGGCACCGGATTCGTGTCCTGTTGGCAAAAAAGATTTTGACCGTTCCGGAATGGGACAGGCCGGCGCGCCCAGGCACGACGGCAGCCGGCGTGAACAGACCTGTTACTGGATGGACGTCAGGACCATTGAGAGGTCCCCGAAACTCGTACCGATCAGCACGCGGTAGGGGATGAAAAAGCCGCTGTCCCCCAAGGGCGCAAACCACGCCATCATGCGCTGGTTGTTCCTGAGATAGGCCGTGATCTCGGACGAGTTGAAATGGCCTGAAATCGGATGGTAGCGCATGGCGCAGGCAATGACCGGTCCCTGATAGCCGGTCCGGCTCGAGGTTGCCGTGTCCATCCGGGCGAAGGAAAGCTGCAGATCGAACCGTTCAATGCCGGTGAATATCGCCATCGAGCGGTTGCAAAGGCTTTCATCGAGCCCCGCCCCGCGCAGGATGAAGCTTGCAATGGGATCGTTGACCCCACGCCTATGCGCCGCCGTCACCGGCACGCGATCAGGATTTTCTGGCAGGGCCGGGCTGACGCTTGCATGATTGGCATTGCCGCCAGCATACCGCGCCTCGACCGAAAAGCGTTCGGTACTTGTGCGCGTTTCGAGATAAAAGCGCTCCGAGGCGAGACCTGTTCCGGTGACCCTGCCGCCCGAATTGACCGCGCCCGATCCTTGCGCGACGATCTGGGCAAGTCCTATGACCTCGGCGGAAAGATCGAGCTGATAGGCGCTCCCCTCGAAATTGAGGCGCACGCCGAGATAGGCGACATTGATCCCGTTGAGGGTCACCACATATTGAGCGACCGTCCCTGGCTGCTGGGCCAGGGCAGCAAAGGCCGAAAAAAGAGAAAAGGTGACAACGGCCAGCGACCGGGCAAGGGTATTCAGCACGCGCAAAGCTCACACATAACTTGCCGCATCCGGCAGGGAGACGGCGGGCCGCAAACGAATCAGGGTGCCAACCAGCCTGCCTGCCCGATTCCCGTCTGTCCAGATTGGGCCGGATCATAAAAGCCACAGGATCAGGACCGTTAATTCGATGCGCACGACGCTGCCGGATTTGGCCAGCCCGGCAGGATAGACGTGCAGCGCGTGTTGATACGCGAGCGAAGGCTTGACGCACCGGATAGTCGTTTTCTCCGCCATAGTGAGTGCGGAATCAGCAGGTCCTGACCCTAGATGCTTGACGCGCGGGGCGCCTTTGTCTATTTAGCCGCCAACCTTCTAACAAACCCAGGCTTGTGCGCTGGGGGCTTGCCCCGGCGCCGGTCTTTGATTGACAGGATTTACGATTATGGCTCGGCGCTGTGAATTGACCGGCAAGGGCGTTATGACCGGCAACAATGTGAGCCACGCGCTCAACCGGACCCGCCGCCGTTTTCTGCCCAACCTTTGCGATGTGACGCTGATTTCCGAGGCGCTCGACCGTCAGGTCAAGCTGCGCGTTTCGGCTGCTGCCCTGCGCACTGTCGAGCACCGCGGCGGTCTCGACGCCTTCCTGATGAAGGCCAATGATACGGACCTTTCGGACCGTGCCCTCGGCCTGAAGAAGGAAATCCGCCAGGCGCTTGCCAGCTGAGCTGGGCCGAGCTTGGGCTTTAAAATATTTCAGCGCCGTGTCCGGCACCCGGGCGCGGCGCTTGGCTTTTCCCACTTGCTGGGATAAGCACGCCTGCTGTCAGCGCCGGTCACCTGCCGGTTCGCTGCAATGGATTTAACCGGCGGTCACTTGCCGCTTTTGGGAAGGTTGCGCCAAAATGAGGCGTTTTGTTCTGGCCGTTCTGGCCATGGCGGTCGTTGTGACCGCGTCCAATTTTCTCGTTCAGTTTCCGGTCAAGGCCAGGATCAGTGGCGTCGATCTCGCCGAAATCCTCACCTGGGGTGCCTTCACCTACCCGCTTGCCTTCATGGTCAACGACCTCACCAACCGCCATTTCGGTCCGGTGGCGGCGCGCAAGGTGGTTCTGGTCGGCTTTGCCATTGCAGTCGCGATGAGCATATCCCTCGCCTCGCCGCGCATCGCCATAGCCTCTGGCACCGCCTTCCTCATCGCCCAATTGCTCGATACGCAGGTCTTCGACCGTTTGCGCGCTGCAAGCTGGTGGAAGGCCCCGCTGGTCTCGTCCACCTTTGGTTCGGCCATCGATACGGTGCTGTTTTTCGGCATCGCCTTTGCCGCAAGCTTTGCCTTTATCGACACCGGGCTGGGCTATGAGGATTCCTCGCTCGCCTTCCCAGTGCCGTTCCTCTCGGTCTTCGGCTTCCAGACCCCGCTCTGGATATCGCTGGCAGCAGGCGATTTCATCGTCAAGCTGCTCGTCGCGCTGGTATTGCTTGCGCCTTACAGGATGTTGCGCGGGGTCATCCCCGATCGCATGGCCAAAGCGGCTTAAACGTTGGCAGATTCACCTCTCCCTTGGGGGAGAGGTCGACGCGAAGCGACGGGTGAGGGAATGAGAGCACTAGCTGCTGAATAGCAACTCTACCTAAACCCAGTCCGGCACGCTATCGAGCCCGATGAGTTGATCGAGCGTCTGGCGCGGGCGGATCACGTGCCAGCGTCCGCCCTCAACGAGAACCTCCGGGACCAGCGGGCGCGTATTGTAGGTGCCGGACATTACCGCGCCATAGGCCCCAGCCGTCATGACCGCAAGAAGATCGCCCTCAGCGACGTCGGCCATCTGGCGGTCAAGGGCGAGATAGTCGCCCGTCTCGCAGACCGGGCCGACGATATCGGCGCGGATGGTCTTTCTCTCGCCCGGTTCCGGGGCGACCACCGGCAGCACGTCGTGATGGGCCTCATAGAGCGTGGGACGGATGAGATCGTTCATCCCGGCATCAACGATAACGAAGCTCTTTGACGCGGTCTGTTTCACATATTCGACCCGCGTCACGAGGATGCCCGCATTGCCCGCGATCAGCCGCCCCGGCTCGAGGATCAAAGCGCAGCCGAGCGGGGCGACATGCCGGCGGACCACTTCTGAATATTCCGCCGGATCGGGCGGCGGGGTGTTGTCCTGCTGGTAGGGTATGCCGAGCCCGCCCCCGACATCGACGTGCCGGATTTCGTGTCCGGCAGCACGCAGCCTTCCGACCAGTTCCGCCAGAAGAGCGAATGCGTTTCCGAATGGTTCGAGATCGGTGATCTGGCTCCCGATATGCATGTCGACGCCGACAGCATTGAGGTTCCTGCTGGCTGCGATGCGCGCATAGACCGCCTCGGCGCGTTGATAGGGAATGCCGAACTTGTTTTCGGACTTGCCGGTCGAGATCTTGGCATGGGTTCTGGCATCGACATCGGGATTGACCCGCACCGAAACCGGGGCGACTGTCCCCATCTCGCCGGCCACCCGGTCCAGCCGCTCGAGCTCAGGCTCGCTTTCCACGTTAAAGCAGAGAATGCCGGCTCCGAGCCCACGCCTCATCTCGGCCTCGGTCTTGGCGACGCCCGAAAAGATGATCCTGTCCGGCGCGATCCCGGCCCTGAGCGCCCGTTCGAGTTCGCCAAGCGACACCACATCCGCGCCGGCACCCTCAGCCGCAACGAGCCTCAGGATCGCCTGATTGGAGTTGGCCTTCATCGCATAGGCCACGAGCGTATCGATCCCGAAAAAGGCCTCGCGCATCACCCGCACATGACGCCTGAAGGTTGCCGACGAATAGCAGTAAAAGGGCGTGCCGACCTCTTCGGCCAGCGCAGTGAGGTCCACATCCTCGGCGTGGAGATTGCCGTCGCGATAATGGAAATGATGGACCACTTGCCGCTATTCTCCCGCACCCAGCCGCTCGCGCCACAGCGCAACCTGCTTGAGCACATTTGCAGGGGCCGTGCCGCCATAGCTGGTGCGTGACTTGACCGAGTTTTCCACCCCCAGCACCTTGTGGACCGCGCTTGTGATGCGTTCATCGATCGCCTTGAAGTCCTCGATCGTCAGCCCCTCGAGGCCGCACCCCTTTGCCTCCGCCGCCGCCACGGCGCGGCCGGTAATGTGGTGCGCCTCGCGGAACGGTACATTGGCCGCCCGCACGAGCCAGTCCGCAAGATCGGTGGCCGTGGAAAACCCAGCGCCGGCCGCGTTTTGCATCTTGTCGCGGTCGACTTCGAGATCACTCACCATGCCAGTCATCGCCGCAAGCGAGAGCGAAAGCGTGTCGAGCGCGTCGAACGCCACTTCCTTGTCTTCCTGCATGTCCTTGGAATAGGCGAGCGGAAGCCCCTTCATCACCATAAGGAGCGAAGTGAACGCACCGAAAATCCGCCCCACCTTGGCCCGGATCAGCTCGGCCGCGTCCGGATTGCGCTTTTGCGGCATGATGGACGAGCCGGTCGAGAACTTGTCCGAAAGCCTGATAAAGCCGAACTGGGCGGACGACCAGATGACCAGCTCTTCGGAAAAGCGCGAAAGATGCATGGCGCAGATTGAGGTTGCAGCCAGCGTTTCAAGCACGAAATCGCGGTCCGAGACCGCATCGAGCGAATTGGCCGTCGGCCGGTCGAATCCCAGCTCGTTCGCCGTCATCTCCCGGTCGATCGGAAATGAAGTTCCGGCAAGCGCCGCCGAGCCAAGCGGGGACTCGTTCAATCGCGCACGCGCATCCAGAAAGCGCCCCCTGTCGCGCGAAAACATTTCCACATAGGCGAGCAGATGATGACCGAAGGTTACGGGCTGAGCGCTCTGAAGATGGGTGAAACCGGGCATGACACTGCCCGCTTCCTGCTCCGCCCGCTCCACCAGCACGCGCTGGAGCGTTTCGATCTGGGCCGCCAGCATGTCAATGCAGTCGCGCACATAGAGCCGGAAATCGGTCGCCACCTGATCATTGCGCGAGCGTGCGGTATGCAGCCGCCCCGCTGGCTCGCCGATCAGCTCTTTCAACCGGCTCTCGACATTCATGTGAATGTCCTCGAGCGCTCGCGAAAAGGTGAACCTGCCCTGCGCGATCTCGTCGCGGACCGCCTCTAGACCCGAAATGATGGCGTCTCTATCTTCGCCCGTCAGTATACCGGTGGCGGCCAGCATTTTGGCGTGGGCGATCGAGCCCGCAATGTCCTGCTTGTAAAGCCGCTGATCGAACCCTATTGAGGCGTTGATCTCTTCCATGATGGCGTCGGGACCGGACGCGAACCGTCCTCCCCACATGCGATTGCTCATCGGCGCCCCTAAGATTTCTGGCGGTAACAAACCGGACGGATATGACCCAAACGCAGACCAAATCCCGCCGCCCGCTCATTCTCGGCGCAGGGCTTTTCGCTGCGGCGACAGGTATAGCGGCGGCAATCTGGCTTAGCAATGCCGGGACTGGCGCCGCCAATGAGTGTCCGGCCCGGGCCGAGGCCGCTGCCGCGGTCAATGGCGTTGCCGGAGGCGAGTTGGCCGCCCTCATGCCTTCGAGCCAGTGGCGCAATTATGCCGACCTCGCCTTCATCGACGCCGGGGGCGCCGAGCGCACGCTGGCCGATTTCGCGGGCAAGAAGCTGCTGGTCAATTTTTGGGCCACCTGGTGCGCCCCTTGCCGGGAAGAAATGCCCGATCTTGATGCCATCGAGGCGCGTTTTGGCGGTGAAAATTTCGAGGTCGTCGCCATCAGCCTCGATATCGGGAGTGACGGCCCGGTGGCGGCGCAGGAATTCCTCGAAGAGATCGGCGCTGAAAATCTGGCGCTTTATGCCGATCCCAGCTACCGCGTCTTCGAGCGCCTGCGCAATGAGGCAGTGACCCTGGGCCTGCCCGCGACAATCCTGCTCGACGAAAAAGCGTGCGAAATCGCCGTGCTCCAGGGTCCCGCTCACTGGGACAGCGAAGACGGCTATCGCGTGATTGAAGCGCTGCTGGAAATTTGAGAGGCCGAACCGGCCGGGTCAGGCGTTCCTGTCCACAAGCCCCTCTGCCGCCTCGATTTCGTTTTGCGGCGCCCTGTGTGCGTCCGCCGCGATGTCAATTGCCATTTGCGAACGCATCTTCGCCACCAGCGCCAGCATGGTCTGGGGCGAGCGTGCTTCGCCTTTGGCGAGTTGGTGAACGATGGAGGCCGGGGAGTGCTTGATGAGCATGGGCGGCAAGCGCCTGCTCAGGCGCTCTTGTTGACGATCGTACCGGTGCCGTCGGGCCGTGGGGCGTTCTCGACGGCCTGGGTCAGCATGTTGACGAGGCTCATCTCCATCTCATGCTGCTTTTTGACCATGGCGATCTGGGCCGTATGCAGGGTCTGGGCCTGCTTTGTGGCCACCAATGCCGGTGCAATATCGCTCAACGCACCGCTCCGGAAACTTTGACTGTCCCCCGAGCCTAAGCCTGCGGCCCTAACAAATCCTTACCCTGCAGCCAGCGGCTTGCGGCGCCGGAAGACCAAGACCAGCGCTGCGCCTGCGGCAACCCCGCCGATATGCGCCCACCAGGCGACCCCGTCATCGGTGCCGGCCGAAATGTAAAACAGTTGGGTGAGGATCCAGATGCCCAGGACTGCCCAGGCCGGCAGGGCCAGCGGAAACATGATGATGATCTTGTTGAGCACGAACACCCGCACATGGGGGTACAGCACGAGATAGGCGCCGATAATCCCGGCCACCGCCCCGGATGCGCCGACGAGGGGTCCGTAGCTGTCGGGATAGATAACGAGGTGGGCGAGCGCTGCCAGCACCCCGCACAGAAGGTAGAAGACGAGATATTTCACATGCCCCAGCGCGTCCTCGACATTGTCTCCAAAGACCCAGAGAAACAGCATGTTGGAAAGAAGATGGAAGATGTCGGCGTGCAGGAATATATAGGAAAGAAGCGTTATCTGGTCCGGCAGCCAGGGCACCGGACCCTCCACCACATTCCGCACCACAACCGGGATCATGCCATATTCGACATGCGCCCGGTCGAGTCCGGCCTGCCCGCCGGCCCACTGGACGAGAAAGACGAGCACGGTGACCCCGACAATCCCGTAATTGACGTAAGGGAATTCGATATGGGCGATCTTGTTGCTGTCATAGAGCGGCAGGAACATTGCGCAATCCCCTTTAACGCTTCCCGGTCCCTTGGCCCCAGCCCTTGGAGACAGCAGGTCAGCCGGGTCTGTTCTCGCCCGTATGGCGCCCCGGCTCCCAGAGAACATCCTTGGTTCCGTTGGAATTGGCAACCCTTGCCAGAACGAACAGCAGGTCCGAGAGCCTGTTGAGATAGCGGATGGCTTCGGGGTTGACGTCTGGCTCGGCGCGCCTGAGCCCCACCGTAATCCGCTCGGCGCGGCGCGCCACCGTACGCGCCAGATGGAGCGCCGCCGCAAGCTGCGTGCCGCCGGGAAGAACGAAGCTCTTGAGCGGCTCGAGCGGGGCGTTGAACATGTCGATCTGGTTTTCCAGCCATTCGACCTGCCGCCCCGTTATCCGCAAGGCCCTGTATTGCCGCCCTTCGTCCGGACCGGGCGTTGCAAGGTCCGAGCCGAGATCGAAGAGATCGTTCTGGATGCGCGAAAGCGTGTGGTCGACCCGGGCCATGTCCCTGGTGTGCAGCCGCGCCAGCCCGATCGCGGCATTGGTCTCATCGACCGTACCATAGGCCTCGACCCGCAGATCGTCCTTTTGCCGACGCGGCCCGTCAACCAGCCCCGTCGTGCCGTCATCGCCGGTCTTGGTATAGATCTTGTTGAGCTTGACCATATTACGCCTATCGCTGCGGGCCGAAGAAATAGAGCGCGGCCATTAAAAGCGCCACCGCGAGCGCCTGAAGGATCACCCGCGCGCGCATCAGCTTTTGCGAGGTATTGCCTGACCCGCCCTTGAACATGTTGTAAAGCCCCATGCCGAGCACGACGGCGACCGCGCCGACCGCGAGGACGAGAGCAATATTGACGAGGGCTTCCATATTCAAGATCTCCGGCGCCGGGCTTTGCCAGGGCGCTTATAGTGTGTCGGGCTCCTCGGGGGATACCATTTTTCCCTTCCCGCTGCCCAGCCAGGCGCTGAGCAATTCCCCCAATCGGTCGTAAACAGCCCTGATGCGCCGCGAGGTATAAAGCTCGCGGTGGCTGGTGAGCCAGACCTCGAGCGGGGGAATGGGCAGATCGAGCTCGATCACTTCCATGCCCTCGGTCTCAAGAACAATGTTCTCCTGCGCGAATCCGATCCCGCCCCCGGCCTTGAGCAATTCCCAAAGCGCACTCTGACTGTCGCAGCGCAGGGAGAAATGCTTGCGCTCGAGCGGATAGCCGAGGGAACGCGCCACCGCGATCAACATGTCCGACCGGTCAAAACCCACAAGATCATGTTCGGCCAATTCTTCGGGCGATTCGGGCTTGCCGTGCCGGGCGATGTAGTCGCGATGCGCGCAGGCGATGATCGGGCTTTCGCCAAGCTTGCGCGCGATGAGATCGAGCTGGGTTGGCCGGAACATGCGCACTGCAATATCCGCCTCGCGCATCAAGAGGTTTTCCGCCGAATCGGTCGGCACCAGTTCGAGCGCGATCAAGGGGTACTCGCTCCGCAACTGCGTCAGTATTTTGGGCAGTGTGTAGTGGGAGGTGACAACGCTCGCCGTGATCCTGACACTTCCCTCGAGCGCCCCGCTTGCCCCGGCTGCGAATAGCTCGGCTTCCGCAATGGCGCCCGCCGCCTTGCGCACCGGTTCATAGGCCCGCATGCCAAGTTCGGTGGGCGTGAAGCCCGAGACGGAGCGCTCGAAGAGCTTCACCCCCAATTGGGCTTCCAGCGCCTCGATATGCCGCCCCACCGTCGGCTGGGACAGGCCCAGCGCCCGTGCGGCCGCCGAAAGCGAGCCGTGTTCGGCAACGGCGGCAAAGCTGCGCCAAAGGGACCAGTCGGCAATCATATTCATTATTGAATACTAATTCTGCAGTTTCTGTCAATTCTGCTGCAAATGTGAATGATCAAAGATGCTCCTGTCAACATAGGAGCATCACAATGGCAACCGGCACCATCACTATCCTCGGCATCAACGGCGCCATCGGCCGCGCCACCGCTAAGGCCTTCCTCGCCCGCGGCTGGCGCGTCATCGGCTTTGGCCGGTCCAACAGATTTCCCATTGAAGGCATCGAGTTCGTCAAAGGAGACGCACAAAGCATCTCCGACATGAGCGCTGCGACCCGGCAAGCCGATGTGGTCTTCAATGGACTGAACCTCCCCTATCACCAATGGGGTAATGGCGCGGCCGAAGGCCTGATGGCGCGTGTAATCGCGGCCTGCGGGAGGACCGGCAAGACCCTGCTCTTTCCCGGCAACATCTATAATTATGCCCCCACCGATCGCGTCCTCACGCCCCAACTGCGCCAGAACCCGCCCACCGAGCGTGGACGCATCCGGGTCGCAATGGAAAAGCAGCTGGCCGATGCCGCCGGGCGCGGCGATGTCCGCGTCATCATCCTGCGTGCAGGCAATTTCTTCGGCACCGAGACTGGCGGCGATTTCTTCGACCAGTTGATCCTGCGCGAGCTCGCCAAGGGCAAGGTCTGCCTCAACCCGGCGCGCGGCGTTAAAAATGCCTGGGCCTATCTTCCCGATCTCGGAGAAGCCTTCGCCATTCTTGCCCAACGGCGCGCGGATTTCGCGCCCTTTGAAAATTTCCACTTCAGGGGACATTTCAAGACCGCTGACGAGACCTTCGCCGCCATTCAGGCGGTGGTACCCCGCAAGCTCGCCCGCACGGCCTATCCCTGGCTGATGTTCAGGGTGCTGGGCGTCTTCATGCCGATCATCGGAGGGCTCGTCGAAATGCGCTACATCTGGGACTTTGAATTAGGGCTCGAGGACCCCCGCCTCGACGCCATTCTGGGCGAGGATTTCGGCACGTCCTATCAGGAGGCGATTGCAGACATTGTGCGCCGTCACGCCGCAATGCAGCAGCACGCAGCCTAGAATCCCAGCTCTGCCCTCACTTTCTCCGGCGTCCAGCCTTGCGCGCGCAACGCGCGCAGGCTGGTCGAGCCTTTGGATTTGGAGAGCTTTTCCCGATCCTCGTCGACGATCAGCGCATGGTGGCAGTAAAGCGGCCCGGGCAGATCAAGCAACGCCTGGAGCAGCACATGGATGTCGGTTGCGGCATGAAGGTCCATGCCGCGCGTGACATGGGTTACGCCCTGCGCGGCATCGTCGACAACAACCGAAAGATGATAGCTTGTGGGAGTGTCCTTGCGCACGATCACGACATCGCCCCACCGAGCCGGATTGGCCCTGCGCGAGGAGATTGGTGCGGAAGGGTCGGGCTGGGTCTCGCGGATGACGGTTGCACCGGCTTCGGAGATCGCCTTTTCCATATCGAGCCGCCATTGCACGGGCACGCCGCGCTCCAGACGCGACGCACGCTCCCCGGCGCTAAGACCTCTGCACGTTCCGGGATAGAGCGGCGCGCCTTCGGGGTCGGTCGCCTTGCCTGCCGCCACTCGAATTTCAGCGCGCGAGCAGAAGCACGGATAGAGCAATCCTCTCGTCCTCAACCCGTCAGCCGCACGGGCATAGTCCGCAAAATGCTCCGACTGCCGCCGCACCGGTTCGGGCCAGGAAAGACCAAGCCAGTTGAGGTCATCATGGACGGCTGCGACGAATTCGGGCCGGCAGCGCGCAGTATCGATGTCCTCCATGCGCAGCAGCATGGTTCCGCCCGATTGTTCTGCCCAATGCGCGGTAAACAGCGCCGAATAGGCGTGACCGAGATGCAGATAGCCATTCGGGCTTGGCGCGAAGCGGAAAATCGGATGAGATGACCCGGACATGTCCCTCCTGCGCAAATACGGCCTTTGTCGGCCACGGCTCCTAGCATGACGTTCCTCTCCGCTCCAGCGCGACTCGATTCGGCCGAGGCGCTTGCGATCCACCTTGAGGGACTCGCTGCGCGCGATGAGCGCCTTGCCATTGCCATTGCGCGGGCTGGCGAGGTGAGACTGCGCGACACTCCGCGCGGCTTTGAAGGCATGGCCCGCATCATCTGCGGCCAGCAGCTTTCAGTGGCTTCGGCACGCGCGATCTGGGGCCGCGTAGAGGCGCTGGGTGCAGTGACGCCACAAGCCTATCTCGCGCTCGACGAGCCAACGCTGCGCGCCACAGGCCTTTCGGGCGGAAAATATGAGACGATCCGGGGCTTGGCCCTTGCCTGCGCCCAAGGGCAGCTCGATTTCGAGACGATCGACATGCTCCCGCCCGAGGAGGCAATCGAGGCGCTGATTCGGCTCAAGGGCATCGGCCCTTGGACCGCCGAGATCTATCTCCTGTTCTGCGCGGGCCACCCCGACATCTTTCCCGCCGGCGATCTGGCGCTGCAGAAGGCGGTCGAGCACGCCTTCTCGCTTCCTGCGCGCCCCGCCATCAAGGAGTTGATCGCGCTTGCCGAGCCCTGGTCGCCCCATCGCGGCGCGGCTGCGCTGATGTTCTGGCGCTATTTCGCCGCCATGAAGAATGCCGATGCGTGGGAAGCGCTCTGAACCAGAGGACGAAAATGACTGACCCTGTAAAACTCTCCGGCCCCATGCTGCCCCCCGCCTCGGGAACGGCGCGCCAGCTTGTTGTGCTTTTGCACGGCTATGGCTCGGACGGACGTGATCTTATCGCGCTGGGCCAGTATTGGCGCAGCACCTTTCCCGATGCTATGTTCGTTGCGCCCAATGCTCACGAGGTGTGCGGCGGCAACCCCTATGGCTATCAGTGGTTTCCGCTCGACCTCGACCGCGACATCGCCCGCCTTGTCGGGGCAGAAGTGGCTCGGCCCGTTATCACGGGTTTTCTGGAAGATCTCTGGGACCAATCCGGTCTCGGTCCCTCAGACACGGTGTTGGCCGGCTTCTCGCAAGGGGCCATGATGGCGCTCGATACAGGCCTCCGTCTCCAAGACCCTCTCAGGGGCATCATCGCCTTTTCAGGCATGATCATATCGCCTGAACGGCTCGAGGCGGAGCTGGCTTCGAGGCCGCCCGTTCTGCTCATTCACGGCGATGAGGACGAGGTCGTGCCGGTTCAGGGAAGCGAAGCGGCGTTGCCGCTGCTTACCGGGCTTGGCGTCCCGACCGAGCTCCATATCAGCCGCGGCGCAGGTCATACCATCGCCCAGGACGGACTTGATGCTGCGACCGCCTTCCTCAGGACCCATCTTTAAATTCGTTAACAAAAATCTTCACAGCACTGTCACTTAGCGCATAGAATATGGCGGTGGATTCGTTTGGCTCTTCTGGCCAATCCCGGTCCGGACGAGCCGGGCGCCTCCCGATTGTGAGTGCGCGCCAGTGGGCTTTTGACTGCCGTTCGGGTGCGCCCAAAGTGCCCGGAGACCCGCGTGACCGTTCACGTATCGCCGCAAGCCTGCCCAGCGCTGGTCCTCAACGCGGATTTCAGGCCGCTCAGCTATTATCCGCTTTCGCTCTGGAGCTGGCAGGACGCCATCAAGGCCGTCTGCCTCGACCGGGTCCACATTGTTTCCGAATATGACAAGGTAGTGCGAAGTCCGAGCTTTGAGATCCGCCTGCCCAGCGTCATCTCGCTCAAGGACTATGTCCAGCCTGCCAAATACCCCGCCTTTACCCGTTTCAACGTTTTCCTGCGCGACAAATTCCAGTGTCAGTATTGCGGCTCGCGCCACGATCTGACCTTCGACCACGTCATACCACGCTCACGTGGCGGGCGCACCACCTGGGAAAATGTCGTCGCCGCCTGCTCGCCCTGCAATTTGCGCAAGGGCAACCGCATGCCCCGCGACATCGGCATGATTCCGATCCAGAAGCCCTTCCGGCCGACCGTCCACGACCTCCACAACAATGGCCGCGCCTTCCCGCCCAACTATCTGCACGAGAGCTGGCTCGACTATCTCTACTGGGATATCGAACTCGAGCCGTAACGCTCAGCGGGCCAACTGGCGCCAAAGGCTCAGTCCGAGAAGAACCACAATCGCCGCCGAGATCAGCGCGTTGAACCCGGCGAGCGAAATGCCGAACAGCTCCCACTGCACCGCATTGCACGCAACGACCTGCGCGCCCGACAGGTCGCCGAGCATGTCGAGGCTCACCGCCACATCGCCTGTCCCCGAACACGCAGTGGGGCCCTCGAAAAAGCCCCACTCGACACCTGTGTGATAAATGCCGAGCCCTGTGCCCCAGACGAAAAGCCCGCCCACCAGGAGGGTAAGGGCAAGCCGGACCGGTCTTGGCAGCACATTCCAGAGCAGGACGAGCAGGCCGAGCGCCGGCAGGCCGACATAATAAGGCAGACGCTGGGTGAGACAGAGCTCGCACGGATAGAGCCCCCCGATATGCTGGAAGGCCAGCGCACCCAGAATAGTTGCAAGCCCCAGCACGAAGCCACCTATGGCAAGCCCGCGATCGGGCAGGGAGGTGAGGGTCATAACAGATCCTAACGCAGATATCGCAAGACGACGAAGCCGCCCACCAGCACGACGGCAAAGACGACCGTCACGAGGCCAAGGCGCTTTTCAATGAAGGCGCGGATCGGCTCGCCATAGAGATATAGCAACCCCGCCACGAGGAAAAAGCGCGCTCCCCGAGATATGATCGACCCCAGAACGAAGACGGGGAAGGCCAGCCCGGCAAATCCCGAGGCAATGGTGAAGACCTTGTAGGGAATGGGGGTAAAGCCGGCGACAAAGACGATCAGCAACCCGTAAGCCTCGAACCATGCCTGGAGTGTCTCGAAGGCGCCTTCATAGTGATAAAAGGCGATGATCGGCCGGGCCAGCGGCTCGAACAGATAGGCGCCGATGAGATAGCCGAATATCCCGCCAAGGACGGATGCGACCGTGCAGATGAGAGCGTGCCGCAAGGCCGCCCGGCGTTCGGCAATGACCATCGGTATGAGCATGACATCGGGAGGAATGGGAAAGAACGAGCTTTCCGCAAAGCTGACCCCGGCCAGAGCGTAGGGAGCCTGGCGGCCCGATGCGAGGGCCATCACCCAATTATAAAGTCGGCGCAGCATGTCGTTTATGGCGTCCCATGAGGCTGGCGCGGCAAGCCATGCCCCACGGCGAGCGTGTGTTCAAGCGAAATTGCGCCCGTTCCACCCCTGAGCGGCAAAAGGACACGCGGGAGAAGGCGATTGACGGGATGGGGCCAACTCATATAGTCCGCTCCCGGATGACCGTCGCGGGCGTGGCGGAACTGGTAGACGCGCCAGACTCAAAATCTGGTTCTGGAAACAGAGTGTCGGTTCGATTCCGACCGCCCGCACCACTACTCCTCACTAAGTCGCGACGACTTTGCCGGCTCAGGCGCGCCGCACGACCGGTTCATCGGCATCATATCGGGCGCGGGCCTCGGCGATATCGTCCTGGTGCTCGCTGACCCAGTCCCAAAGCGCTCTGATTGGGCCGAGCAGCGTCTGGCCCAACTCCGTCAACTCATACTCCACCCGCGGCGGCACCTCGGCAAAGATTGTGCGCCTTACCAGCCCGTCACGCTCGAGATTGCGCAGCGTAAGCGTCAGCATGCGCTGGGAAATGCCATCGACGGCGCGGCGGATTTCCGAGAACCTCATGGTGCCCTTTCCCAGATGGGCCACCACCATGACGCTCCACTTGTCCCCGATCCGGTTCAGGATGTCGCTCATCACGAGACAGGTTGTACCGTCCCGCGCCGTAAGAGGCGAGGTCGGCAATTTTGCCGCGACAGTCGTGGTGCTCATCGGCAGCTATCCCCTCATCGAACGCTCATGATAAACCAGCTTGCCGGCTCTGGCCAGCGTGGCCAGATCGGCATGGGTCCGGCAAGAGTTGTGGCATCTGCCTGCCGCGGCATTGTTCTGCCATATTGGGGCTGTTAAGAGATCGCCCAACCGCAACACCTGACCTCCGGAGCCTGACGGTGACGTTTGTGAGAAACGCCATCCTTTCGGCGATCCTTGCCTTCGGCTTCGTGCTGTCGGCCCTGTCGCCCGCCGCCGCCATCCCCCAGCTTCTGGTCGACATGCGCACCGGTGAGGTGCTCTATGAGCAGGATGCGGGCGTGCCCTGGCATCCGGCATCGCTCACCAAGCTCATGACCGCTCTCCTCGCGTTCGAGGCGATAGAGCGCGGCGAGGTCGATCTTGCGACCCCAGTCATCACAAGCGCCAATGCGCTGAGCGTTCCGCCCTCCAAGATGGGATTCCCGGTCGACACCGCTATCAGTCTTGAGGACGCGCTTTATCTCCTGATCGTCAAATCGGCCAATGACATTGCGGTCGCCGTGGCTGAAACCATTGGCGGGAGCGAAGCCAACTTTGTGGCCATGATGAACCGGCGGGCCGCCGAAATGGGCCTTACCGCCACCCATTTCGTCAATCCGCACGGGCTACACGACCCCGCCCAGGTAACGAGCGCCCGCGACATGGCGGTCCTCGCGCTTACCATTCGCGCCCGCTATCCCCAATATGACGCCATCTTCAATACCCAGACCGTCGAGCACGGTCAGTCGCGCTCGCACACCAACAATGCGCTTCTGAGCCGGTTCGCCGGCACCAACGGCATGAAGACCGGCTATGTCTGCGCCTCCGGGCTCAATATCGTGGCCACCGCCGAACGCAATGGGCGGCATCTGATGGCCGTCACCCTTGGCGCCAGTTCGGCGCGCGAGCGCGGCGAGATGACGGCCCAGATGCTCTTTTCCGGTTTTGCAGGGGGATATCGCGGGACCGGCCAGAATGTCGTCTCACTTGCCAACCGGGCCGGCCTCGCGCCGGTCGATATGCGCCCCAATATCTGCGGCTCGGGTGCCGCCGAATACAATGAGGCGCGCATGGAGGATTTCCCGGTCGGGCTCGAAGGCCAGATCAGCTATCTCACTGACAAGATCACCCCGCCCGTCCACCGCATGACCATTCTGGGGCGGCTGCGCGATGTGCCCCTGCCGCGCCCGCGGCCCGGCTTTGACGCCCCGCCCGTTATCGCCTCGGCCGGTTCGCCCGCGCTGATGACGCTCGATTTCGGCGATGGCACGCCGCCCGACCCCTCTATAAACGAACCGCTCGTTCCCCTGCCGAGGCCTCGCCCGGCTTTCTAGCTCGCGCCGCCACAGACGATCTCGAAGCGCAGCACCCCCTCCTCTTCGCTGAGTTCGACACCGTGCCCGTGCTGCTTGCAATAAAGCGGGATGTCGATGCGCGCGACCGGGTCGGTCGCAAGAACCGCGAGCCGTTCGCCCGGATCGAGGCGCGCCAGCATCTTTTCGGTCCGCAGCACCGGAAGAGGGCATTTTTCCCCACGTGCATCGACAAGAAAAGTTTCCGGCCCAAGACCCGGTTCAGACTGCATTGCGGCCACCATCTACAAACGTCGCAGAAATATTGAATGGATAAAAATCCAATAAAGCGGGAAACCGGCTATTGTCGCTGAACGTCGAACAGCAAAGGCCTTTCCCGGCAAGAAGCATTTTTTTACCCCGCAATGTTACCGATGAGACCAGTACCTAGGGAAAGGAACTGCCGCAATGGCTGTGAGGGGACAGGCCACAGCGCAGAGTCAGAGCCAATCGGCACTGGACGACCGGCTTCGCCATCTGGCGAATATGCCGGGGCGGTATTACCTCGAAAAATGGCGCGCGCCTGAAGACGGGCAGGTGACGAGCTTTGCCTGCCGAATCCAGCGCATTTCCCCGCGGATGATGACGCTTTCCGCCCCAGTCGGCGGCACGGTCGGAGACTGGGTAACCACCCATTTCGACGAGTTTGGCGTGCTGCGCGGCCAGATCACGCGCGCGCTGGGCTTCGGCTTTGTGATGTCGCTCAAAATGCGCGACGCCGATCGCGCCAAGCTCGCCTCCAAGGTGCTCTGGTTCGAAAGACGGCGCAATTTCGAGGTCTCGGATCTGCGCCGCCACCGCCGCATCGTCCCGCGCAACCCTCAATCGACCCTCATCCTCGCCGACGGGTCCACTCTGCCCTGCTTTGTCATCGACATGAGCATCTCGGGCGCCGCCGTTTCCGCCAATATCGTCCCCAGGATCGGCATGCCCATGGCATTGGGGACTGTCGTTGGACGGATTGTGCGGATTCTTGACCCCGGCTTTGCGCTCGAATTTGTCGAAACGCTGGATGTCGACGATCTCGAGCACCGGCTGATCCGCGCCGATATGGCCATCTGACCTATTGCGCGAGCACCATCACCCAATGGGTGCCATAGGCCGAATTGGGATTGTAAACCACCGCAAGGCCCGCCCGTCTTGCCGCCGCTGACGCCAGCACATCGGCATCGGCCGGTGAATTGCGCCAGCCGGAAAATGTCTCGGCGAAATTCTCATAGCCCGCGCTCAGGCGCATCGCGCTCGTTCCAGCCGGAAGCGCGGGCGGATTGCCGCTCGATGCATATTGGCTGGCAAGCGCCTGTGCCTGCTGGTCGAGCGCAGCATCGGCGCTGAGCGCCGCAACGCCGCGCGTGGCGCGATACTGGTTGACGATCGAAAGCGCGGCCCCGCGATCCATCTGCGCACCGGGCGTATTGATCGCCTGGGTCAGCCCCGGCGCAAGCCCGCCCCCCGAAGACCCTCCCATGCATCCGGTGAGCGCGGTCGCGATCAGCAGGCTCGCGGCAAGCGCGGGGCCGGTGGAACGAAGACGGAAGGTTAGCGGCATGGAAAGGGTCCGGTCTCTTGTAAAAATCATCGTCCGCAACCCTTGCCGCAACAAGGGCGCGAAATTGCGGCGGTTTTCCTAACCGGACATTAACGCTCGCCCGGTGGGGGCTTAACCATGAAACGCGATCATTGGGTAAAGCGTTAACAAAAGGTTGCCAACTGGCACGCTGCCTGCAACCTGATGGGCAGGCAAGGGCAAAACCCGTTTCAAAACGGGACAAATGTGCCAAAATCGGAACAGGAAGGGTCATCTTGCGCGCGGATCGCAACAACGAGAAGCCCATTTCGGCACAAAGGCTGCCCATCAGCATCGCTGCGCCGCGCCCGCGCGCCTACCCCGCCGCTGCCCGCCCGGCCGCCGCCTTCCTTGCTCAATTGCTCACCGGGCGCCCCAATATCGCACCTGCCAGGGCAAACCAGGCCGATTGCAGCTATCGGCGGGCCGAGCAGAGCGACATCAAGCGCGTCCCTCCTGGCTACCGCACAAATCGCAGCGCCTGATCGCCTGATCCCCCGCGTCTGAACCCCCACGCAGCACCGGCGGGCGCGGTCTGTCCGATCCGCACGTCATGTTTTTCTCACCCAATGTATGAAAAACTTGACATCGATCGCCCACGGCTGCATAAGGAGCCTCACCAACCCAACGCTTCTCTCGGAGGCAGGCGCGATGAGTTACAAGGAATGGACGGCTGTCGTTCAGCTTTTCGGTGCCGCCGTCATCGGCATCTGGCTGGCGTTCGACGCTTTTGGACCCGGGCTGGGGGACGGCACGACGGCCGGGCTCGCCATCCGGCTGCTCTGGGCTGTGGGCGGGATCATCGCAGTCAACGTGATCGGAATGATTGTCGTGACCATCGTCGTGACGGTGGTGCGAAAGCGCGAATTTGCCGACGAACCCGCCGATGAGCGCGACGACATGATCGACGCCCGCTCAAGCCGCATCGGCTACATCGTTACCTCGTCTGTTGCCGCGCTCGTGCTCATTCCCCTGGCCATGGGCGCGGACCCGAAGCTTGCCATTGCCGCGCTCTTTCTTGCGCCAGTGGCGGGCGGTGTCGCCCATGCGGCGGCCCAGCTCGCCTTTTACCGGATGGGGTAGGACCCATGGGCAAGGGCAAGGCGAGGATCGCCAACACGATCCGTACCTTGAGATTTCATGCCGGTGAGATGACCCAGGCCGAGCTCGCGGAAAGGGTCGGGGTCACCCGCCAGACCATACTTGCCATGGAACAGGGCCGCTATTCGCCTTCCCTGGAAGTCGCCTTCAGGATCGCCCGCGTCTTCGGCGTCTCGATCGAAGAGGTATTCCAGTACGAGGGCGGGCCGGAAAGCTGAACCGAACAGAATCGGAGATCGATGATGAAAGCCGTTGTCTTTGACCGCTACGGCCCGCCCGATGTCATGCGCATCGTGGACCTGCCTCGGCCCGTGCCGGGCGACGATGAAGTGCTCATCGCCATCCAGGCCTCGGTCGCCACCCCTCCCGACTGCGCCTTTAGAAGCGCCAATCCCTTCATCATCCGCCTGATGTTCGGGCTCACCCGTCCGCGCAATAACCGGCTGGGCACGGTGCTGGCCGGAATCGTCGAGGCGGTGGGCAAGAACGTCACCCGCTTCCGGCCGGGCGATAAGGTCTATGGCGCCTCCGACGAGGCAATGGGCACCTACGCCGAGCATTTCGCGCTCAAGGAGACTGCGGTGCTGGCCCGAATCCCGGAACGAATTTCCTTTGGCGAGGCAGCCGGCCTCTGCGAGGGATTTTTGACAGCCATGCCGTTCCTGCGCGATGAGGCAAGGCTTGTGCCCGGCCAGTCGATCCTCATCAATGGCGCCTCAGGCAATATCGGCTCGGTCGCCGTGCAATTGGCAAAGGTCATGGGCGCCGAAGTCACCGGCGTTGCCAGCGCCCGCAATCGCGATCTTGTGCTCTCGCTCGGTGCCGATCATTTCATCGATTACGGCCAGGATGACTTCACCGCCCACAAGGGCCGCTATGACGTCATCTTCGATGCCGTCGGCAAATCCTCGTTTTCTCGCGCGAAACCGGCGCTTAAACCCCAAGGCATCTACATGACCACCGTACCGAGCCTGGGGATCATCATCCCCACGCTTCAGGCCAGAAAGGCAAAGGGGAAAAAAGGCCTGCTCGCCACCACCGGCCTGCGCAAGCCTGAGGATAAGCTCAAGGACCTGAACCTTCTTTCGGAGATGATCGCCGCCGGCAAATTGCGCTGCGTCATCGACCGTACCTACCCGCTCGACAAGATTGCCGAGGCGCATGCCTATGTGGAAACCGGCCGCAAGCGCGGAAGCGTCGTCATCGAAATGACCAGGGATGCGGCCTAGGCGGGCCGGGGCGCCGGAACAGCGCTGAGGACGCCGGCGCACCCCGGGGCTGTAGAGGAGGCCTTGGCCTCGGATTTGCTACGTCCTGCCCGGAAGCGGGCCGACCATTTTTTCGGGCCGCACCTCGGCGTCGAATTCCTCGCCGGTCAATAGGCCGAGATTGATCGCTTCCTCGCGCAGCGTCGTGCCGTTCTTGTGCGCGGTCTTGGCAATTTTGGCCGCGTTGTCATAGCCGATCCTGCGGTTGAGCGCCGTCACCAGCATCAGCGAATTGTTGAGGTGTTCTGTGATCTTCTTGCGGTCCGGTTCGATACCGACGGCGCAATTGTCGTTGAAGGATTTCGCCGCATCGCCCAGAAGCCGCGCCGACTGGATGAAATTGTAGGCGATGACGGGCTTAAAGACATTGAGCTCAAAATTGCCCTGGCTGGCTGCAAACCCGATGGTCGCGTCGTTCCCCATCACCTGGGCGACGACCATCGTCATGGCTTCCGACTGGGTCGGGTTGACCTTGCCGGGCATGATCGATGAACCCGGCTCGTTTTCAGGAATGGTGATTTCACCCAAGCCCGAACGCGGGCCGGATGCGAGCCAGCGCACGTCGTTTGCGATTTTCATCAGCGCGGCGGCAAGCTGCTTGAGCGCACCCGACGCCCCCACAAACGCGTCGTGCCCGGCCAGGACGGCGAACTTGTTGGGCGCGGTGACAAATTGGTGTCCGGAAAGCCGTGAGATTTCTTCGGCGACCGTCGCGGCATAGTCGGGGTGGGTGTTGAGCCCCGTGCCCACCGCCGTGCCGCCCAGCGCCAGTTCGCGGAGTTGAGGTAGCGTCGCCTCAATGGCCTTGAGTCCCAGATCGATCTGGGCCACCCAGCCCGAAATCTCCTGCCCGAGCGTCAGCGGGGTTGCGTCCTGAAGGTGGGTGCGGCCGATCTTGACCACCTCCATGAATTCGTCCGACTTGCTGGCAAGCGTATCGCGCAGCAGCTTGACCTTGGGAAACAGCAGGTCCTCGACTATGGTCACCGCCGCGATGTGCATGGCGGTGGGGAAGGTGTCGTTGGACGACTGGCTCATATTGACATGATCGTTGGGATGAACGGGCTTCTTGCTTCCCATCTCCCCGCCGGCCATCTCGATGGCGCGGTTCGAGATCACCTCGTTGACGTTCATGTTGGACTGGGTGCCCGAACCCGTCTGCCACACGACCAGCGGGAAATGTTCGTCGAGCTTGCCGGCAATCACCTCATCGGCGGCCGCCACGATGAGATCGCGGATATTCTCGTCCATCAACCCGAGCCTGGTATTGGTGATGGCCGCGGCCTTTTTGAGGATGCCGAAGGCGCGCACGATCTCGATGGGCATCTTCTCGCCCCCGATGTCGAAATTCTGGAGCGAGCGCGCGGTCTGGGCGCCGTAATATTTGTCGCTCGGAACCTCGATCGGGCCCATCGTATCGGTTTCGGTGCGCGTCGCCATCGCTTCCTCCGGTTCTCAGTTGCAGCCAGCGAAAAGGCCAGCCCCTTCTTCAAAGGACTGGCCGTAATCGTGATCAGGGCATCACGTCAATCGCGCTTTGGTCTAAGCGCGACCGCGCGATCTCAATTGCCCTTGGGCTCAAGGACCTGACGGCCGCGATACATGCCGGTCTTAAGATCGACATGGTGCGGACGGCGAAGCTCGCCGCTGTCCTTGTCCTCGACATAAGCTGCGGCCTTGAGGCCGTCGGCCGAGCGGCGGAAACCGCGCTTCATCGGCGTCGTCTTCCTCTTGGGTACTGCCATTGTCCTGTCTCCGTCTTTTCTGTCTGCACAACCGTCGGCAATAGAAGTCCGCCGCGCCGGTCACGCCAATATCTGCTTCCGATTGTCGGATCGTGGCGCTCTATACAGGACCCGGAAGGCTTTGGCTAGTCTCGCTGTGGCCGAAAAATCAAAGCTCGGCCGGCCGGTCGAATACACAATCGGCATTGGAGGAAAACCTCTGCGCCCGGGCACCGACAATGCTTGCCACCCG
This sequence comes from uncultured Pelagibacterium sp., assembly GCA_964429025.1. GTDB lineage: Bacteria > Pseudomonadota > Alphaproteobacteria > Rhizobiales > Devosiaceae > Pelagibacterium. The sequence continues at coordinate 59,699 of CAYSBF010000002.1, forward strand.
CCGCAGCCCCGCGCTCGGATTGGCCGGATTGCGCAGATGAGGGTTGGGGAGGGTGACCGCAAGCAGGCTCGCGCGTTCCCAGGTGAAGCTTTCCGCGCTCGTCCCGAAGGCGCGCTGCGCGCCAGCCTCGATGCCGAAGGTTCCATCTGGCCCCCATTCGGCAATGTTGAGGTAGATTTCGAGAATGCGCCGCTTGGGCAGGACAAAATCGATATAGAGCGCCAGCGGCACCTCGATCGCCTTGCGGATCACCGACCGGTCGTTCCAGAGAAACAGGTTCTTGGCAAGCTGCATGGTGATGGTCGAAGCTCCCCGCGCGCCCTCTCCGGCCCGCCAATTGGCAACCTCCTGCCTGAGCGCGCCCCAGTCGACCCCGTCATGGGAACAGAACTGGCCGTCCTCAGACAGGATCACCGCCGTCTTGAGCCGGTCCGAAATGCTGTCGAGATCACGCCAGACGCGCGTCACCGGCTGAAAGGTGAGATAACGGGAAACCATCAACACCGAAACGGGATTGACCACCGCATAGACCGGCACCAATACCAGCGGGACGGCAATGACAACGGCAATGGCAAACAGGAGCGCTCGCACCAGCCGCCGCACAAAGCTGCGTTTACCTTTCCCTTGTGCTGCCAAACCAGTGCTTCCCAAGCTCGATTTTGCGTGCTTTTAGAATGAAGCGCATTTCATTGGCAAATCGTCCGATGTCCACCGATCCGCTCGAAACCCAGATCGCCGCCTGTGCCGCCGAGACCGAGGCCTTCCTCGAGCGCAGGCTTTCTGGGCGGACGCGCGCCCCGCGCCTTGCCGCGGCCATGCGCCATGGCGCGCTGGAAGGGGGAAAGCGGTTAAGGCCTTTCCTGTTGCGTGCCAGCGCCGCGCTTTTTGGCGTCCCGCCCACCCAGGTGCTCGCCGCAGGCGCGGCACTCGAAATGGTCCATTGCTATTCGCTCATCCATGACGACCTGCCTGACATGGACAATGACGAATTGCGCCGCGGCAAGCCAACGGTATGGAAGGCCTTCGATCCTGCGCTTGCCATCCTCGCCGGCGATGCGCTTCTGACCGAAGCCTTTGTTTTGCTCTCGGACCCCAGGACCCATCCCGACCCAACGATGCGCGCCGAGCTTATTGCAACGCTCAGCCTGGGGGCCGGACAGATGGTCGAGGGGCAGGTGCTCGATATCGAGGGCGAGACGGCACCGCTCGATGAGGACGGTATTTTCAGGATGCAGGCCCTCAAGACCGGGGCGCTGATCCGGACCGCAGTCGAGATGGGCGCGATCCTGGGCGCGGCCGATGTCGAGGCAAGAGCCGAACTTCTCCGCTATGGCATTTCCGCAGGGCTCGCCTTCCAGATTGCGGACGATATACTCGATGTGACGGCAACCTCGGACGCGCTGGGAAAGACCGCGGGCAAGGATGTGGCGCAGAACAAATCGACCATTGTCGCCCTGCGCGGGCTTGATGCTGCGCACGAAATCCTCGACCAGGCGGTTGATGGCGGGCTTGACGCGCTCAAGGGGTTCGGGTCCGAGGCCGATACATTGCGCGCCCTCATCCGCCATTTCGCCGAGCGGGGGAACTAGGGCCTGTGATCATCCTTTCGAGCGACCTTCCCTCAGTGCCTATTATCCAGACCGAGCGGCTCATCCTTCGCGGTCACCGGCCCGATGATTTCGAGGCCTGCCTCGCCATGCGCTCGGACCCCGGCAACTTTGCTTTCATCTCGGGCGGACCCACCAGCCCGTCCGAAACCCACTTCAAGATGCTGTGCAGCATCGGCCACTGGGCGGCCTATGGCTGGGGCTATTGGGCGGTGGAACTGAAATCGGCCGGCTTTATCGGTGAGATCGGCTTCGGCCAGTTCCGCCGCGACATCGATCCCTCGATCGATGCCATGCCCGAAATGGGCTGGGTTCTGATCCGCGAGCACCACGGACGGGGTTTTGCCGCGGAAGCCTGTCAGGCGGCGTTGGACTGGATGGACAAGGCTATGCCCGGAGTTTCGACCTGCTGCATTATCAATCCCGCCAATACTCCCTCGATCCGGTTGGCCGAAAGGATTGGCTATAGTTTTTGGGCGCATGGCGCTTTCAAGGGCGAAACGACCTCGATCTACCGGCGCTGACTACTCCGCCGCGCTGGCCCGCCCCGCCCCGAACCGGCCTTCAATATAGTCGGCGACCATCTTCTTGAACTGATCGGCAACGTCCGCGCCCTTGAGCGTTGCGGCCTTCTGGCCTTCGATAAAGACCGGCGCGGACGGCGCCTCGCCGGTGCCCGGAAGCGAGATGCCGATATCGGCATGCTTGGATTCCCCCGGCCCGTTGACGATGCAGCCCATCACGGCAACGCTCAACGCCTCAACGCCGGGATATTTCTCCCGCCATTCCGGCATGGATGCAGAAAGGTGGTCCTGGATTTCCTTGGCCAGTGTCTGAAATGTCGTCGAGGTTGTGCGCCCGCAACCAGGGCAGGCGGCGACGACGGGCACGAACTGCCGGAACCCCATGGTCTGGAGCAGTTCCTGAGCGACCTTGACCTCGAGCGTGCGGTCGCCGCCAGGCTCGGGCGTCAGCGAAACGCGGATCGTATCCCCGATACCCTGCTGAAGAAGCACACCCATCGCCGCCGAGGAGGCAACGATGCCCTTTGAGCCCATTCCAGCCTCGGTCAGCCCGAGATGGAGCGCATAATCGCAGCGCTCGGCCAGCTCCTTATAGACCGCGATAAGCTGCTGGACGTCCGAGACCTTGGTCGAAAGGATGATCTTGTCGCGCCCCATCCCCAGTTCCTCGGCCCGCCGTCCCGAAAGGACCGCCGAGCGGATGATGGCCTCGCGCTGCACCTGCGCTGCCGACCAGGGGTTCTCGCGCTCCGCATTCTCGTCCATCAGCGCCGTCAGCAATTCCTGGTCAAGCGACCCCCAATTGACCCCGATCCGGACCGGCTTGTCATATTGGAGCGCGATCTCGATCATCTGAGAGAATTGCCGGTCGCGCTTGTCCTTGAACCCGACATTTCCCGGATTGATACGGTATTTGGCCAGCGCCTCGGCGCAGGCGGGGTGATCGGCAAGAAGCTTGTGGCCGATATAGTGAAAGTCGCCAACGAGCGGCACGTTGACCCCGAGCGCCATCAGCCGGTCGCGGATCAGGGGCACGGCAGCAGCCGATTCATCGCGATCGACGGTGATGCGCACGATCTCCGAGCCGGCCCGCGCCAAGGCCGACACCTGCCGGACAGTCGCCTCGACATCGGCCGTGTCGGTATTGGTCATCGACTGGACGACGATCGGCGCGCCGCCGCCGACCATGACGCCGCCCACATTGACGCCGACCGTCCGTTTGCGCTGTGCAGGGCCTGCCATTTGCTGCTCTGAAATCTTTCCACGCGGATTTGGCTCACACATACGCTCTCGACCTTCGAGGTGCAATGTCACAAGCGTGTGACGTCCTGCCGGAGCCTTGAAACCGGCTGTCCCTTTGCCAATCTAAAGGGCATGATCAAGCGTCTGTTTCCAGCATTCCTTCCCCGCTTCCTGCGCTTCCGCAAGGAGGCAATCCTGCTCTGGCACGCCTTCCGCACGCCCGAGACCCCGCTTTACCTCAAGGCCGCGACCCTTTTTGCAGCCTTTTACCTTGTCTATCCATTCGACATCCTGCCCGACTTCGTGCCCCTGGCTGGCTGGATCGACGACATTGTCATCGTACCCCTTATCGTGAGCTGGATCGTCTCCCGGCTACCCGTGCCGGCCAAGGCCGGGGCTGGAGGTGGACGACCCGGTCCGGTGATCGACGGCATCGCACGGGAACGCCGATAGAGCCTCGCGCCCGGGGCGGCGGTGGCCATAAATCCGGCACCAAAAAGGCACTATTGGAACAAAAGCAGCAGCTCGCGACTTATTGCTCACACGATTGGACGTGCGAGGAGTTTTCCAATGGGTCTTTCGACGATTCTGCTGATTATTCTCATTCTGCTCCTGATCGGTGCGCTGCCGACCTGGGGCTATTCACGCAGCTGGGGCTACGGCCCGACCGGGATTCTCGGGGTTATCCTCGTCGTTGTCCTGATCCTGATGCTCATGGGCATGATATAGGCTTTTCGCCCGAAAGCAGTTTCCTCCCCTTTGAGACGGGCGGAACCGGTTCTCGACGGTTCCGCCCATTGATTTGCCTATTGGAGGCGGATCAGGAGGTCCTTGGCATCGATCTGGTCGCCGGGTTTGACGAACACCTCAGCCACCGTGCCGCCGGTCTCGGCGTGAATGGCCGTTTCCATCTTCATGGCCTCGATCGACACGAGGACATCCCCGGCCTCGATCGTTTGACCCGCCGCCACCGCCAATGCCGAGATGACGCCAGGCATCGGCGCCCCGACCTGCTTTGGGTCGCCCGGAGCCGCCTTGGGGCGGACCACGATCTCGCCGGCCTTGAGACGGTCCGGCACGGTTACGGTGCGCGGCTGACCATTGAGGTCAAAGAAGACGCGCACCATGCCCTTCTCATTGGTCTCTGAACGCCCCAGATACTGGACCACGATCGTCTTGCCCTTTTCGAGATCGACCATGATCTCGTCGGACGGGTCGAGCCCGTAGAAATAGACCGGGGTGGGGAGGACTTCGGTCGGGCCGTACGTCTCCTGGGCGCGTCTGAAATCGATAAAGACCTTGGGATACATGAGGTAGGAGGCGAGCCGGTAATCGTCGAGCTCGGCCCCGACCGCCTCCTCACCCTTTTTGCGCTCGGCCTCGAGATCGGCGGGCTTGAGATAGGCGCCCGGCCGCTCGGTCATCGGCACCCTGCCCTTGAGCACCTTTTTCTGCAGCTTTTCTGGGAAACCGCCCGGCGGCTGGCCCAGATCGCCGGCAAAGAACCCCACAACGGAATCGGGAAAGGCGATTTCCTTGTCGGGGTTTTCGACATCCGGGCGCGTCAGGCCTGAGGAAACCATCGCCAGTGCCATGTCCCCCACAACCTTCGATGAGGGTGTGACCTTGACGATGTCCCCGAACATCAGATTGACGTCGGCATAGGCCTGCGCCACCTCATGCCAGCGGGTTTCAAGGCCCATTGCGCGCGCCTGCTCCTTGAGATTGGTGAACTGACCGCCAGGCATTTCGTGAAGATAGACTTCCGAGGCGCCGCCCTTGAGATCGGATTCAAACGCGCGGTACTGCGTCCGCACCGCTTCCCAATAAAATGAGATCTCGCGGATGACCTTGGCGTCAAGCTCCGGATCGCGTTCGCTACCGGCAAGCGCTGCAACGAGCGAGCCGAGCGTGGGCTGGCTGGTGGTTCCCGAAAAGGCGTCCATCGCCGCATCCACCGCATCGACACCCGCTTCGCAGGCGGCCAGAACCGTCGCCGCCGAGGCGCCCGATGTATCGTGCGTGTGGAAGTGGATCGGCAGCCCGATTTCCTCCTTGAGCGTTGCAAAGAGCTTTTTCGCCGCGGCAGGCTTCATCAGCCCCGCCATGTCCTTGACGCCAAGCACATGCGCCCCGGCCGCCTCGAGTTCCCTCGCCAGCCCCACATAATATTTGAGGTCGTATTTAGCCCGGTCGGGATCGAGCATGTCCCCTGTGTAGCAGACGACGCCCTCGCAGACCTTGCCGGCTTCATTGACCGCATCCATCGCCACCCGCATGTTCTCGACCCAGTTGAGGCAATCGAACACGCGGAAAATATCGATCCCGCCCTCGGCGGCCTTCTTGACGAAGAACTGAACCACATTGTCGGGATAATTGGTGTAACCAACTCCGTTCGCGCCGCGCAAAAGCATTTGCGTCAGGATATTGGGCGCTTCCTCGCGCACTTTCCTCAGCCGCTCCCAAGGATCCTCGTTGAGGAACCGCATGGCGACATCGAAGGTCGCGCCGCCCCAGCATTCGAGCGAGAAAAGGTTGGGCAGACCGCGGCTATAGGCCTTGGCGATGGCGACGATGTCATAGGTGCGCATGCGGGTTGCGAGCAGGCTCTGATGCCCGTCGCGCATCGTCGTGTCGGTAAAGAGCACCCGGCTCTGCGCCTTCATCCATTCTGCGAGCCCCTTGGCCCCATGGCGGTCGAGGATCTGCCGGCTGCCCTCGATGACCGGCAGCGGCGGGTATTGGGGAACCACGGGCCGTGGCGCCTGGGCGGGCGGGCGCGGCCGGTCGCGCACCTCCGGATGACCGTTGACCGTGACATCGGCAATATAGGTCAGGAGCTTGGTCGCCCGGTCCTTGCGCCTGGGTATGTCAAAGAGCTCGGGCGTCGTGTCGATGAAGCGCGTCGTATAGGAATTGTTGCGGAAGGCGGGGTGGGTGATAATGTTTTCAAGAAAGGCGAGATTGGTCGAAACGCCGCGGATGCGGAATTCGCGCAAGGCGCGATCCATGCGCGCAATGGCTTCCTCGGGTGTCGGGGCCCAGGTGGTGACCTTTTCGAGCAGCGGGTCGTAATAGCGGGTGATGACCGCGCCCGAATAGGCCGTGCCGCCATCGAGACGCACCCCGAACCCGGTTGCTCCCCGATAGGCAGTGATGCGGCCGTAGTCGGGGATGAAGTTTTCCTCCGGATCCTCGGTGGTGACCCGGCACTGCAGCGCATGACCGTTGAGTCGGATATTGTCCTGGGCCGGCACACCGGATTCCGGGGTCCCGATCACCGCGCCGTCCATTACCCGGATCTGCGCCTTGACGATATCGATGCCGGTCACCTCCTCGGTGACCGTGTGCTCGACCTGGATGCGCGGATTGACCTCGATGAAATAAAACCCGTCACTGTCGGCATCCATGAGGAACTCAACCGTGCCAGCGCAGCGGTAATGGGCGGCCTTGCCCAGCTTGAGCGCCGCCTCGGTCAGCGCCTCGCGCGTGCGTTCCGAGAGATAGGGCGCAGGAGCCCGCTCGACGACCTTCTGGTTGCGCCGCTGCACCGAGCAATCGCGCTCGAAAAGATGAACCAGATTGCCGTGATCGTCCCCGAGCAACTGCACCTCGACATGCCGGGCGCGCTCGACGAGTTTTTCAAGATACATCTCATCCTTGCCGAACGCGGCCCTGGCCTCGCGCTTGCCTTCGGAGACCTCGTGGCGCAATTCCTTGGGCGAGTTGATCCGGCGCATGCCGCGCCCGCCCCCGCCCCAGCTTGCCTTGAGCATCAAGGGGTAGCCGATCTCCTCGGCCATCCTTTCGACCTCATTGAGGTCGTCGGGCAAAGGCTCGGTCGCCGGTACCACGGGCACCCCCGCCTTGATCGCCATGTTGCGCGCCGCGACCTTGTTGCCCAGATCGCGCATGGTCTGGGGGCGCGGTCCGATAAAGGTGATACCGGCATCTGCGCAGGCTTCGGCAAATTCGGGGCTTTCCGAGAGCAGGCCATATCCGGGATGAATGGCATCCGCCCCCGAAATGCGCGCCACCCGGATATATTCCTCGATCTGGAGATAGGCTTCGACCGGCCCTTTGCCCTGCCCGATAAGATAGGCCTCGTCCGCCTTGAACCGGTGGAGCGCAAGCTTGTCCTCCTCGGCAAACACCGCGACCGTCCTGAGCCCCAACTCATTGGCGGCGCGGAACACGCGGATGGCGATCTCACTGCGATTGGCGACAAGGATCTTCTTGATCGGCATATGGGCGTGCCCCCTCTTCCTGAACACCTCTACCCGCATCCGGTCCGGACAAGCCGGGACGATCCATGCGGCTTTGGTCTAAAACGTCAAACAGAGATGCCGCGCGAGCGGCAAAAAGGCAAAACCATCAGGGAGACCCCTGAGCGGCGCGCAGTCACGATAGCGGTTTGTCGAGATGGGCAGCCAGATGGCTGATGTCATACCCGGCATGCGCGGCCGAGGAGATGATCTCGCCCGCATCGCGCGTCCCCGCCTGGCTCAGCGCCCAGAGCGTCGTTGAGCGCGTGCCCGAGCGGCAATAGCAAAAGACCGGCCCTTGATGGGTTTCGAAAACGTCACGCGTTGCCGCGATCATTTCGGGCGTGACGCCCTCGCGCCCCATGGGGATTTCGAAATAATCGATTCCGGCTTGACGCGCCGCAGCCGCGATCTCGGCTCCCGATGGCTGATCGGGCGCTTCCCCGTCGGGCCTGTTGTTGACAATGGCGGTGAACCCGGCGGCCTTGATCCGTGCAACATCCTCAGGCCTTATCTGCCCCGAGACACTCACCTGATCGTTGATCTTCTTGATCTCCAAGATCCTCACTCCCCGTCACAAGGCGGCAAAGCCAGCGAGTGCCCTTATAGCCATCGGCGGGGCAACAGCGCAACAAGCAAGGAAGTCGTTGGAGGAGGTCAGGCGACGCAAAGAACGCCCGGGGACGAGGAGGTGTGCCGTTCGCCGAACTGGCTTATGAACGCCGCGCGCGGCATGGGGCGTCCTAGAAGATAGCCCTGAAGTCCGGTGCACCCGCTCCGTACCAGCGCTGCGTGCTGATCCTCGGTTTCCACGCCTTCGGCCACGACATCCATGCGCCGGGCCCTTGCAATGCCGATGATCGCATCGACGATCATTGCGTCGGTGCGGCTGGTGGTGATTGCGCGCGTATAGCTCCGGTCGATCTTGACGATGTCGAAATCGAGCTCCCGCAGATAACCCAGGCTCGCATGTCCGGCGCCGAAATCGTCCACCGCGATCCTTACGCCCGTGGCGCGCAGCATCTCGATGTTCCGGCGTTCGGTCGAATCGTGCTGGAGCGGCACCGTTTCGGTGATCTCGACAACGAGGTTGGACGGCTCCATCCCGGCGGCTTCCAGTGTCTGAATGAACCGCGCCGCAAAGCCTTCGTGCCGCAGCTCCGCCGCTGAAACATTGATTGCGAGCACCGGCACGCCGAGCCGGGGAAAGTCCATACAGGCCCGGCGCAGCACCCATTCACCCAGCTTGGTGATGAGATCGCTCTTTTCAGCAATCGGTATGAACCGGTCAGGCGCGATCATGCCGCGCACCGGATGCATCCAGCGCACCAGAGCTTCGCACGAGATGGGTCTGGTGCTCCCCGGCGCAAAGACGGGCTGGTAATGAAGATCCAGCTCGTCCATCAGGATCGCCGCGCGAAGCTCGCGCTCGACGAACCGCTTGTGGCGCTCATCGGTCAGAAGCTCGGATTCAAAGCACATCACCGTCTGGCGGCCCGACCGCTTGCCCCGGTAAAGTGCGAGATCGGCCTTGGACATTAACTCGTCCGCGTCATAGGCATCCTCGGGCGCCGCTGCCACACCCAGCGTGATCGAGAGCCGCATGTCACGGCCAGCGATCCGGCAGGGCTGGTCGAGCGCTTCGATCATGCGCTGGCCCAGCCGCCGCAAGGCGGGCTTGGAGGAGACTCCTGAAATGGCGATGGCGAACTCGTCGCCTCCCAGCCGCCCGATCATCGCGCCCGGGACGATGTCGGAAACCGTTGCCACGATGTGCCGCAGCGCCGCATCCCCCGCCCCGTGCCCGTTGCCGTCATTTATGGATTTGAGATGGTCGACGTCGAACTGGATATAACCCACTGGCTCGCGCTCGGCCTTGCGCACCATCACAGCCAGCTCGTCGCAGAAATGCCTGCGGTTGAACGCTCCGGTCAGCGCGTCCCTGTTGGCCGTAGCGATCGCCGCACGGCGTTGGCGTTCGGCAAACACGAGGGCGCGCCTGAGTGCCCGGTATCCGAACCGGAACAGCGCAACCTGCGCCACGCTCACCAGCGCCGCCCCGATCAGCAGCCAATGAGCATGCTCGCGCGCTTGCCAGGATGCCTCGAGGCTCGCCAGTACCAGGCCGAACAGGGCCACCGCCATGCCGCCCGCAAATAGCGCGACATTGCGATAAAGAACGAGCACGTTTGTAAGGGATGGGTCGTTGCGCATCGGGCCGCCGGGACGAGATGGGAATTGCCGGCTCACGGTAATGCCCAGATCTTAACGGCCGATGAATTAGCGGAGAAATATATTTAATATTCAATGAGTTAGCGAGATACCTCCCGCCCCGATACCTCTATCTCTAATGCGGCTCAATGACAGTTTTGTTGCAGCGCCGCAGACCACGGCACGCCTGGTTAATGCGCCGTTAGCGCCCGTCGGCGTCCTCCGACGGCACCAGCAGATCCCCGCCGGGCTCGCTTCCGGTCCAGCCCTGCCACATTTGCGGGTTGGTGACGATGAAATGGGTGGCGACCTCGTCGGGCGTTGCCTCGTGCTCGGCCTGCCAGGCCAGCAGCCGGTTCATCTCCTCGAGCGGCATCTGCGCGCGGGACAGATAGGCGGCAATCTCGGGCGCGTCGGTAAACACCCATTCGGCCGCCGCGATCACCACCGTGTCCGGCGCGTAGCTCGATCCACCGAAAGGGACACAATCGGCAAGCGCCATGCATTGGGCGTTGCCCAGATCGAACGGCCCCATCTCGAGTGGTACGAGGTCAAGCCGCGAAATGAGGGCATTGGGTTGCCAGTAATAGGCGAGGACCGGCTGGCGTTGAGCGACCCGCTCGCTGATCGTGCGATCGAGCGTGAACCGGTCGAAGGGCTCGAAAACCTCGAACCGTTCGCCAAGGCCATAGGCATCGACCATCTTGGGCGTCGTCATCGCACAGGCCCATTCGGGCGGGCACGAGATGATCTCCGCCTTTTCCTCACCCTCCCCGGCAAAGACCTCCCAATAGTCGGCAAGCTGGTCTGCCGCGGTGAGCCCGGGATGGTCCCCGATGACGTAACGCGGGACGAACCAGGCTTCGAGCGGACCGCTCCCGAACGTATCCCCAGCCGCCCGAACGCTCTGGGCGCGCAAGGCCCCGTTCCAGAGATCGGCATGGCGAGACGCCCATATTTCCGGCGCCATCGCGGGCTGGCGTGTCGTCGTCATCGACGAAAGGGTGGCTTCTGGATCCCCTGCCACCACCCGCACCGGGCAATCAAAACGCGCCACGATCACCTTGGCATGGATATGGGCGAGAATGGCCGCCGAGGGCCAGCCCATCTCCGCAATGGTGAAATCGTCCGATGCGCAAGGATTTGCAGGCACGGCGCGCTGGGCACCGGCGCCCCCGAGTTGGCGCGTCTCGAGCATCTGGACTTGGGCCATGGCAGGCGCGGCCGCAAGCGCAGCAAGAAGGGCCAGGACGAGTGCGGCTTTTAGACGGCCCATCGGCGAGTGCGAGCTCCAAATCTCTCCCGATCCAGAAACTTGCAAATGACGGGCTGTTAAGCAACTGACAGAGCGGACAAAATCGCGCACGAAATCTGGTGACTCCTGGGGCAACAATGTGCAATCCTGTCTTGTGGAGGGGCGTCAGCGAGTGGCCCCCGGTCCTGCGGCATCACGCTTCCAGAACAGCCGTCAGCCGGCGCGGACGCGTGTGCCGTATCGAACATTGAGGGATATCATGCAACAACTGAAAAAAGCTCTGACCCTTGCGGTCGCAACCGGCGCCCTGAGCGTCGCCGCTCCGGCCATGGCACAGGACGTCACGATCGGCTTTCTCGGCGGCCTGACCGGCCCGATCGAATCCATGGCGCCCGGCATTGTCGCCGGCGCCCAGCTCGCCGTCGACCAGGTCAATGCCCAGGGCGGCATTCTCGATGGCGGCACGCTCAACATGGTCACCGCCGACTCCGCATGTGACGCGACCGGCGGCGCCAACGCAGCCGATCGTCTGGTCAACACCGAGAATGTTACCGCGATCGTGGGTGGTCTGTGCACCGGTGAAACGATCGGCGGCGCCAACGCAGCCGGCATTCCGGGCGGCGTGGTGATGGTCTCTCCGGCTTCCACCGCTCCCTCGCTGACCACACTCGATGATAACGACCTCGTCTTCCGCACCACGCCCTCGGACGCCTTCCAGGGCGTCAAGCTCGCCGAACTGCTGCTCTCCAAGGGCATCGAGGACGTTGCGCTGACCTATGTCAACAACGATTATGGCGTCGGTTTCGCCCAGGCCTTCACCGAAGCCTATGAAGGCGGCGGCGGCACCATTCTCGCCAACCTGGCCCACGAAGACCTCAAGGCCGACTACCGCGCCGAACTGGGCAATCTCGCCTCCTCGGGCAGCCAAAACCTCGTGGTCCTCGCCTATGCGTCCTCTTCGGGCCAAACCCTGCTTCGCCAGGCGCTGGAATCGGGCAATTTCACCACCTTCGTCGGCGGTGACGGCATGGTCGGCGAAGATCTCTTCACCGGCACCGACGCATCTTCGCTCGAAGGCATGATCATTACCCGTGCCGGCGCCTATGAAGGCGAATCCGCAACCGTCTTCGCACAGCTTGCCGGTGAAGCCGGTGTTGCCGCCGATGCGGTCTATGCGCCTCAGGCCTATGACGCAGCCTTCCTGCTGGCCCTTGCCATTGAGAAGAACGGCACGGCTGACCGCGAGGGCCTCTCTGCAGCCCTGCGCGAAATCGCTTCGGCGCCGGGCGAGATCATCCTGCCGGGCGAGTGGGAAAAGGCCAAGCAGCTGATCGCCGCTGGCGAGGACATCAACTATGAGGGCGCCGGCGGCACACTCGACTTCGACGAGGCCGGTGACATCGAGGGTGTGATCGTCGAACTCGCCGTCCAAGGCGGCCAGTTCGTAGAGGTCGGCGTCATCGAATAGCACCGCCAGGCGTCCAGCTTGTTGGAAGCCCGGGCCTTGCGCCCGGGCTTTACTTTTGCTGGCGGGAAGAGAACCGGTGTGATCTCTGCCGCGCCGTCGAATCTCAGTCGTGGCGTCTGATGAATTCGGGCAGCAATCCGCGGGGCGCAAAGCGCAGCGCGATTGTGACGATCAGCCCCATGACGAAGACACGCATCTGGACGGCCCGGCTTTCAATGTCTGGAATGGCGCCCCAGCCCATATCGAGCGAAAACAGCGAGAGGCGGGTAAACAGTGCCTGAGCAAGGGGCTCGGACAGCATCCAGACGAGATAGATGAAAATGCCGCCGAACAACGCGCCGAAATTATTGCCCGCCCCACCCACGATCAGCATCACCCAGATAATGAAGGTGTGGTTGATCGGCTGATAGCTCGAGGGGTCGAAGATGCCGACGAAAGATACAAGTACCGCGCCTCCGATCCCCATCAGAACCGAACCGAAGACGAAAATCTCGAGCTGGCGTCCCGTGACGTCCTTGCCCATGGAGGCTGCGGCAATGTGATTGTCGCGGATGGCGCGCATCATGCGGCCCCAGGGTCCCATATAGGCGCGATGGATAAGGAACAGCGCGACAGCGACCACGGCCACCACGAGCGCCAGAAACCCTCCGCGCGCCAGAATAAAGCTCGTTGTCGCGTCCGCACCGCCCGCCTGATAGGCCTGAGGATTGGGCACGGGCCAGGGAATGGGCGAAACCGTGAGCGTACCGCGGGTCAGCCATTCCAGGTTTTTGATCACCGCGCGCAGGATCTCGGCGATCCCGATGGTGGCGATCGCAAGATAATCGGCCCTGAGCCCGAGGCTGACCTTGCCCACGAGGTAACCGATAAGCCCCGCCAGAATGCCGCCGAACGCCCAGCCGAGCAACACGGGCAGGCCAAGCCCGCCGACCCAGCCGGCTGTCGAGGTAATGTAATTGGCCGCCGGATCCATCTGGCTGCGGAAGATCACATAGGCGATGAACCAGGCGATGACGATGATCGCGCCGCGCCATTTGCCGGTGATCCCGAAGCGCTGCACCCTATGGGCAAAATAGATCAGGACCGCCCCGATCGCGGCCGCTATGAGCGTGCGCCCGAGATAAAGCGGACCCTCGGACCCCCAGAAGGCCATGTTGAGCGGATAGGAGATGAAGGTGACCGCAACACCCCCCACCATCAGCATGCCCAGAATGCCGAAATTGAAGAGCCCCCCAAAGCCCCATTGGATATTGAGGCCCATCGCGATGAGCGCAAAGGCAAAGGCTTCGACCATCAGGCGCACCGTAAAGGGCGCACCCATGACAAGCCCCACCACGACAATCAGCGCAAAGAGCGCCGAAAAAAGACCGATATACCGCGCGGTCATGTCGAGGCTCCCTTGAAGATGCCCGTGGGCCGCACCAGAAGCACGACGACCAGAATGACGAACGCCACGGTGAGCTTGTATTCGGACTGCACGAGGGTCAGCGTTCCGGGAATATCGAACCACAACAGGTCGCGGAAGGGCCGCAACAGTACCGCCCAGTTGAACACTGCCAGCGTTTCGGCGAAGCCCAGAACGAAACCACCCGCGATGGCGCCATAAGCGTGGCCAAGCCCGCCGAGAATGGCGGCGGCAAAGATCGGCAGCACAATATTGAAGGCAAGGTCCGGTTTGAGCGAGACGTCGAGCGCCAGCATGGTGCCCGCAAGGCAGGCCAGCCCGCCGGCAATTATCCAGGTTACCCGAACGACGAGCTTGGTGTTGATACCCGAGACCTTGGCGAGATCGGGATTGTCGGCCATGGCGCGCATGCCCTTGCCCAGCCGTGAGCGGGTGAGGAAATAGTGGAGCGCAATGACTGCAACCGCTGTTGTCCCGATCAGCCAGAGCTGAGGTTCGGTAAAGCTGATCGGCCGCGTCACGCCCTCAATGGGCAGCTCGATGCGGAAGAGCTGCTTGGCTTCGGTGTCGAAAAAGGAGCGGGTCTCGACGCCGAAAAACAGCCGGATCAGGCCCTGGATCATCATGGTGACACCGATCGAGGCAATGAGCAGCGTCACCGGCCGCGCGCCGCGTGCCCTGAGCGGCGCATAAAAACCACGGTCGATACCCAAGGCGATCACAGCGGCGATCGCCATGGCCACCGGAACGACGAGGACACCCGTCGGGATCGGCGCTACAATCCCGGCTGCGGCGGCAAATCCGGCAAGCACGAAGGCAATGAAGGCGCCCATGGTCATCATGTCGCCATGCGCGAAATGGGCAAAACGCAGAATGCCGAAAATCAGCGTCACCCCGACCGCCCCAAGCGCATAGATCGAGCCCAGCACGACCCCGCCAATGACCGCCTGATTGAAAAAGAAAATGAGATCGTTCATCGGTTGTCGTTAGCCCCCAAGAAAGCTCTTGGCCACTTCGGGATCATCAAGCAACTCCTGCCCCGTCCCGGTGAACCTGTTTTGCCCATTGGTCAGCACGAAGCCCTTGGTCGCAAAGCCGAGCGCCTGGCGCGCATTCTGCTCGACCATCAATATCCCGACGCCCGCCTGATTGATCTTCACCACCTGCTCGAAAATCTCCATCATGTAGCGCGGGGAGAGGCCGGCAGAAGGCTCGTCGAGCATCAGAAGCTTGGGCCGGCTCATCAGCGCGCGGCCCATGGCCACCATCTGGCGCTGGCCGCCCGAAAGCTCCCCAGCAGGCTGGCGGCGCTTGGCCTTGAGGTCGGGAAACATCTCATAGACCATTTCAAGACTTTCCGAGATGTCGTCGCGCCTGACGAAGGCGCCCATTTCGAAATTCTCGTGCACCGACATCGAGGTAAAGACATTGTGCTCCTGAGGCACAAAGCTCAGCCCCTCGGGCACCAGCGCGTCGGCCTCGAAATTGGTGACATCGCGGCCAGCGAAAACGACGGTACCGGAGGTCACCGTCAAAAGCCCGAAAATCGCCTTGAGTGTTGTCGACTTGCCAGCCCCGTTCGGCCCGACGATGACCCCGATATCGGATGCGTCGATGGCAATGTTGACACCATTGAGGATCGGCGCGCCGCCATAGCCGGCAACGACGTCCTTGAGTTCGATCAGGCTCATTGCGCTGCCTCCACCGGTCCGCCGAAATAGGCTTCGACGATCATCGGATTGGCCCGCAATTGCTCCATCGTGCCCTTGGCGATCACTTCGCCCTGCGCCATAACGATCACGGGATCGCAGAGCCGCGCGATCAGATCCATGTCGTGCTCGATGACAAAGAAGGTATAGCCCAACTCGCGGTTCATGCGCTCGATATTGGACGCAAGATCGTTGAGAAGGGTCTTGTTGACCCCTGCAGCCACCTCGTCAAGCAGCACGACCTTGGCGTCGACCATCATGGTGCGGCCCAGCTCGAGCAGCTTTTTCTGTCCGCCTGAAAGATTGCCGGCCAATTCGTTCCGCACATGGCCGAGCTTGAGAAAATCGATGACCTCAAGCGCCTTTTGCCGCACCTCGGCCTCGCGCGATGCTGCCCTGCCCGGACGGAACCAGAGCGTGCCCAGGCTCTCGCCCGGCTGGTCGGCCGGCACCATCATCAGGTTCTCAAGCGCCGTCATATGCGAGAATTCATGCGCGATCTGGAAGGTGCGCAGCATCCCGAGGCGAAAGAGCTCGTGGGGCTTGAGGCCCGTCACGTCCTTGCCATCGAAGATGATCGAGCCGCTGGTGGGCGCGAAATTGCCCGCGACCATATTGAACAGGGTCGATTTTCCCGCCCCGTTGGGTCCGATAAGGCCCGTGATCGATCCGCGTTCGACCTCAAGCGAACAATCATTGACCGCAAGAAGGCCGCCAAACCGTTTCGAAACGTGGCGGACCTCGATTACCGCATCCAATGCCAAAGCTGACCTAGCCCTTGCGACGTTTTACTTGCATTTCAGGCCCTGTGCCCAAATTCGCGGCATCTGTTCACAAGCGCGCCGCCCGGTCAACCACCCGGACGCTCAAAGCGCCGCGAGAACGGCCCGTGCTGTGGATGGATTGCAGGCAAAGGGAATGTCATAGACCATCACCAGCCTGGTGAGCGCCTTGACGTCCACGTCATGAGGTAGGGCAGTCAGCGGATCGATGAAGAAGATGAGCGCATTGAGCTTGCCCTCGGCGATCATCGCGCCGAGCTGGGCGTCTCCGCCCAGGGGGCCACTCTTGAGCCGGGTGACCTCAAGCCCCGTCCCTTCCGCGACCCGGCCACCAGTTGTACCCGTGCCATAAAGCTCAAAGCCCGCAAGCCGCTCGCGGTGCTCGCGCGCAAAGGCGACCATGTCGTCTTTCTTGTCGTCATGGGCGACGAGCCCGATACGCCTGGCGGTCATGGCGATCCCCATTCCGTTCGTGCATCGGTTCAAGCACATGGACCCGGCGCTGCCAAGTCATTGCGCAAGGGGCTGATAGCATTCGGGCGGGGACTAGGAGAGAGCGCCGATCACGGCTTCGATGCGCTTTTTCATTGTCGCAGCATCAAAGGGCTTGATGATGTAGTTGTTGACCCCGCACTCGATCGCTTCCTTGACCTGCTCCTTGTCCGAGCGGCCTGTCGCCATGATGAAGGGCATGGACTGGGTGCGCGGATGTTTGCGCACGACCTTCAAAAGCGTCAGCCCGTCGACATCATCCATGTTCCAGTCCGAGATGATGAGGTCGACATTGGTCTTTTCGAGCTTGGTCAGGGCGTCACGGCCGGACTTGGCCTCGATGATGTCCTTGAACCCGAGCTGGGTCAGGATGTACTTGCAGATGCCCCGCATCGACTGCTGGTCATCGACGATGAGAACGCTGACTGCACTGGCCTTTGGCATGGGTACCCCGGTGATATTGTGCTCGGCGCGCCGCAAACTTCCTTTTGGGGCTGCCGCAACGCTTCAACTAAACCTTTGCCTGGACGTACCTACGTGAGCGGGACGTCCCGTTGCAGCGAACTCTAGGGCAACAAGCGTTACCATTTCTCTACCGACGCCCCGTCACGCAGCCGCCTTGAGCTTTGAAAGCGCGACGACCAGGCGCCCGGCAATCTTTTCGACCGGCGCTTCCTCGACGACCGCTCCGATCTCGGCCGCCACCTTGGGCATGCCGTAGATCAGCGCCGATCCCTGCGACTGGCCGATCGTGAATGCTCCCGCCTCGCGCATGGCGCGCAGGCCCTGCGCGCCGTCCCGGCCCATTCCGGTCAGGATGGCCCCGACGGCCAAAGGCCCGACGACCTTTGCCACGGAATGGAAAAGCACATCGACGCTCGGCCGGTGACCCGAGGCCGCATCGTCATGTGTCACCCGGCATTTGAGCTGGCCCGAGCTCTTCTCGACCCGCAGATGAAAGTCGCCCGGCGCCACATAGGCCGTGCCCCGCTCGAGCGGCAGGCGGTCCGAGGCCTCGAGAACCCTGACCGCCACAAGCTCATTGAGCCGGTGCGCAAAGCGGGCTGTAAAGCCCTTGGGCATGTGCTGGGCGATGACAATGGGCGGGCAGTCGGGCGGAATTTGTGAAAGGACCTGACGGATGGCCTCGACACCCCCGGTCGATGCGCCGATCGCGATCACGGCACCATTGGGCGCAGCAGCGGTCTTTAAGGGAAGATCGGGCGCCGGCGCGCGATGCACGCGCGATTGAACGTCCGATGCTGCAGCAACGCGCACCTTATCACGCAAGGTGGCGCCAAATGCCTCAAGGCCGCCGGAAAGAT
Source organism: uncultured Pelagibacterium sp. (assembly GCA_964429025.1). Lineage (GTDB taxonomy): Bacteria > Pseudomonadota > Alphaproteobacteria > Rhizobiales > Devosiaceae > Pelagibacterium. Next base: position 77,984 of record CAYSBF010000002.1, read on the forward strand.
CATGGCCAGGCTTGGCGACGAAGTCCACCGCACCGAGTTCGAGTGCGAGCATGGTTTCGCTCGCTCCCCTTGTGGTGAGGGTCGAAACCATCACGACGGGCATCGGGCGCAGCCGCATGATCTTTTGAAGAAAGGCCAGCCCGTTCATATTGGGCATCTCGATATCGAGCGTCACGACATCGGGATCGAGCGCCTTGATCTTCTCGCGCGCATCGAGCGGATCATTGGCCGTCCCGACAACCTCGATGTCGCCATCCTGGGCCAGTGTCTTGCTCAGGACATCCCGGATGAGCGCGCTGTCATCGACAACCAGAACCCTGATCATGCTGCATCCTTTGCGTTGGCATTTGCCTTGAGCTGGTAGATCGTCTTGCCCACGAGCCTGAACCCGGTCGAAACCGCCTGAAGGTTTTCCGAATGCCCGATATAGAGAAAGCCGTCCGGCGCCAGCACTTGGCCGAGCCGGTCAAAGAGCTCGCCCTGCGTGGTCTTGTCGAAATAGATGGCGACATTCCGGCAAAAGATCGCATCGAACGGTCCTCTGACCGGCCAGGGCTCGATGAGGTTGAGGAGCTTGAAGGCGATGATCTCGCGCGCCGCCATGGGGATGCGGATCGTGTCGGGTCCCGCCCTCTCGAACAGCGCTTGCCGCTCGAGTGAAAGCCCGTTGAGTTCGCCCGCCGGGTAGATCCCCGTCGCGGCCTTGGCCACGACATTGGAATCGATGTCGGTTGCGAGAATCCTGAAGTCCCAGCGCTTGAGCTCGGGGAAGGCGTTGAGCAGGCAGAGCGCGATCGTATAGGGCTCCTGTCCCGTCGAGCAGCCGGCCGACCAGATCCTCAAACGTGGCCGGCCCGCGCGCTGGCGCGGGCGATGCTCCATCAGCGCCCCCACATACTTGATCAGGTGATCAAAGTGGTGGTCCTCTCGGAAAAAGCGGGTGAGGTTGGTCGTGAGCGCGTTGACAAAGGTCTGGTCGTCCGCCGCATTGCCGCGCGCTTCGAGGTAATCGACATAGGCGTTAAAGCCAGAAAGACCCAGAGCGCGAACCACTTTGGAAAGGCGCGAGACGACCAGAGTGCGTTTGGCATCGGAAAGGGAAATGCCGGCGATCCTGTAGACCCGTTGGCGGATCCGCATGAATTCCTTGTCGCTTAGCGGAAATTCCCCGTTCTCCATCCCACCCCCACTCGGTTACATGCGGCGGGCAGCGCTCCCGTCCATGGCTTCTTCTTTATCCGGCTCATCCAACAATGCGGCAGTCTGGGCCTGCGCATGACCGGCAAGCGCGCCGATCTCGGACTGCACCCGCAAAAGCGACTTGCCGCCATCATCGAGCGCCGTTTCCATCCTTGCCGTTTCATCACTTAAATTCAGTAAATGCGCATCGATCTCGGCAAGCGCGGAGACGAGTGCGCGGGTCTGTTCTGCCCCGGCCCCGGCCTGGGCCAGGCTCTTGGAAACCAGCGCCCTTATGGCCTTGGAATTCTTGGCTGCGGCCTGGGCGAGCTCACGCACCTCGGCAGCAACAACGGAGAACCCGGCTCCTTTCTCGCCCGCCCGCGCAGCCTCGACGGCCGCGTTAAGCGCCAGGAGATTGGTGCGGAAGGCGGCATCCTCGATGCCGGCAACCAACCCATCGATCTCGCGCGCCAGCGTCTCGAACGCTTCTACATTGCCGTTGGCCTGCAAGGCGGCAGTGCTGGCCTCGCCAGCCCGCTCGCGCATGCCATTCTGCGCTCGGGCGAGCACCCCTGCGCTCTGGCGGCTGGTATCGATCGCTTCGCGCGTTGCGTCCGTGGACAGCCGAGCTGCCTCGGCGGCAGCGGTCAACTCGCGGGCGCTTTTTCGGCACACCTCGATAAGCGCGCCGATCTTTTTAAGGCGGAGGCGCGCCTGCTGGTGAGCCTGGGCTTCGGCGTCCCTCGACTGGGCCAGTTCGGCAATGGTCTGGCGCAGCGCCGCGAGCTGGGGTGCCAAGCCTCCATTGGCCGGTGCGATTGATGCGTTCTCGGCCTGCTGCGCCAAAGCCATCAGCGCATGGGCGCTTTGATCGAGCGCGGCAAAGCCGAGATTGGCCGCCTCAAGATCGGGATTTCCTGCAAGAGCGGTCGCCCCGAACCGGAAGGCGGTATCGCCCCCCGCCAGCGCCTCGGTCATTGCCCGCCACTCGCTTTCGGCGAGGACCACGCCGGGGCGCTCGAGCCCGATGAGCCACCGCTCCTGCCCCAGTGGCAGCGATCGGGCCTGCCATTGATGGCCCGCGAAATGCACGGCAATTGTGGCTTTCTCGCCCAACCGCGGCACCTCGGTGCCCAACAGGGCGGAAACGCTCTCTGTTTCCGCGCATTCAGGGGCCCGCACGGCCACGCCCGCGCTCATTTTGATGATTGTCCCATTCTTTTCAGCAATTATCAGCGGCTGGTCCGCCTGTTCGAACGCCGACTGGAAAAGACGCGCGCGCTCGAGCCGCGCGCAGAGATTGGCGATGATTTCACCCGCATAGGCAAGTTCCGATGCCTTGCCCATTGGCGGGATACCGGTAGCTTCCCCCAGCGCCGAAAGAGCCCGCCGCTGCGCAGTGTCGGAGCGATGGGCAAGGAGAAGGCTAGCTGCAGCCACAAGCAGCGCCGCCGCTCCGAGAACCGAATAGAATCCTGCCCCCGCCTCGAAATTCGCAAGCGCAAACAGAGCCAACCCGCCAAAGCCGAGCCAGACCGGGACCAGCAGCAATATGAGCCGCGTTGCGCGCATGAAGGAGCCCTGGAGGGAACCGGAATCAATTCCCTCAAACTAGGGCGGCATGGTTAACGGATCGTGAGCAGGGCGCGCCTGGCGTAAGGAATCGGTAACCAGCGGGTCCTAGAACAATTCGATATCGTCCTCGACCGGCTTGATGATCTGACGCTTGGCGATCGCAAGCTCGTTGCGGACCAGATGCGCGCTTTCGCGGCTGTCGAGGCGCTTGACAAGTGCCCGCCCGGTCGCAGGCTGAAACATCACGCGCCTTGCGAAATTGCCGCCCATATCCTCGCTGGCGATCCCGTAGTTTTCATTGCGAAGGAATTCGCGCACGAATTCTATGTTCTTCTGGCCCACATCGTTCATGCCGGCATGGATGTTTCCGCCGCCGAAAATCTTGAATTCGAGATTGGCCTTTCGGCCCGTCCCCGCCAAGAGCACGGCGTTGATCAGCTTTTCCATCGCGAAGGCGCCGTAGCGGGCCGATTCTCCAAACCTGTCTTTGGAAGATCCCGATTGGGTGGCGAGCAGAAAATGGTTCATGCCCCCGATCCCCGCGGCTTTGTCGCGCACGCAGGCCGATATGCAGGAGCCCAGCACCGTCGAGAAGGTGACCCCCACCTCGCCCGAAACGAGGCAATCGCCCTGGTGAACATTGGTAACCGTCCCGCGCGAAAAGTCGGCCGGAAGCGCTGCTGACGACATATGCGAGAAAACCTCTGTTTGCTTTGCCCGTCCCCTGTTGGAACGAATCCTGTGCGATTAACCTTGCGGATTTCCTAATTATCTCTGCCTTCTCGCTGACGGGTGGCGTTTTTGCCGATGATCCCGCCGCAGCCCCAGAGATGGGATTCAGGGCCATAAAAAATGCGCCATAGCCTGACTTTGTTAGGGTTTTTCTAACTTGGCAGAGGCAAGTGTTCGATATTGTCATTTACCGTAATTATCGGTTTAGACCTTCGCCGTTACCATCGGCACACGATTTTATTAGGAGTGTCTCCATGGGGTTGCACAAGCTGGCCAGAGAGCTGGAAGAGACCGCCCGCCAGACCGCCGAGATGGTGGACGGGATCACGGCCAGCCTCCTCACCCTGGGCGACACCTCCATTGACTGCAACACGGCCCGCTCGACCGCCATCAGACAGATCGTCGTCGCCCTCCAGATGCAGGACCGCATCGAACAGCGCTGCCGCAACATGGCCGAAGCCGCCCGCAAGATGGCCGACCTTCACGACGGGGTCGACAAGGTTTCGGCCGATGGCGTCTGGTGCTCGCTTACCCTTGACGAGTTGCGCGATGAATCGCTTTCAGGCATCGCCGCCCGCACCAATTCGGGCGAAGTCGAGTTCTTCTAGAACCGCCAAGGCAAAGGCCCGCCGCGTGAAAACGCAACGGGCTAACTCTCTGTTCGTTAGCGCAATGCCTATCAGGCGTCGGCTTTGGCTCCGGCGACGACAGCGCGCAGGTCGATCAGTCCCACCATGCGGTTTTCGTGGGTGACGATGCCGTTTAGAAGCTCGGTATCGATCGCGTTGCCTTCCGGCACGTTGTGGATATCGTCCTTGGAGACGGTCAGGATGTCGGAAACCGCATCGACCAGAATGCCGATCCACTTTTCGCCAACGCTCATCACCACAACGACGTGATTCTTTGTCGGCTGGGTCTGGCCATCGCCGAACCGGGCCCTGAGATCGAAAATGGGAACGATCGTGCCGCGCAGATTGATGACGCCGCGCACATATTCGCGCGTGTTGGGCAGCGGCGTGGCACCGTTCCAGGCGCGGATTTCGCGCACCGTGGTGATCTCGACCCCGTAAATCTGTTCGTCGATCGAAAAGGCGATGAGCTGCAGCGTGTTCTGGCTCGCACCAGCCGAGCCGTCACTGTATTCGTCGCGAATTTCGAGAGCTTCCATGTCCCTAAACTCCGTTCTCGGCCAAAGGGAAACTGCCGCGCTTTCGCTGCATTCCGCCCTAGGCCGCGCTCTGATGCGCGTTGTCCGCCTTTAAGCTTTGCACATCAACAATCAACGCAACGTTACCGTCGCCCAGGATCGTGCCGCCCGCGATGCCGTCGATCCGCTCGAAATTCTCTTCAAGCGATTTAATCACCACCTGCTGCTGCCCGATGATGTCGTCTACAATAAGCGCGATCTTTGAATTGCCCTCTGCTTCGCAGAGAACCACGAACCGGTCCGAATCGGGCTGATCGGACTGGAGCTCGAACCGACGCGCGAGATCGACCACCTGCACATATTCGCCCCGCACCTGCAGCACCTTGCCCCCCGAGGGCATGTGGCCGAAATCGGCGCGCGAATTCTGAATTGTTTCGACGATCGAGGAGAGCGGGATGACGTAAGGGGAGTTAGCCACCTTGACCAGCATCACGTCGAGCACGGCAAGCGTCAATGGCAGGCGAAGTGTCATCCGCGTGCCCTTGCCCGTCCAGGACCGAACATGGACCGAGCCGCCGATCTTCTTGATGTTGGAAAGCACGACATCCATGCCCACGCCCCGGCCCGAAATATCGGACACCTCCGAGGCGGTCGAAAAGCCCGGCGCAAAGATGAGATTGTCGATCTGCTCGTCGGTAAGCTGCTGGTCGGGACCGACCACGCCGCGCTCCCGCGCGATCTCGAGCACCCGTTCGCGATTAATGCCCTGACCGTCATCCTCGACAATGATGAGGATATTGCCACCCGCCTGCTCGGCCGAAAGTCGGATCGTGCCCACCTCGGGCTTGCCCCGCGCCAGACGTTTCTCGCTCGATTCGATCCCGTGGTCGGCCGAATTGCGCACCATATGGGTGAGCGGATCGGAAAGCTGCTCGATCACCGTCTTGTCGATTTCAGTGTTCTCGCCGATGGTTTCGAGCTTGATCTTCTTGCCTGTCTTGGCCGCGAGTTCCCGCACCAGTCTCGGCATGCGCGAGAAGACCGATTTCACCGGCTGTGCGCGGATAGCCATCACGGCATCCTGAAGCCCGCGCGTCGTCTGCGCCAGAACCTCGATCCCGCGCACAAGTTCCTGGTAGCGGTCCCGGATCGCCTCGTCCATCTGCTGAGTCAGCATGGACTGGGTGATGACGAGTTCGCCCACCATGTTGACGACGCGGTCCACCTTGTCGAGATCGACCCGGATCGACTGCATGCCGATCGCCTTGCCGCTGCCGGCGCCATCCTCGAAGCCTTGCGGAGCAGGCGAAGACATCGGGCCGCCTTCGGTCATGGCCGGTGCGGGCGCCGCGGTCTCGACCAGCGACAGCGCGGGGCGCGCCGGTTCCGCGTCCGCGTCGGGCTCGCCGCTCGGCACGAATTTGCGCTCGGCCTTTGCCGCCTCGGCAAGATCGGCAAAGCTTGGCAGATCCTCCTCGGTGGCAATTTGGGCCGCCGCGGCAGGTGCATTCTCGAAGTGCTCGATCGTGATTGCGCAGTCCCCGTCAACGAACTCGAACACCTCGCGGATCGCTTCTTCACTGGCCTTGTCCGAGGACAATTCGATGGTCCAGGAGCAATAAACACCGAAAGGATCGAACCCAGCCAGGTCGGGGAGGTTGTCGATCTGCGGGATTACCGTGAGCGGCCCGAGCAGCGACAGTTCGCGGAACAGCAAGAGCGGGTCATTGGCCCGCTCGTAAAGCGTTGAGTAGGGCGTGAACTCGATCTTCCAGCGCGAAGCGCCATCGGCCGAAGGCGCGACCGAAGCGAGCGGCTTTGCCGCATCGAGATTGACGGCGACAGGCGTGAAATCGATATCGAATTCATCGTCAATCGCATCATCGGTGGCGACTGCATCGCCACCTGCCGCCTCCATCGCCTCTCCACGCGCCAGCGCGTCAAAGGCGGCCTTTTCGGCAGCTCCATACTCGGCTGGCAGTACATCGCCCGAGCGTGCCGCATTGACGAAATCGGCCACAAGATCGACCGAGCGGATGCAGAGGGCGATGACCTCATCGGTCAACTCGATCCGTCCATCGCGCACATAATCGAGCAGCGTCTCGAAACTGTGGGCAAAGCGCACCAGTGCATCGAAACCGAAGGCCCCGCCGCCACCCTTGATCGAGTGGATGGCCCGGAATACGGCGTTGAGCCGGTCCGCGCTGCGCTCGCCATCCTGAATGGCGAGGAACTGCTCTTCGAGTTCGAGCAGCAGTTCCGAGCATTCGTCGAAATATGTGGCCTTGAATTCGTCTAGGTCGCTCATTTGTCTAACCTGACCCCGCCCGCGCCTCGTCCGTCAGTGGACGACCTTGTTGATGACCGAAATGAGCTTTTCAGGATCGAACGGCTTGACGATCCAACCCGTCCCGCCCGCGGCGCGCCCCTGGTCGCGCTTGTCCTGACTGGTTTCGGTGGTGAGGATCAGGATCGGCAGGCTCTGGTGCCTGCCGCTCGCGCGCACATTCTTGATGAATTCGATCCCATCCATCACCGGCATGTTGATATCGGTGATGACCACATCGACCTCCTCGTTTTCGAGGACGTCGAGACCGATCTGACCGTTTTCCGCCTGCAGCACCTCAAAGCCCGCATTGGTGAGGGTGTGATGGAGCATGGCGAGAATGGTGCGGGAATCATCGACTGTGAGGACACGCATGTTCGTACTTACCCTTTAAGGACAGGCGCAAAGCTGGGCGCGAGCCCGAGCTTTTCGATCGAGCCGCGCATGACGTTGCTGGCCCCGGAAATGGTAAACTCGGTACCCGAGCGCTTCGCCGTTTCGGCGGCGCTCAAAAGCATGAACAGGGCGTTGGTCGAGACCCGCTCCACCGCTCCGGCTGAGACCTCGACCGGGCCGGCATGCAGCGCCTCGATAAGCGTTTCGCGAATCTGGTCGAGCGCGTCGAGATCAACGACGCGCGGCAAGGTCACCGAATGGGGTTCGGATTTGGGCATCTGGCGGCTGGGCTCCCCCTGTCTTATCCCGCCAGTGTGTCCTTGAAGCGTTTAAGAATTCGTAACTATACCGGCCGTTTTCGTGTCCCCCGATGCCTCACCGGGCGTGGCGCTCAAGAACCGTCTCGAGGCCTTGCAGATCGACCTCGGCAGCCGTTGGCGGGTCCCAACGCGGCGCCCGGTCCTTGTCGACCAGAACCGCACGCACGCCTTCGGCAAAATCGCCCCGCGCGGCCATATAGCCGGCAAGGTCCGCGTCAAGAGCGAGAATGGCATCGACCTCGCGCAGACGGCGCGCAAGCCGGTGGCTTTGGGCAATCGCAACAAGGCTTGTGGGGCAATGCGTGCTCATCGCCTGATAGAGCGCGGCCGCACCCGGATCACCCTCCCCGGCCAGCGATTGAAGATCGGCGAGGATGTCCGGGACGTTCCGGTTCTCAAAGGCCAGCCGAAGCGAATCGGTGGTTTCGCAAAAGCCCGGGCCTTCCGGTTCGATGGTCTCTCCGGCAATGATTGCGCCGATCGCCGTGTCGGGATCGGCCGAAAGCGCGGCCTCGATCAAGCGCTGGCGCAAGCGAGGCAAATGCGCATCGGCCACCATTGCGTCCGTCAGCCCGAGCGCAATAGCATCGCCCGGCCCGACCGGCATCCCGCTCAGCAAGAACGCCAGCGCCCGGTGCTCGGGCGTCTGGTAAAGGATGGCATTGACCCCCACATCGCCAAAAAAACCGATCGCAGCTTCCGGCATGGCAAACCGGCTCCCTGACGCCGCGATGCGGTAGCGCGCATGGCTCGAAAGCCCGATGCCGCCGCCCATGACGAACCCGTGCTGGAGCGCAACAATGGGTTTTTTGTAAGTCGCGACGAGCCCGTTCATGCGGTACTCGTCCTCGAAATAGGCCCTGGCTTCGGCCAGTCGGCCCGAAACAACGAGTTCACGCGCGGCGCGCACATCGCCTCCCGCACAGAGCCCTTTTTCGCCCCTGCCTTCGATGATGACAATGGCGATGGCGGGATCGTCTTCCCAATCCTCGAGCGCAATCGTGATCGCCGATATCATCGCAGAGGAAAGAGCGTTGATCGCCTTTTCCCGGGTGAGCGTGATGATTCCGGCCCGGCCCTCGACCCCGACTTCAACTTCTGCGCTCATTCCCGCTCCATTTTTTCCTGTTCCCACGATCCACCCATAGTGCATGCCCGTGGCACAAATTGAAGCGTAATGCCCTTTGGGGCGTTTCCCTCACAAAGAAAAATGCACTAAAGCTGCTCCCGGCCGGGCACCGGGCCTCGGAAAACAAAAACAGAAACAGAATCTATGCCGTTACCTCCCCCATCCCCGATTGCGAAAACCGGCATCGCCCGCGAACTTGAAGATCGTGCCGCATCGGGAAAGCCGATCCGGCTCGGAATCATCGGGTCGGGGGAAATGGGGACCGATCTCGTCACCCAGACCATGCTGATGAAGGGGATCGAGATCGCGGCCATCTCGACCCGCCGCCCCCATACGGCAATGACGGCAATGGATATCGCCTATGGCGAGGGCAAGGGCGGCGAGGTGGCGCGCGAGGTCGAGACGCGGTCGGCGATGAGCGCGGCGATCACGTCAGGCAGGATCGCCGTTACCTCGGACTCCGAATTGATGGTCACCGCGCCCGAGATCGACGTGGTGATTGATGCAACGGGAAAGCCCGGCGTTGCCGCCGATTTCGACCTCTTGGCGATGGAGAACGGCAAGCATCTGGTCATGATGAATGTCGAAGCGGACGTGACAATCGGCGCCTATCTCAAGCATGAGGCCGACCGGCTTGGTGTCATCTATAGCGTGGGCGCCGGGGACGAGCCTTCCTCCTGCATGGAGCTCATCGAATTTGCGACGGCCCTGGGCCTAGAGATCGTCGCGGCGGGCAAGGGCAAGAACAACCCGTTCAATCCTGACGCGGTCCCCGCCGACTATGTCGAGGAAGCGACCCGGCGCAACATGAACCCGCGCATGCTGGTCGAGTTCGTCGATGGCTCAAAGACCATGGTCGAAATGGCGGCCATCGCCAATGCGACGGGTCTGGTTCCTGACATTCCCGGCATGCACGGGCCCGATGCCGGGCGCGAGACACTGCCCAAGGTGCTCATTCCCCGTGAGGACGGTGGCGTGCTCTTCCGCTCGGGCGTCGTGGACTATACGGTGGGCAAGGGCGTCGCGCCGGGCGTTTTCGTTATCGCCAAGGCAGCCCACCCGCGCATCATCGAGCGGCTTGACGATCTCCACATCGGACACGGCCCCTATTACGGCTTTTATCGCCCCTACCATCTGACGAGCCTAGAGGTGCCGCTGACGGCGGCGCGCATCATGATCCACGGCAAGCCCGACATGGTGCCCCTGCCCCAACCGGTCGCAGAGGTCTGCGCTATCGCAAAACGTGACCTGCCCGCCGGCACACGGCTCGATGCAATCGGCGAGACCTGCTATCGCTCATGGACGATGACGGTTGACGACGCACGTGCCTCTGGTGCGCTTCCCGTGGGCTTGCTCGAAGGTGGCGTCACCACTGCGCCGATCGGAAAGGGCGAGCTTCTCACCACAGCCAACGCCACGGCCGACACCAGCACCAAGCTCTATAGGCTCCGCCAGCTCCAGGACCGGATGCTGGACACGCTCTAGGTGCATTCGATGCGAAAGGCGCTTTGCGGGCGGCTTTTGCCATGGCAGTCTGCGCCG
>CAYSBF010000003.1:0-72259 GCA_964429025.1 uncultured Pelagibacterium sp.
GTGGCTGCCTTCTTCTTCTTCATGTTCTCATGGGTCGAACTGAATATCGCAAGGACGCTGACAACGACCGCAGCCAAGCCCATTGCAGCGACCATGACGCGAACAGTGTCGGCGTCGGGGCTCGATTGGGGCGTTCTGGCTGCGGCGGGCGTACTGACCATCATCCCGGGCGCGCTCGTGATCTGGTTTGTCCGCAACTACATCGCCAAGGGCTTTGCCCTGGGCCGGGTATAGGAGGAAAGCGCCATGAATTTCTCGTGGATGGCCTGGACACTGCCCACGGCGATCTTCTTTGTCACAATCTTCGCGCTGCTCGTTGCCATGGGGATATGGGAATATTTCCGTCCTGGCGGCGACCCGCGCGTGGGGGTGTTGCGGTTCGAGACGACGCGGGGTGACCGGTTGTTCATCTCGCTGCTCGGCAGCGCCTTTATCAACCTCGCATGGTTGGGTCTGGTCGATTCCAACCTGTGGTGGTCACTGGCTTTGAGTGTCGTCTACACCATCCTGGTGTTTCGCTACGTCTAGCCGGAAGAGGTTGGGACGGACGACATGTGTCGCCCGTCCTCTGGCGGAACTGTAGGAGCAGTTTCGCACCAATCGCAATCGCAATCCAAAGGGAGGATGTTCAATGCGACGGCACCTATTAACATCAACTGCGGCAATTGTCCTCGCCGCATCCATGGCCGGTCCTGCCTGGGCCGACATGGAAGCTGCCCGTGCCTTTCTGGACGCGGAGATCGGCGAGCTCTCAAGTCTCAGCCGTGAGGATCAGGAAGCGGAGATGCAGTGGTTCATCGATGCGGCCCAGCCCCTCCAGGGCATGGAAATCCGCGTCGTTTCGGAAACCATCACCACGCATGAATATGAGAGCCAGGTGCTTGCCCCGGCGTTCACGGCCATCACCGGCATCCGCGTCACGCATGACCTGATCGGCGAGGGGGACGTGGTGGAGCGTCTGCAGAGCCAGATGCAGACCGGCGAAAACCTATATGACATGTATATCAACGACTCCGATCTGATCGGCACGCATTGGCGTTATGATCAGGTCCGCAACCTCACCGATTTCATGGCCGGTGAGGCCGCAGACTTCACCAATCCCAATCTCGATCTCGATGACTTTGTCGGGCTCTCGTTCACCACGGCGCCCGATGGCAAGGTTTACCAGTTGCCGGTCCAGCAGTTCGCGAACCTCTACTGGTTCCGCTATGACTGGTTTACCGATCCTGAGATCATGGCCGATTTCGAGGAAGAGTACGGGTACGAACTCGGCGTTCCGGTGAACTGGGCTGCCTATGAAGACATCGCCGAGTTCTTCACTGGCCGCGAGATCGACGGGCGCACGGTCTATGGGCACATGGACTATGGCCGCAAGGACCCCTCGCTCGGTTGGCGCTTCACCGACGCCTGGCTCTCGATGGCCGGCAATGGTGATGTGGGCATCCCCAACGGCCTGCCGGTCGACGAATGGGGTATCCGCGTCAACGAACAGGGCCAGCCTGTTGGTTCGTGCGTCGCGCGCGGCGGCGACACCAACGGCCCGGCCGCTGTCTATGCCATCCAGAAATATCTCGACTGGCTTTCGGCCTATGCGCCCCCAGAGGCACAGGGCATGAACTTCTCTGAATCCGGTCCTGTGCCGGCTCAGGGCAATATCGCCCAGCAGATCTTCTGGTACACCACTTTCACCGCCGACATGGTGGGCGAGGGTGCTTCGGCTGTCCTCAACGAGGATGGGACACCCAAATGGCGCATGGCGCCCTCGCCGCATGGCGTTTATTGGGTGGATGGCATGAAGCTCGGCTATCAGGATGCGGGTTCGGCGACCATCATGAAATCCACGCCGGTGGACCGGGCGCAGGCGGCCTGGCTCTATGCCCAGTTCATCTCGTCAAAGACGGTGGACGTCAAAAAAAGCCATGTCGGACTGACCTTCGTGCGTGAATCCACGATCCAACACGACAGCTTCACCGAGCGCGCTCCCGAACTGGGCGGGCTGGTCGAGTTCTACCGTTCGCCGGCACGTCTGCAGTGGTCGCCGACCGGTACCAATGTACCCGACTATCCGCGTCTTGCGCAGCTCTGGTGGCAGCATATCGGTGATGCCTCTTCGGGCGCGAAGACGGCTCAGGAAGCGATGGACGCCCTCTGTGCCGAACAGGAGGCGGTGCTGGCCCGCCTCGAGGCTGCCGGCATTCAGGGCGAATACGGGCCCAAGCTCAACGAAGAGCAGTCCTTCGAATACTGGGTGGAACAGGCCCAGGCGAACGGGACGCTAGCTCCTCAGCCCAAAAAGGACAATGAGGACGAAGAGCCCATAACGATCGGTTATGATGAACTGATCCAGAGCTGGGCGGCAATCGAGTAGAACGCCCAGATCCACGGAGACAGGCGGTGCCGGGGCTTGATAGGCTCCGGCACTGCCATATTCGGAATACGACGTTGGACGACCGGGAGGAGGTAGCGTGGCAAAGTATATCATCGCCATCGATCAGGGCACGACATCGACGCGCGCCATCGTATTCGACCAGGATATGAAGCCGGTTGCATCAGCGCAAAAAGAGTTCAAGCAGCTTTTTCCGCAATCGGGTTGGGTCGAGCACGATCCTGAGGAAATCTGGCAGACGGTCGTCTGGTCGGTGCGGACTGCGCTCGAGAAGGCCGGTATCGGTGCGGGCGAGGTGGCCGGAATCGGCATCACAAACCAGCGCGAAACAACCCTCGTCTGGGAGCGGGCAACCGGGAAGCCGATCCACAACGCCATTGTCTGGCAGGACCGCCGCACCGGGTCGATCTGCGAGGCGATGCGCGAGAAGGGCGATGAGCCGAAATTCACCGAGCGAACCGGGCTCATTCTTGACCCTTATTTCTCCGGCACCAAGATCAAATGGCTGCTCGACAATGTCGAGGGAGCGCGAGAAAAGGGCGCGAGAGGCGAGTTGGCATTCGGCACAGTCGACGCCTTCCTCATCTGGCGCCTGACGGGCGGGAAAAAACATCTCACCGACGCCACCAATGCCAGTCGCACGCTCCTTTACAACATCCGCGAAAACCGCTGGGACGATGAACTGGCCGACCTGCTCGATGTGCCGGTTTCGATGCTGCCCGAGGTCAGGGATTGCGCCGATGATTTCGGTGTGACGGAGCCGGAGCTCTTTGGTGCCGCAATTCCCATTCTTGGCGTTGCCGGAGACCAGCAGGCGGCGACAATCGGACAGGCGTGCTTTGATCCGGGCATGCTCAAATCAACCTATGGCACCGGGTGCTTTGCCGTGCTCAACACGGGGGGAGAATTCTGCGTTTCCAAGAACCGGCTCCTCACCACGATCGCCTACCGGCTCGAAGGCAAGACAACCTATGCCCTTGAAGGGTCGATCTTCATCGCGGGGGCAGCGGTGCAGTGGCTTCGCGACGAGCTGGGGATCGTCAAGCATGCTGCCGATACGGGGCCGCTGGCGCTCGAGGCGGATGAAAACCAGCAGGTCTTCCTCGTGCCCGCCTTCACAGGCCTCGGCGCGCCCTGGTGGGATCCGGACGCGCGCGGCGCCATTTTCGGGCTCACGCGGGGGTCGGGGGCGGCGGAAATCGCGCGGGCGGCGTTGGAATCGGTCTGCTACCAGACCTATGATCTGCTTTCGGCCATGCACAAGGACTGGTCCGGCAATGGCGGAGACACCGTGTTGCGCGTCGATGGCGGCATGGTGGCGTCGGACTGGACCATGCAGTTCCTTGCGGACATACTCAGTGCGCCGGTCGATCGTCCCACCAATCTTGAAACCACCGCGCTTGGCGCGGCATGGCTCGCAGGGTCGCGGGCCGGCGTCTGGCCGGACGCGAAGGGTTTTTCCAGAATCTGGGCGCGCGACCGCCGCTTCGAGCCGCAGATGGAGGAGGCAACCCGCGAGCGCAAGCTTGCAGGCTGGGCCGACGCAGTGAAGCGTACGCTGTCGCGGTAGCTACCGTCCGGTCTTTTCCCGCCACGCCTCGAAATCGGCCTTGGACTTGTCCGAAGTGGGAGGGTAGAGGCCAATGACGGCTGCGCCATCCATGACCTGTTGGAGAACAAAATCCTCGAACGTCTCCATGGCCTCGCACTCCTCTGCTATCTCGTCGGCTAGGTGCGCAGGGATAACCATCACGCCGTCATTGTCGCCGACGAGCACATCGCCGGGAAAGACCGGCGCGTCGCCGCAGGAGATCGGGACATTGATGTCCAGTGCCTCGTGAAGGGTGAGATTGGTGGGTGCGGAGGGGCGCTGGTGGTAGGCGGGCATATCGAGCTTGCCGATACCTTCCGCATCGCGGAACCCGCCGTCGGTGACGATCCCGGCGCAGCCGCGCTTAGCGAGACGGGTGACAAGGATCGATCCGGCCGAGGCCGCGCGAGCGTCCTTGCGCGAGTCCATCACCAGGATCCAGCCCGGCGGGCAGGTCTCGATAGCGACGCGCTGGGGATGGTCGGCATTCCGGAAGACCTCGATGCCGTTACGGTCCTCGCGAGCCGGGATGTAGCGCAGCGTGAAGGCTTGACCGACCATCCTTTCCCCCTTCCAAGCGACCGGTGACACGTTCTGGATGAACTGGTTTCTGAGGCCGCGCTTGTAAAGTGCGGTGGCGATTGAGGCAGTGGAGATGCCTGCCAGCCTTTTGCGGGTTTCGGGTGTAAGCGTGTAACCGGTCATTGTCGGTCCCTGTTGTCTCGGTGTCGCGGTCAGAAGATCACGGGCTCTTCGACGGGCGCGCCGTAGTCGGTGCGCAGGAAGTCGAAGTCGCAGCCCTTGTCCGCCTGCTCGATGTGGTTGGCGAACATGTAGCCATAGCCGCGCTCATAGCGACGCGCTGGCGGGGTCCAGGCCTCGCGGCGGCGCGCCAGTTCCGCTTCATCGACCAGCATGTCGAGGCGGCGTGCCGGGATATCGAGTTCCACGATGTCCCCGGTCCGGAGCAGCGCCAGCGGCCCGCCGACATGGGCCTCCGGAGCCACGTGCAGCACGCAGGCGCCAAAGGAGGTGCCGGACATCCGCGCGTCGGAAATTCGGACCATGTCGCGCAGCCCTTGCTTGAGCAGGGCGCGAGGCATAGGGATCATGCCCCATTCGGGCATGCCAGGGCCGCCCTGGGGACCGGCATTGCGCAGCACCAGCACAGTATCGGGGGTGATGGGGTAATCGGGGTCGTCAACGATCGCCTTGAGTTCGGGATAGGAGTCGGCAACGAGCGCCGGCCCACGGTGGCGGTGGAATTTCTGGTCACAGGCCGCGGGTTTGATGACGGCGCCATCCGGACAGAGATTGCCCCTGAGCACGGCGAGCGAGCCTTCATGATAGACGGGGTTGGAGAGGGGGCGAATGACGTCCTCATTCCAGATCTTGACGATGTCCAGCCCCTCGACCAGCGGCCGCCCGGTGACGGTGATGGCGGTGGGATCGAGCCTTTCGCCGAGCTGTTTCATCAGCGCGCGAAGGCCACCCGCATAGTAGAAATCCTCCATCAGATAGGTCGTTCCGGAGGGCCTGATATTGGCTATGACCGGGGTCTGGCGACCGATCTCGTCGAAGGTTTCGAGTGCAAGCGGAATGCCGGCGCGGCGGGCCATAGCAATCAGATGGATGATCGCGTTGGTAGAGCAACCGGTCGCCATTGCAACGGTCACGGCGTTGCGGACCGAAGCTTCGGTAATGATCTGGTCGGGCTTGAGGTCTTCCCAGACCATATCGACAATGCGGCGACCGCACTGGGTGGACATGCGCTGATGGCTAGCATCGGCGGCCGGAATTGAGGAAGCACCGGGGAGTGTTAAGCCGAGCGCTTCGGCAATGGCGGTCATGGTGCTCGCGGTGCCCATGGTCATGCAATGGCCATAGCTGCGCGCAATGCCGCCCTCGATGCCCTGCCATTCCTCTTTCGAGATCGTGCCGGCGCGACGCTCGTCCCAATATTTGAAGCCGTCGGTGCCCGATCCCAGGAACTTGCCGGCATAGTTGCCGCGCAGCATGGGCCCGGCGGGCAGGAAGATGAAGGGAAGGTTCATGCTCACCGCGCCCATCACGAGGCCTGGCGTGGTCTTGTCGCAACCGCCCATCAGCACCGCGCCGTCGATCGGATGCGAGCGCAAGAGCTCCTCGGTCTCCATCGCCAGCATGTTGCGATAGAGCATGGTCGTGGGCTTGACGAAGTTCTCGCTCAGCGAGAGCGCGGGCAGCTCCATCGGGAAGCCACCGGCCTGCAGTATGCCCCGCTTGACCCATTCTACCCGGTCCTTGAAATGCATGTGGCAAGGCTGGGCGTCCGACCAGGTGTTGATGATGGCGATGATGGGCTTTCCTTCCCAGTCCACGGGGTCATAGCCCATCTGCATGGTCCGTGAACGGTGTCCGAAACTGCGCTGGTCGTCGGGCGACATCCAGCGGGCGCTGCGAAGGTCTTGCGGTTTCTTGTTGTGGTTCATTCTGTTTCCGTGACGCCCATGGGGGAGCGGGTTGCGGGGCGGAAGCCGCGATAGATCTGCCAGGCGACCGAGAGCGCTGCGACGCCCAGAAAAGCGCCCGAAATGGGATTGGTGATAAACGAGGTTGCGTCGCCATTGGCCAGTTGCAAAGCGCGACGGAAATTTGTTTCGGCCATCGGGCCGAGGATGAAGCCTATGATGAACGGCGCGGTTGGTATGCCGCCTTTCACAAAGGCATAGCCCAAGATGCCGAAGCCAAGGATCGTCCAGATATCGAAGATACGGCTGGCGAGCCCGAAGGCCCCTACCGCACAGAGAACGACGATCACCGGCAGGAGGATGTGCTTGGGAATGGCGAGCAGGCGGATGAAAATCCGCAGTCCCCAGAACTCGAGGACAAGCATCATGACGGCAGCCAAGATTAGCGCGGCAAAGATCGTATAGACGAGGCCGCCTTGGGTGATGAACAGCATCGGGCCGGGCTGGATGCCGTGGATCATGAGCCCGCCGAGCAGTATGGCCGTTACCGCATCACCCGGAATGCCCAAGGTGAGGAGGGGAATCAGCGCACCACCAATGCCGGCATTGTTCGCAGATTCACTGGCGACGACGCCCTCGATCGTGCCCTTGCCGAATTTTTCGGGGGTCCTGGAGCGGTTCTTGGCAACGATGTAGGAGATGATGTTGGAGGTACCCGCACCGATACCGGGCAGGATGCCGATCGAAATGCCAATGACAGAGGAGCGCAGGGCGTTGGGTATCTGCCCAAAGAACTCCTTGAGCGAAAAGCCGAACCCCTTGATCTTGACGATGATCGGCGATTTCACTTCGCCGTTCGACTTGCTGGATTCCGCGACCTTGATGATCTCCGCGATGGCGAACATGCCCACCAGCACAGTGAGGATTGAAAAGCCGGCATTGAGTTCAACAAAACCGAAGGTGAAGCGGCGGGTTGCATCGACCGGGGCGATGCCAACCGTGGAGACGGCAAAACCGAGGACGCCGGAAAAGATGCCCTTGATCATCGAGCCGGTTGATAACGTCGCGATGAGCGTGAGCGAAAAGATGGCAATGGCGAAATATTCATGCGGGCCGAACGAGAGGGCCGCGCGGGCCAGGTAGGGCGCAATGAACATCAGGGCGGCAATCGAGAGAACGGTGCCGATAAAGGAAAAGACAATCCCGACGCCAAGCGCCTTGGCGCCTTCTCCCTTGTCCATCATCGGCGCGCCATCAAAGGTCGTTGCGATGGATGATGGGGTGCCAGGAATCTTCAGGAGGATTGCAGAAATCAGGCCGCCCGAGGTCGCCCCGACATAGAGAGCGACGAGGAGCGAAAGACCGGCGGCGGGACCCATCCCATAGGTCATGGGCAGGGACAGCGCGATGGCCATGACGGCGGTGAGGCCGGGGACGGCACCAAAGACGATTCCGACGGCGACGCCGATGGTTACGAGCAGAAATATCTGTAGCGAAAAGACGTTGGCGATGCCCTGTGCAAACAACTCCCACATGACCGGGCTCCTCTAGGGCAGGTAATAGACGAGCGGGCCGGACGGCAGGATCAGATCGAAGCCATATCTGAAGGCGACGAAAATGACGACCGAGCAAAGGACGGCGAGGAAGGCGTAGAGCCCGTAAGACGGTTTCCGGCCGCCGGGCGTCAGCACGACGAATTGGAAGAACAGATAAAGAGCGGCGGCAAAGGGAAAGCCTATCGGGCGCAGCAGGGCAATGAAAATTGCAAAGAGGGCGAGGGTCTTGGCGACGGTTCCGTAATTGGGCCGCGCCAATCCCGTCTCATCGTCCCCGGCACCGGCGGGCGCGGGGGCAAGGACAGGCTTTAGCCAGGTCGTTGTCAGTTGGGCCAGCCCGAGCAAAATCATCGCGCCCGAAAGCACATAGGGGATGAAGGTGGAATCGACCGGGCCGCGGCGTGGCAGGTCAGCGACCAGAAAGAGATAGGCCACCCCTGCGGCCAGCATTGCCGCCCCTATGGCCATTTCCTTGCGCTGTTTCCCCACCATGACTCTCTCCCGCAGACTCTTGGCGGGTGCGGCCTGAGGGACCGCGCCCGCCGGTATCGTCAAGCTATCAACGGCCCTGAAGCACGTCGCGATATTGCATGTAATTGTCGCGAATGGCGTTCAGGCGTTCGATCGCTTCGTCATGGGCATAGAAGCTGACGGGCTGTTTGAAACCCTGCTCGAGATCGGCCGCATACTCGGGAATTTCCGTAATCTGCTGCATGATCTCGCCCATGCGCTCAACGATTGCAGGGTCGGTCCCCTTGGGGAAGGCGATGATGTAGGGGTTGTTCATGACGAAGTCGACGCCCTGCTCGACGAAGGTCGGGATGTCGCCCAGAAGCGGGTTGCGCTCCTCATTGGGCTGCCCGATGACGTTCATTTCGCCCGAGGTGTGATAGTCCTGGATCGCACCATAGGCGATGCCGGCGACGTGGATACGTCCGCCCAGCAAGGCGGCTATCTTCTCGGCGGCAGAACCGGTATCGACAAACTGCATCTCGGCGCCGGTTTCCTGCTGCAGCCGAAGGCCCTGCAGGTGCGAATAGCCGCCAAATTCGGTGCCGAAGATCACACTGCCGGGCTCGGCTTCGGTCCTGGCAACAAGGTCCTCCACCGTCTCAATGCCGGAGCTGGCGCTCGTAACGAAAACGGCGCCCTGGTCAACGGCCGGAATACAGCAGATTTCGAAATCATCGATCCCGTAGTCCGCGAGTTCTGAAACCTCGGTGACGATCAAGTGGCCCGTATGGGCAAAGAGCATGGTATAACCATCGGGCTCCGCATTGCGAACCTCGGAACTCGCGATCGTGGCGCCGCCGCCGGGCATGTTGACGACGACCATCGGGACGCCGGTGATCTGCTCGAAATATTTCGCCATTGTGCGGGTGTTGAAGTCGGTGTCGCCGCCCGGGCTCGCGCCCAAGATGACGTTGATCGGGCGTGTCGGCCAATCGGTCTGCGCGATAGCGGGCGCTGCGACAAGCGACGACATCATCACCGATACCAATAAGGCTCCGGAAATTTTCATCAGTTTCTCCTCCCTTGATTTTTCAATCGGGTTCTCAGACCATTCAAGCGCTAATATATTTGCGCATGATATGCAAGTGGCTTTGCCAATCGTTCGGCTGGGATTAAAGCTAGACATGGAATCAGGGACAAGCAGAGATGCGACGGACGGTACGAAAGCGCAGCAGGGCCGAGGACATTTACGACCAGTTGCGTTCCCTCATCGTGTCGCTCGAGCTGAAACCGGGCGAGGTACTGGTCGAAAAGGAGCTCTGCGCGCGGTTTTCCGTCAGCCGCACGCCGGTGCGTGAGGCTATGCTGCGTTTGGCCGAGCATGGGCTCGTCATTATCGCTCCCCAGCACGCAACATATGTGGCTGGTATCGATGCCAAAGCGGTCCGGCAGGCGCATTTCCTGCGCAGCAATCTCGAAATTCCCGTGATCCGAAAGCTGTGTGGCGAGCGCCACCTGTCATTGGATGCCGCGCGCGATGTGCTGATCCGGCAGCAATTGGCGATGCAGCGGGCGGATTATGTCGAGTTTTTTCCGCTCGACGACCAGTTCCATCACGCCCTTTTCACCTTGGCAGACATGGGTGAGCTTTGGATGGTGATCCATGCCAAGAAGGCGCATCTCGACCGGATGCGTTTTCTGCAGTCGCCGGCCGAGGGCAAGATTGCGCTACTGGTCAAGGAACACGAGGCGATCCTCGACGCGATTGCGGCAGGCGATGCGGAGAGGGCGGAAAAGACATTACGCACCCATATCGCAGGCTCGGTACTCTATATGGAGGAATTGCTGCTGGTGAGCCCGGAGCTGTTCTCCAATGAACGGAGCCGTCCCGGGTCAAAGGCTTGAAACGCTCCCGGCTTTATTGCACTAGTATTCTAACGGTTGTGTAGCGGGATGTTTCAATGGCCAATTTTGCCCCGGTGGTTTTTTCGCAGACGGCGTCCGACGTTACCTCGGATCTGCGCCGCCGCATCCTGTCTCTCGAACTGCCGCCGGGGAGCCTGATCTCGCGCACGGGGCTGCAGGCCTATTACGCGTTGAGCTCCACGCCGGTCAGGGACGCCCTGATACGATTACAGGAAGAGGGATTGGTCGAAATCTATCCCCAGGCGCGGACCCTTGTCAGCCGAATTGATCTCAAGCAGGCGCGCGAAGCGCATTTTCTGCGCAGCGCACTCGAACGTTCGATAGCGCGCCAGCTCGCTAGTAAGTCCGATACCGCTCTTATCTCGCAGCTCGAGCACATTATCGGGCTGCAGGAACAGCAGATGCGAAGGCAGGATTACAAATCCTTTTCCGACCTGGATCTCGCCTTCCACAAGGCGCTGTTCGAGGCGTCGGATCACCTTTCGCTGTTCGAGGTGGTCCGGCGTGAGAGCGTGCACATCGACAGGTTGCGGGCATTTCACCTTCCCCTCGGAGACAAGGCAGCGCGCATTCTTGCCGACCACAGAACAATCCTTGCGGGTCTTGTGTCCGGTGATCCCGACCGAATGGAGGCAGCCGTCGAGGAGCACCTCTCGCAATCGATTGGGGCTGCAGAGGAAATCAGCAAAATGCAGCCCGACTACTTCAAGCCATAGCCATGTCAGACAAGCTCCTTGCCGCCATCCGTGGAATCTCCGGTATTCTCGTTGCACCGTTCACCAGCGAGGACCGTTTCACCGCACAACCCCTGTCTCCGATCATAGAAAGGGCAATCAGTGCGGGCGTGCATGTTCTAGTGGCCAACGGGAACACGGGCGAGTTCTATGGGCTGACGCATCAGGAAGCGCAGAACTTCGTGCGGGCAGCAAGCGAGCTGATCGACGGCCGCGTGCCGCTGGTGGCCGGCGTCGGCAAGTCGATAAATGATGCCGTCGAACTGGCGAGTATATCGGCACAAGCCGGGGCGCAGGCCTTGATGGTCCATCAGCCGCCCGATCCGTTCGCGGCGCCCCGCGCCGTGGCCGATTACGTCCAGCGCATCAGGGATGCCGCCAAACTGCCGCTCGTCCTCTATCTGCGCAACGATGCAATAGGTACGGATGCGATCGCCCGACTTTGTGAGATCGAAGGCGTCATCGGCGTCAAATGGGCAACGCCCAATCCCATGAAACTGGCTGACGCGATCTCAGCTTCACCCGAACATATTGTCTGGGTCGGTGGGCTGGCAGAGATTTGGACGCTGGTCTTTTATGCGGTCGGCGCACGCGGGTTTACCTCGGGCCTAATCAATGTGTGGCCGCAGCGGTCCGTCGATATCTACAATGCCCTTGAAGCAGGCGATTATACGCTCGCCCGGCAATTGATCGCAGGCATGAAGGCCTTCGAGGATATAAGAGCCGAAGAGATGGGCGGAACCAACGTTACAGGCGTCAAGACCGCCCTGGCGTTGACTGGGAACGATTGTGGTCCCTGCCGTCCGCCCTCCGCCTGGCCATTGACCGATCAGCAGCACGGCAAGCTGGTCGCTTTCCTTTCTGAAGCCGGCTTGGCCTGACACGCCGGTATCGGGGCTCCAGGCGAGTAGCCATCCACCGCCTTCTGATCTGTCTACATGATTGGTCTTGGGGCCGCTTGCTTCTGCGCGTCCCCACCTAACGATGTACCCATTTACGCTGTTGCTCGGGCTGATGCTGTTACGCGTCTGCTTGACCCTTAGTAGCTGCGGTGATAGCGTTCTGGTAAACGCGCATAATGTTCTGATTAACAGAACAATTTGGAGATGCCAA
This sequence comes from uncultured Pelagibacterium sp., assembly GCA_964429025.1. Lineage (GTDB taxonomy): Bacteria > Pseudomonadota > Alphaproteobacteria > Rhizobiales > Devosiaceae > Pelagibacterium. The sequence goes on from CAYSBF010000003.1 coordinate 12,210, forward strand.
ATTGGACAGAAACAATCTGGCGGCTGTGGGTGTTAGCCTGGCGATCGGTGCCTTGGGCTTGGGTGCAGTCGCGGTGGGGGCGGGCTACCGCATGGGCGAATTGACCCGGATGGGGCCGGGATTTTTCCCGGTACTGATCGGGGTCGCCGTGCTGGTGCTCGCGCTAGTGGCGGCCTTTGAAGCTGCGCAGGACCGCGAGGACCGCATTTCGCTGCGGTTAAGCCCGATCGTGTTCGTCAGTGTCGGCATTCTCGCTTGGCTGCTGCTTATCCGCCCCCTCGGACTCGTGCCTGCAACCTTCGCGCTTGTCGGGCTCAGCGCGTTCGCAAAGCCGCCCTTCCGGCCCGTTTCCATGCTGGCGCTCGCGGTCGGGCTCTGCGTCAGCGGCTATCTTGTCTTCATCTGGGGTCTGGGGATGCCGATGACCCTTTGGGGGCGCTGAGGTGGAGACGCTCGCCAACCTTTTCATGGGGTTCCAGGTCGCGCTCTCGTGGGAGGCGCTGCTATTCTGCCTTATCGGCGTTTCCCTGGGCACCTTTGTGGGGGTTCTACCGGGGATCGGGGCGCTGGCCACTATTTCGATGTGCCTTCCGCTTACCTTTTATCTCGACCCCATGCACGGGCTCATCATGCTGGCCGGCATCTTTTACGGCGCGCAATATGGCAGCTCGACAGCTTCGATCCTGCTCAACCTTCCGGGCAGCGCCCCGGCGGCAGTGACCTGCCTCGACGGCTACCCCATGGCGCAACAGGGGCGGGCAGGTGTGGCGCTATTGCTTACGACCATCGCGTCGTTTCTCGGCGGATCGTTCGCCATCATCCTCCTGATCGGCTTCGCGCCGGTTCTGGCCGATTTTGCCATCAGTTTCTCCTCGGCCGACTATTTTTCCATCATGATTCTGGCGCTTTGCGCTGCCTCAACACTTTCGACCGGTTCAGTGGTCAAGGGGCTGCTGATGGTCGCGGTGGGCCTGTTACTGGGGCTTGTGGGAACCGACATCAATTCGGGCACGGCACGATACACGTTCGGCATCATCGACTTGTCGAACGGCATCAGCCTCGTCGCGCTTGCGATGGGCCTTTTCGGCATATCCGAAATTCTCGCCAATCTCTGTCGTGGCGAATACGCCAAGGTGGATGCCCGCGCCATCACGTTCCGCTCCATGCTGCCGACGCGGGAGGATATGCGCCGCTTCTGGCCGTCGGCCGGACGCGGATCCATTATCGGTTCGGTCATCGGCATGTTGCCCGGCACCGGCCCGACCATTGCTACTTTCATGTCCTATTCGGCAGAAAAGCGCCTTTCGCGGACGCCGGAGAAATTCGGACATGGAGCAATCGAGGGTATAAGTTCGCCCGAGGCATCCAACAATGCCTCGGTGCAGGCGGCCTTCATACCGACACTCACGCTCGGCATCCCCGGCGACGCCATTATGGCCGTGATGCTGGGCGGCATGCTGATCCATGGCATCACGCCCGGTCCGCAGCTGCTCACTCAGGAGCCGGCGCTGTTCTGGGGCGTGGTCGCAAGCTTCTGGATTGGCAATATCTTCCTGCTGATCCTCAATATTCCGATGATCGGGCTGTGGGTGCGGTTGCTGTCTATCCCTTACCACCTGCTCTACCCGGCGATGCTTTTTTTCATCTGCGTCGGCGTCTATTCGGTGAGCTACAGCACATTCGACGTCATCATGACGCTCATATTCGGGCTGGCCGGGTTTGTGATGAACCGGTTCGGCTATCCGCCGGCGCCACTGCTGCTCGGCTTTGTGCTTGGCCCCTTGCTCGAAGAGCATTTCCGGCGGGCCCTGGTTCTTTCGCGCGGCGATCTGGGGGTTTTCGTCGACAGGCCGATCAGCCTCATTTTCCTGATCCTCACCCTGCTGGTCCTGCTGTTCTCGATTCCACAATTCCGGACCATGGCAGGCGTCGCGTTCCGGCTCGGGCGCAGGCCTCGGGCGGCGTCATCAGAATGATCTTTGCAAGTTCAACCAAGGAGGAGACCATGACTATCAACACCAACAGAACCGGGCTCACGCGCCGGCTTCTTATTGGCACGGCCCTATCGGCGGTGGCACTTGTCGTGCCGCTCGGCCAGGTGCTGGCCCAGTCTGATTTCCCGAACCGGCCCATCCGCGTCATCGTTCCGTTCGGACCGGGAGGCCTCGCGGACGTGACCATAAGGCTGGCGGGGGAGAAGATGAGCGAAATTCTCGGTCAGCAGATCGTTGTCGAAAACCATCCGGGCGCAGGCGGTGTGGCCGCTGCCGAGCAGTTGCTCCGCTCTGAACCGGACGGGCACACGCTGATCGTGATGTCAAACGGCACGACGATCGCGACCTCGCTCTTTACAAACCTCTCCTATGATCCCCAGACCCAGTTTGCGCCCATTTCGACGGTGGCGTGGTTCGACCTGGTCCTGTTTGCCAATCCCGACTCCGATATCGACAGCGTCGAGGCACTGCTTGACAAGGCGCAGGCAGACCCCGGCAGCATCAATATCGGTACCGTCAATCCCGGCAGTTCCCAGAACCTTGCTGCCGAACTCTTCGTCTCGGTCACGGGGATGGAAGCAAATGTAATCCCTTACCGGACATCGCCGGACGTGCTGGCGGCCCTGATCCGCGGCGACCTCGATATTGCCGTCGAGTCCTATACCGCCTTTGCTTCGGCGATCGAAGGTGAACAGGTCCTGCCAATCGCTGTGACCGGACTAGAGCGCAACCCGGCTTTACCTGATGTGCCGACGGCGGCGGAGGCCGGTGTGGAGGATTACGATGTCACCGGATGGAACGCGCTTTATACTTTGGCGGGCACGCCCCAGGAAGTAATCGACGCCCTGCATGAAGCGGTGGTGAGCGTAACCTCGCAGACCGAACTGCAACAGAAGTTCGCGGACCTCGGCACGATCGCCCGCGCGAATAACCCCGAGGAAATGGCCGATCGCTTTGAAGCGGACCGGCAAAAATGGGCCGACGTCATCGAGAGCGCCGGCATCGAAAGGCAGTAGGGGACCGGAGTCGACACCGTGAGTACAGATATCAAGACCATGCCAGCGCAGCTGGTGGATGCCCATGCCCATATCTTCAAGAAGGATATGCCGCTACGCGACAACCCACGCCACGCGCCGGACTATGATTTCACGCTCGAGGACTATCTCGGAGTGCTCGATGCGCACGGTGTCGGCTTTGCCGTTCTTGCTGCCGCGAGCCCGTGGCTCGACTATAACGACTATCTGATCGCGTGCGTCAAAAAGACGATGCCGCGCCTGCGCGGGACCGTGATCCTTGAACCGACCGTTGAGCGGATCGTTCTTGAGGACATGGACCGGTCGGGCATCGTGGGCGTGCGCATGCATCTGATCGGGCTTGATCGCATGCCAGACCTAACCAGCTTTGAATACCGGAGGACCTTCCGGCGTATTGCCGATCTCGGCTGGCATATCCACATCCACGCCGAGGGGCGGGACCTGCCCGACTTGCTTCCGATATTTGAGGCCTGCGGGGCCAGGCTGGTGGTTGACCATCTGGGCCGCCCGGCGCCGGAGGACGGGATCAGGTGTGCAGGCTTCAAGGCCATGCTGCGTTCGGTCGAAAGGGGCCGCACATGGGTCAAGGCCTCCGGCCCACACAGGCTGGGGTTCAAGGAGTCGGCAGCTTACGTTGCCGAAATTGTCCGCCAGACAGGAGATACGCGTCTCGTCTGGGGAAGCGATTGTCCCTTTGTCGGCTCCGAAGATACCCGTTATCAGGAGACCATCGACTGGCTCGCCGAGGCGGTTCCCGATGCAGGTTCGCGCCGGCGTATTGGTGGGCTCAACGCCTTGGAGCTTTACTTCAGCGCGGCCGAGGCGCCCGTGGCCGCCGAAGCCGGGGCGTGCTAACAGGCCGCAACGCAACTGAGCCGGAGGGAAAGGGAATGCCGACAGTCGCCAAGTCGCTGGGGGAGGGGACCCAGGCCGCGTTGCTGACTGTCGCCATAATCGACAAGCTTGCCCAGTCCGATCAACCCGTCAGTGTGAGTGACCTCGCCAAGGAAATTGGCACCTCGAAAAGTCGGATCTTCCGGCACCTCCAGACTCTGCTCGAGGCCGAATTCGCTATCCGGTACGAACCGGGCGGCCAATATGGTGTGGGCAGGCGGCTGATCGAGATCGGGCGGGCGCTCAACCGGCGCTACGACCTCGTTCATGTGGCACTGGGCGTGATGCACGATCTGCGGGATCGGTTCGGCCACTCGGTGATCGTCTCGCGGATCGAGCACCACGGGATCGAAGTTCTGAAATCCCTTTCCGGGACTTCGCCCATTGTCCTCGAAATACGGCCCGGTACGGTGCTGCCGTTCCTGACCTCGGCCCAGGGCAAGCTGGCCATGGCCCATGTTCAGGCGGCGCTTACCGATTCTGAGAGCCCCATCGCTGTGGCGCGTGCAACTTATGAGCGCGAGCATCCGGGGGAACTGGAGAAGACGCGGCGAGCCGGTTATGCGGTCGCCCAGATGCGCGAGGGGCTCAATGGCGTCGCGGCGCCGGTCCTGGGCCCGGCGAGGCAATTGGTGGGCACCATAGCCCTACTCGATACGGTTTCAGATATCGGGCGTGAGATTGATCCAAAAACGGTCAACGCCCTCAAGGCAGCCGGCAAGACGCTTTCGGAGGCCATGGGCATGCCTCCCGAGAGCATCGAGGGCTAAGGGGCCTGAAACCTCGACCGGATGAGGTCGAGAAAATTCTGTTGCAGGTTTGTGGGGCGCCAGTTGGACCGCAGCGTAAGGCCGATGGCGCGCTTGCTGTCCTCGATGGCGATCGGAAGCGCTGTCATCAGGCCATTCCGGATTTCGCATTCTGCCTGAAGGCGGGAGATGACCCCCAGATAGCGCCCCTTGTGCAAAAGCTCACGCATGAGGATCATTGAACTCGTTTCGACCATCGTGGATGGCGCCGGACCTCCGGCCGCCTTGACCTGCGCATCGAAATGCTGCCGTGCCGGGGCTCCGGGATTGGCGACGATCCAGGGGTAGTCAAGAGCGGCAGCTAGGTCGGCGCTGCCGCTTTCGGCCAGCGGATGGCGGGGGTCCGAAACGATGATCAGCTCATCGTCAAAAAGGTGTTCTTCTACGACATCATCGGCCGGCGGTGGAGAGCGCAAAGCCCCGACCAGAAGGTCGATTTGGGCGCGCCGGAGCCCTGCCAGAAGTGTATCGTAGGGTCCTTCGACGATCCTGAAGCTCACCTGGGGATGGGTCGCCTGAAAGGCCGCGATGGCATCCGGCAGCAGGAAGGAGCGCGAGAGTGGCATGGCCCCGATGGTCATCGACAGGCTGCCCTTGCCGACGGCCTGCGCGATTTCCGCCTCGGCCTGCGCGAGTTCGGCAAAGGCCAACTGGGCGGCTTGAGCGAGCTGCTGGCCCTGCCGGGTGGGAATAGACCCGTACTGTGTGCGCCGGAAGAGAGCACGGCCGACTTCCTCTTCGAGCTGGGTTACCGCACGGTGGACCGTGGGCTGGGCGACGCCGAGATTGCGGGCAGCCATCGAGAAATTCTCGGTCTGCGCCATTTCGACCAGAGCTCTGAGGCGGGCGGTGCTGGCTGTCAAGTGCAGCCCGGATCCGAACGCAGCGGCTGCCGTGTCGAGGAGTTCAAGAGCGCGCGCGACGCGGTCGGCGAGCATCGTGCCGATGGCGTTGGTGAAGACGCCATTGGCGCTGCGCTCAAAGAGCGGCAGACCGAAATAGGTTTCGAGGTTCTTGAGCGCCTGGCTGACCGCAGGCTGGCTAATGTGGCATTGGCGGGCGGCGGCCGTGACCGAGCCCGTTTGCGAGACCGCGAACAATAAACGCAGGTGACGCAGATTGATCTCGTGTCTGGCCATATCCCGCATTGCCCACGTTCGCGCCGCCCGCGTGCCGCTAAAGTCTCTCTGGCCAGTAAAGCCGCGCGGGATTGTCCACCAGCAGTGCCTTGAGGCTCGCTTCATCTGGGGCGATGATCTTTAAAAGGTCCACCAGTTCGCCATCATCAGGCATGTCCTTGTGGATGTTGGGGTGCGGCCAGTCGGTTCCCCAAAGCGTTCGGCCGGGGACTTGTTGGACCAGCTTGCGGGCGAACTGCGCCGCGTCGTGGAACGGTGGGCCTTGGCGCGATATGCGCTCGGAGCCGCAGACCTTGACCCAGAAGCGCTCGTCCTCGAGCAGGGTAAGGAGAAGCTGGAAGGCCCTTTGTTCGAAACCTGCACCGGCATCGACGCGGCCCATATGGTCGATGACAGTCGTGATGTCGAGCTCCTTTAGAAGGGGGGCGAGCTCTTCGAGCCTGTCAGAGTCGAAGTAAACGACGATATGCCAACCCAGGGGTTTTATCTTGGCCACGACCTCGCGCACGTCATCGGTGTTGGCTCCCTTGCCCAAGTGGGCGACGAAGTTGAAGCGCACGCCGCGGACGCCTGCCTCGTGCAGGTCCTGGAGTTCGGCATCCGTCACATCGGGCGTCACCATTGCGATGCCGCGGTAGTTGCCGTTCCCAGCCTTGAGCGCATCCACCATGGCCCGGTTGTCGGTGCCGTGGCAGCTTGCCTGGACGATGACCGAGCGCGAGATGCCGAGGTGCTTGTGAAGCGCAAACAGGCGCTCCTTGGGAGCGTCTTCAGGCCTGTAGGTTGCCGAGGTCGAATAGGGAAAGACATCGCCGGGTCCGAAGACGTGGCAATGAGCGTCGCAGGCGCCTTCCGGCAGAACAAGGTCGGGCTTCTTGGGGCTCGGATGAGGAGGCAGAGACATAGTTTTTTGAACTTAGTTGGTTGGAGCTTGGGTTGAAGGTGCGGGCGCCGCCGTCACCGCGCGCAGCAGTGTGACGCCGAGCAAAAGGATGCCGGCGGCACGCAGCGAAAGCGTCGCAGGGTCGGCGGCGTCCACGGGATTTGGCCAGCAGGTGAGCGCTGTCCCTACGATGAGCATGCAGCGCTCCGCCCAGGAGAGGGGACGCACCAGCCAACCCGAAAAGGCGATCGAAATCGCCGTCACGCCAATCGATGAAAGCACAATCGCGAGCGTGATCTGAAGGGATGTTCCGATCATCAGGATGCCCGGCATGGTGACAAAGAGGAAGGGGACGAGCAGCTTGACGAAACCGAGCCGGATTGACTCGACGGCCGTCTCATTCGCACCGGCGCCCGAAATCGAGGCTGCCGCATAAGCCGCCAGTGCGACGGGCGGGGTGATGGCAGACACGAGGCCATAGTAAAAGATGAACATATGGGCCGATATCGCCGGCAGACCGAGACGGGTGAGGGCAGGAGCAATCAGTACCGCCAGCAGTAGATAGGCCGCCGAGGTCGGCAGGCCCATACCGAGCACAAAGGAAGCAAGTGCGGTCAGGATCAGGATCAGCCAGATGTTGCCGGCACCAACCTCGAGGATCAGGCTCGAGAGCATCAGGCCGAGCCCTGTGAGATTGAGGACTCCAATCACGACGCCTGCCGCTGCCACGGCCGCGATGATCGGCACGGTGGAGTAAAGCGTGTTGCGGCAGGAAACGAGCAGGCCGGCCAGCCCGATGCGCGTTTCCTTGCGCCAGGGGCTGATGACCAGGGCCAGGATGATGCAGTAAACGGCGGCGCGGGTGGGCGTCATGCCGGTAAACAGCAGGACGATGATGCCGATCAGCGGCGTGAGCAGATATCCGCGCGACTTGAGCGTTTCGAGGAGGAATTTCAGTCCGCCGGCCGTGTCGCGGGCCAGGTTGAGTTTGCCTGCTTCGAGACGCACGCCGACCAACAGGGCCAGGACGTAGAGCAGCCCGGGCACCAGAGCGGCCAGCGCGATCGTGGAATAGGGTACGCCGACGATCTCTGCCATCAGGAATGCTGCCGCACCCATGACCGGGGGCAGGATCTGCCCTGCCGAGGATGCTGCCGCCTCGATGGCGCCTGCGAGTTTGGGCGTGTAGCCCACCCGTTTCATGAGCGGGATGGTAAAGGTGCCGGTGGTCACCACATTGGCCACAGCGCTGCCATTGATCGTGCCGACTAGCGTGCTCGAAAGGGCAGCGGAGAGTCCCGGTCCACCCTGGATCCGTCCGGTGATGCCACGCGCGATATCGACAAAGACCTCGCCAGTCCCGATCTGCATAAGGAGAGTGCCCAGGAGGGCGAACAGGAAGATATATTCAACCGCCACCCCCATCGGTACGCCGAAAAAGCCTTCGGTGGATAGGAACAGCGTCGAGGTCAGGCGGGCGAGATCATAGCCGCCATGGCCGTATTTTCCGGGTATGAGATAGCCGAAATAGGCGTAGAGCAGCGCGAGCACGGCCAGGATCAGCAACGCCCAGCCCAGCGTCTTGCGTACAAGTACAAGGGTGACCGCGACCAGGGCGACAAAGACGATTTCGTCCATCCAGGTCGAAAGCGCACCACGCATGATGATGTCGTAGTAGGAGTGCCAGAGGTAGGGCCCCGGCACGAGGGCAATGAGTGCCAAAAGGTAGAGAGCTATGCGGGCCGGCACCAGCCGTGTGCTGAGACCTGCCGCCAAGAGTCCCGCCGCGGCGGCCATCGAATAAAACATCGAACGGAGCAGCAGGGCGGTGATGCCGCCGAAATAGGCTCCGTAGATAACGATGGCGGTCACGCCAACCGCGAGCAGGGTGTAGAGGAAGGAGGCGGTGACCGCCTCCTTCTGTGTCCCATGCTCATTCGGCAATGCGATCTTGCTGTAGATGCCGGACAGGAACGACATTGCGTATACCTTTTCTTACTTCGCCTGCTCGTCGAAATAGAGCTGGGCGCCCTGATGCAGCGGGATCGGCGTGTTTACTGCCGTTTCCACCTTGATGTTGGCCGCTTCAGGGTGCACCTGAGCCAATTCATCAAGATTGTCGAAGATGGCCTTGGTGATTGCGTAGACCGTCTCGTCCGACGCAAACTGGCTGGTGAACAATGTCGCGGGGTCATTGATGACCAGCACCGGTTCGTCCTGACCTTCATAGGTTCCCGCCGGCATCTCATAGAGCTGGTAGAAGGGGAATTCGCCCAGAAGCGGCGCGACCGTTTCCTCATCGACAGAAATCAGGCGCATGTCGCGCTGCGCCCCGAGATCGATCAGAGCGGCGGTCGGCGCGCCGGCCAGAACGACAGTAGCGTCGATCTGCCCGTTCATCAGCGCGGCGGTGCCTTCATTGTAGGAAACGAACTGGGCGTTGGCCGGATCGAAAACGCCATAAGCTTCCATAAGGCGCTGCACCAGAACCGCCGAGTTCGAACCCGGAGGGCCAAGGTTGATGCGCTTGCCGGCCAGATCATGCATGGTTTCGATGCCGGTGTCGGCCGTGGTCGCGATCTGGAGAACGGCGGGGTAGAGATAGGCCATTGCCGCGACCGGCAGGGGTTCTTCGAAAGGACCTTGACCGACGCTGGCTTCATAAAGGGTCGACGAGGACGAGAATCCGAAGGTCATCTGATCGGCGACGACGCGGCGGATATTCTCGACCGAAGCGCCGGTCACTTCAGCGCGCGCCGTTGCGTCTGGCATGTGCTGGTTGATGACTTCGGCCATGCCGGCGCCAATGATGTAGAACAGGCCGCCGGTGCCGCCGGTGCCGATCGAAATGCGCTCCTGGGCGAGGGCGGGCGAGGCCACAAGGCCGAGCGCCAGGCCAGCGCCTGCGAGCAGTTTTGTTATTTTCATCAGGAGAACCTCCCAGATTGAACCAAGGCGTTATGCCAGTTGACGTGGCCGCGCTGAGCGGCCGCTTTCGGCCAGAGAGCGGAAGCTTGCAAAGCTCGCTTCCACAATCTGGTTGACCGCAGCATTGCGGTCGGTTCCGTCCACCGCGCCGTCGGAAAGGCGGGTGACACGTTCGGGGTTGATCAGGGCGTAGTAGAGCGCCCCGAGCAGGAATTGGCTGCGCCAGACCAGGCCGTCGCGTCCGGCGTCGGGAAGGCATTCGGCGATCGCATCGAGAAAGGCACGACTCGTGGCGTCGAACGCACCGGCGATGATCGCGCGCGCATCTTCATTGCCTTCGGCTGAAAGCACGGCACGCATGCGGGTGAATTCGGCGCCGCCGCCGTCATGATCCGAGGAAGAGGAGAAGGCGGGAATGACATAAGCTCGCAATACCGCCATCAGGCGCTCATCGGGATCCTGAATGCGGCGGGCCTCGCCCAGCAATTCGCGGCGCCGGTTGTTCATCGGCTCGGTGTGGCGCTCGTAAATCTCGCGGAGCAGCCCGGCCTTGGAGCCGAAATGATAGGTGAGGCTGCCGACATTGGCCCCGGCGGCCTTGGCGATCTCTCGCAGTGACACCGCATTATAGCCGTTCGACGAGAACAGCTTGATTGCGGAACTGAGCAGCGCCTCGCGCACATTGCCTCGGGACACAGGGGCCTCCCATTCGTACGTCCGTACGTGTTTCTTGTACAACTGTACAAAATGCAAATTCGAGTCAACAATGATCTCATGCTTAAGAAAGGGTGCTGGCGCGGCTGACTGTGAAGGCAGGGAGCGGTGTTCATCTGCCCGGGGTGTGCCAGCGCACGTTGGCCGAGCATGCTATCGGGGCGGTCAGGAAACGGCCAACCATCGGTCGATGCGTAGCGTGGGGCGCAGAAGGCTGCGTGAATTCCTGTCCTTCGTCACGGACAGGATGGCAAATCAGAGCTTGCCCAGCGCAGCAAGTACCTCCTCGATCTTGTCGGTCGTGACCGGCAAGTCGCCCAGAAGCTGCTCCCATTTGGCGGTCGCGCGGGCCATGTCGTCGGGCAGGCCCAACTCGGCCACCATGTTTGCCGCCTCGGCCATTTCGGCCGCGCGGCGGCGTCCATGGGTGGTCATGCGGTCCATGGTGTAGTCGCGTCGCTTTTTCCAGTCGATGTCGGGATCGCTGGCCTCTAGCGAGGCGAGTACCTCATCCTCGACCCCGCCCAGTCGCGCGGCAAGGAAGCATTCGGCAAAGACCGCTTCCATCCCCTTGATCATGATCGAGCGCGTGAGCTTGATGGCGGAGGCCTGGCCAACCCTGTTGCCGGCGATGCGCGGCTCCATCCCCAGTTGCGAGAGTACGGCAGCCGCCTGCTCGGCCTTGGGGCCAGCGAGCAGCACCGGCGTCTTTTCCTTTTTCGGATGTACCGGCGCCATGACCGCCATGTCGATGTAGTCTGTGCCACCGAGGGAAAGGACATGCGCGGCCTTCGCCTTGGTCTGCGGCGAACATGAATTTCCATCGATGTACAAGCGGCCACTGCCGAGATATTGCGCGGTGTCTTCGGCAGCATCTAGCGCGCGGTCGGCATAGACGAGGCTGACCACGATGTCCGCGCTCTCATAGGCTTCGCGCGGTGTGGCGCAGCAGGTGACGCCGTGGCTCCTGCACCGCTCGATGAGCGTGTCGCGTTCGGGGGCGCTGTCGATCTTGACGTCAAAGGCGCTCAAGCGTGAAAGTCCGCTCCGGGTCCATCCGGAGGCGAAAGCGGAAGCCGCTTCCCCGAAGCCTCTGAACGCGATGGAAAACGTGCTGGGTTCGTTTGACATTGGCATCCCTTTTGTGCGCCATCCAATCGTGGCGCGATGCATGATCGATTCCAACCCATTTATAGCGTGGGCTTGTCGGTCGAAGCAGAAGGTACTGTACCGCCAGGACGCCAACACATCCCGACCACCTAGGCAGAAATCCTGCGTTCAAGCGCGGCAAGTACGCGATTGGCGGCGGGGGAGAGTTCGCGGTCGGCGAGCAGCACGAAGGAGAAGGGCGAGACCTCGATCCTGTTGGTGACGTCGAGCAGCTTTATGTTGCTGCCCAGCGCATTGCGCTTGGAATAGAACTCGCCGACCGAGCGCGCGACCGGCGCAACGGCGTTGGTTTCGCTGATGATGGCGAGCGTGAGGAGCAAAGAGGCCGTGCTCAATATACGCGCCGGGATGGGGTAGCCGTTTTCGAGAAGATAGGTTTCGACCTCCCGGCGCATCAGCCCGTTGGGTGGCTGCATGACCCAGTCGAAGGGCAGGCAGTCGGCAACGCTTACTCCCCTTTTGCGGGTCAGCGGGTGGTCGGCGCGCGCGATTATGCCTACCGGCTCAGGGCCAATCCTGCGCATCCGGACCGCGCGTCCATCAATGCCGTCGGGAAGGCGACCGATGTAGAAATCGAGCTCGTGGGACAGGAGCGACGCGCCAAGCTTGTCGGAGGTCTCGACGTCCACGGAAATCTCGATTTCGGGATAGGCGATGCGCAGCTCGCGCAGTGCAGGCAGGACGATCTCGAGCGCGGGGCCGGTCACCGCGCCAATGCGGACATGGCCCCGAACCCCTTCAACCAGCTCGCCGATCTGTTCCTTGGCCTCGTTGAGCTGACGCAGGATCGCGTGCGCCTTGTCGGCCAGGAGCTCACCGGCAAGGGTGAGGTTCACCCCTTTCGCGTGGCGCGTGTAGAGCGGAGCGCCGACGATCTGCTCGAGCTCTCCCATCAGTCTCGATGCCGCCGGCTGGGTCATCGCAAGATGCGAGGCAGCGCCGGACATCTGACCGGTGTTCTGCAATGCGATCAGCAACCGCAGATGGGGGAGTCTTAATCCGCGCCGGACAAATTCGTCCTGCAACGCGCTCGATCCTGCTGTCTCGCCCATCGTTATACCGGTTTTGCTATATTGCTGAGCAGAAGCAATATTTGAAGTGCATGGACAGTCAAGACAATTTGTGTGCGTTCACGGTGGTGAAGCAGCTCGAAGACGTGCGCCATCGTGAATGATGCCCGGGAGGGGTCGAGACAGTTCAACAGCCGACACGGCCGGATCGGGGCAGTCGCCCGTTTCGGTTCCCCCCTTGGCTGATCCTGCGACCATCCCTGCGGTTTCGAGAATCGAGGAGTTCCTGATGCTGCTTTCCCAGTGCCGTACCGCCGATGGCCGGACCCAAGTCGTCGTGCGTGACGGTTCTGAAGCCTATGCGCTGGGGAAAGCAATGACGCTCTATGATCTGGCCCGAGATTGCGCGGACAAGAACTTAGCTCTTGCCGATGCGATCAGTGCGGTGGGGCTCGGGGAGGCGATCGATATCGAGGCGGCGGCCCAGGAAGGCCGGCTGCTTTCGCCCATAGCTCATCCCGACCCTGCGCATCTGCACCTGACGGGAACGGGATTGACCCATCTCGGCTCGGCCGCAACGCGTGATGCCATGCACGCCAAGGCGAATGCGGCCGAGGAGCCTCTCACGGACTCGATGCGCATGTTCCGCATGGGCCTGGAGGGCGGAAAACCTCACAGCCTGCCGGGCGCGCAGCCCGAATGGTTCTACAAGGGCAATGGCTATGCTGTTGCCGCGCCAGGTGCCGCACTTACGATGCCGGGCTTTGCCGAGGATGGCGGGGAGGAACCCGAGATCGCCGGCATCTACGTCATCGCTGCGGACGGCACACCGTGCCGCATCGGATGGGCGTTGGCGAACGAATTTTCAGACCATGTGACCGAGCGGGTCAACTATCTCTGGCTGGCGCATTCCAAACTCCGCATGGCCTCGTTCGGGCCGGAAATCCTCATTGGTGATCTGCCCCAGAGCGTAGAAGGGACAAGCCGCATCCGGAGAAATGGCGAGCTGGTATGGGAAAAGCCGTTCCTTTCGGGCGAAGCGAACATGTCCCATGCAATCGCCAATCTCGAGCATCATCATTTCAAATATTCGCTGTTTCGCCAGCCCGGCGATGTGCATGTGCACATGTTCGGCACCGCCACGCTGAGCTTCGCCGATGGTGTCGAAACCGAGCCTGGCGACGTCTTCGAAATCGAAGCGGCCCCGTTCGGCCTGCCGCTCATCAACCCCCTGACCCGCGCGGACGACACCGGCGTCGCCCGCGTTCGTCAACTCTAGAGCGGGGTGGCGGATATGGCGTTCAAACCCGCTCCCTGGCCACGGATGCTGCGCTCGCAGCACTGGTATGGCGGGACCTCACGCGACACGATCTATCATCGCGGCTGGCTCAAGAACCAGGGGCACCCGGACGACCTTTTCGATGGGCGGCCGGTGATTGGCATTCTCAACACCTGGTCTGAGCTCACGCCCTGCAACGGGCATCTCAATGAGCTGGCCCAGAAGGTCAAGGCGGGGATATGGGAGGCTGGTGGCTTCCCTGTGGAAGTGCCAGTGTTCTCGGCTTCGGAAAACACTTTCCGGCCCACAGCCATGATGTTCCGCAACCTTGCGGCAATGGCCGTCGAAGAGGCCATGCGCGGCCAGCCGATCGATGGCGCGGTGCTGATGGTCGGTTGCGACAAGACAACGCCATCGCTTCTGATGGGGGCCGCATCGACGGATATTCCATCGATCGTCGTGTCTGGCGGCCCCATGCTCAATGGCTGGTGGCGCGGCAAGCCCGTGGGCGCGGGAACGCATCTGTGGAAGTTTTCGGAAGCGGTCAAGGCCGGGGAGATGTCTCAGGAGGAGTTCCTTGAAGCCGAGGCATCCGTTACCAGGTCGTCGGGCTCGTGCAACACGATGGGTACGGCCTCGACCATGGCGTCTATGGCCGAGGCGCTGGGCATGGCCCTTTCGGGCAATGCAGCGATCCCGGCAGTCGATGCGCGCCGCCGGGTAATGGCGCAGCTTACGGGCCGGCGCATCGTGCAGATGGTCAAGGATGACCTCAAGCCCTCCGACATCATGACGAAAGCGGCGTTCGAGAACGCGATCCGCACCAACGCCGCCATCGGAGGTTCGACCAATGCCGTCATTCACCTGCTCGCCATTGCGGGACGGATCGGGGTGGAACTGACGCTCGAGGATTGGGACCGCTGCGGCCGGGATGTGCCGACAATTGTCAACCTCATGCCCTCGGGGCAGTACCTCATGGAAGAATTCTTCTATGCCGGTGGACTTCCGGTCGTCATTCGCCGTCTTGGGGAGGCGGGCCTGCTCCACAAGGATGCGCTGACGGTTTCGGGCGAGACGATCTGGGACGAGGTCAAGGACGTTCAGAACTGGAACGAGGATGTCATCCTGCCCACCGACAAGGCGCTGACCAGGTCGGGCGGCATTGTCGTCCTCAAGGGCAACCTGGCGCCCAGCGGGGCCGTGCTCAAGCCCTCTGCCGCCTCTCCGCATCTCATGAAACATCGCGGCCGGGCTGTCGTCTTCGAGAACATCGACGACTACAAGGCACGCATCAATGATGAGGCGCTCGATATCGACGAGACCTGCGTGATGGTGCTCAAGAATTGTGGTCCCAAGGGTTACCCGGGCATGTCGGAAGTTGGAAATATGGGGCTTCCGCCAAAGGTGCTGCGTAAGGGCATCACCGACATGATCCGCATTTCCGATGCCCGTATGTCGGGCACGGCCTATGGCACCGTAATCCTCCATACGAGCCCGGAAGCAGCAGCCGGAGGGCCGCTTGCAGTGGTGCGTTCAGGAGACATGATCGAGGTCGATGTCGAGGCAAGACGGCTTCACCTCGACATTTCCGACGACGAGCTTGCGGAGCGCCTGGCGCAATGGACGCCGACCCACGAAATCGCGGGGTCGGGCTATGCATGGCTGCACCAGCGCCACGTCATGGGCGCCGATACGGGCGCCGACCTCGATTTTCTGCGCGGCAATCGCGGGCGCGAAGTGGGAAGGGACAGCCACTGATGAAAATCGCACTCGCAGGCATCGGCAAAATTGCCGTCGACCAGCATGTCCCGGCGATCAACGCATCGCCGGACTGGGAGCTGGCGGCAACCTTTTCCCGCCACGGAAGCGTGGAAGGCGTGCCAGCCTATTCGGACTTTGCCCGGCTGCTGGAAGAGAGGCCCGATATCGAGGTTGTCTCGCTGGCCATGCCGCCAGTCCCCCGGTTCGACTACGCACGCGCGGCGCTGGAGGCTGGGCGGCACGTGATGCTGGAAAAACCACCGGGGGCGACGCTGGCCGAAGTTCATGCGCTCGAGAAGCTGGCACGGGCGCAGGGGGTGACGCTCTTTGCCACCTGGCATAGCCGCATGGCCAGGGGTGTTGCTGCGGCCAAGGCATGGCTGTCGGACAAGACGGTCCAATCGGTGTCCATCACCTGGCGCGAGGATGTCCGGCATTGGCATCCGGGGCAGGACTGGGTGTTCGAGCCGGGTGGGATGGGTGTTTTCGACCCTGGCATAAACGCGCTTTCGATCCTGACCGAAATCCTGCCTTCGCCGGTTCATCTGGTTTCCGCGGAGCTCGATTTCCCGGCCAACCGGCAGACGCCCATCGCGGCAAGGCTGCAGTTTACCGGCAATGTCAGCGCCGATTTCGATTGGCGGCAGGAAGGCCCGCAGACCTGGGACATGGATGTGCGGACCCGGAGCGGCAACATGATGCTCAGAATGGGCGGCAATGTGCTCGAGATCGAAGATCATCCGGTCGAGGGCGACACTTCGCTCACCGCCGAGTACCCGGCGCTCTATGCCCGCATGGCCGAACTCGTGCACAGCCGCCAGTCCGATGTTGACCTTGCCCCGATGGTGCATGTCGCTGACGCGATGATGCTCGGGCGGCGCCATACGGTCGAAGCTTTCGAATGGGAGGCGCCGCGGTGAGCGCGTAGCCCATAAGAATGTGCCGGCAGCTACTTTTGCCGGACGTTGGTCCTCACATCCCGGAGTGCGCGGGGATGCAAGGACTGCAATCCCCGGGACGGGCGTTCCCGCCCCGGTCATAGCAAGTGTTGTCCATGGTCTAACCCTAGGGAGGATATTTATGACCTTTAAGACACTGTTGGCCTCTACGGCCATTGTTGCCCTTACTACTGGTGGCGCCTATGCCCAAGTCATCGGCTTTTCCCAGATCGGTTCGGAATCGGGCTGGCGTGCGGCTGAAACGACGCTGACGCGTATGGAAGCCGAGGAACGGGGCTATGACCTGCGCTTCTCGGATGCCCAGCAGCGCCAGGAAAACCAGATTGCCGCCATCCGCTCCTTCGTAGCGCAGGGTGTTGATGCGATCCTGCTCGCACCGGTGGTCGCCACCGGCTGGGATGCCGTGCTCGAGGAAGCCGCCGAGGCGGAAATCCCTGTGGTTCTGCTCGACCGCATGGTCGACAGCTCTGAAGACCTCTACCTCACGGCCGTCGGGTCCGACCTCGTCCATGAAGGCGAAGTGGCCGGCCAGTGGCTGGTGGATACGGTTGCCGGCGAGGAGTGCCGCGTGGTCGAGTTGCAGGGTACCACGGGCTCGAGCCCGGCCATCGACCGCAAGACCGGCTTCGAGAATGCGATCTCCGGCCATGACAATATCGAGATCGTGCGTAGCCAGACCGGCGACTTCACGCGCTCGGGCGGCAAGACCGTCATGGAAGGGTTCCTGCAGGCTGAAGGTGGCGGGGCTGACATCTGCGCAGTCTATGCTCACAATGACGACATGGCGCTCGGTGCAATCCAGGCGATCAAGGAAGCCGGTCTCAACCCCGGAGAGGATATCCTCATCGTCTCGATCGACGCCGTGCCCGACATCTTCCTTGCCATGGCCGAGGGCGATGCCAATGCCACGGTCGAGCTGACGCCGAACATGGCAGGTCCGGCATTCGACGCTCTGGAAGCCTATTGGGCTGACGGCACCATGCCGCCGAAGTTCATCCAGACCGAGTCGCGTCTTTACACGCAGGACGATGACCCGCAAGGTGAGTACGAGCGCCGCAAGGATCTCGGCTACTAAGAGCTGAATCGGGGTGCGGGCGGGCCTCCGGCCGCACCCTCCTTTGCCCTTTTCCAGAGAATGGGTCGTGCCCCGTGCTGCTGACCGTCAAAAACCTCTCCAAGTCGTTCCTCGGCGCCAAAGCCCTTGACGCGGTCGATTTCGATCTTGCCGCAGGAGAGGTCCATGCGCTGTTGGGAGAGAACGGTGCAGGAAAATCTACACTCATTAAATGCCTGACCGGCGCGTATCATCGCGACTCTGGAGAGATCATGCTCGACGGTGAGCATATCAGTCCCCGCTCGACGGTTGAGGCGCAGGATTTGGGCATCGGCACCGTCTACCAGGAGGTCAATCTCCTGCCGAACCTGTCGGTTGCGCAGAACCTGATCTTTGGACGTGAACCAACCCGTTTCGGCCTTGTCGACACTCGCGCCCGGACCCGCATGGCGCGAGAGATGCTCGAAGGTTACGGGCTCGATATCGACGTCAATCGTGATCTCGGCACCTATTCGGTCGCCATCCAGCAGATCATCGCCATCGCGCGCGCAGTTTCGCTGTCGGGCAAGGTGCTGATTCTCGACGAACCGACCGCAAGCCTTGATGCGCGCGAGGTCGAGATGTTGTTCAAGGTCGTGCGTGATCTGCGGGAACAGGGCCTCGGGATCGTTTTCATATCGCACTTTCTCGACCAGGTTTTTGCCATTACCGACCGGGTGACAGTCTTGCGTAATGGCCGCAAGATTGTCACCGAGAAGACTGCGGAGCTCGACCGGGTAAAGCTCATCGAGCACATGCTTGGCCATGCACTCGAGCACGAGGTCGAGGCGCAGACAGCGGCGCATGGGGCTGGAAAAAAGGACCGTCCCATTGCCTTCAGCTTCCGCGGCATCGGCAGGCAGGGCGTCATCGATCCCTTCGATCTCGACATCCATGAAGGAGAGGTCGTGGGGCTTGCCGGGCTTCTCGGCTCTGGCCGCACGGAAAGCGCCGAACTCCTATACGGCGTCAGGACCGCCCATGCCGGGGAGGCGCGCGACGCTACTGGCCCGATCAATATCCGAAATCCGCGCGCGGCCATTGCAGCCGGTTTCGGCTTTGCACCAGAAGACCGCAAGACCGATGGAATTGTTGCCGACCTTACCATCCGCGAAAACATCATTCTCGCCATGCAGGCGCGCAAGGGCTGGCTGCGCCGCATCCCGCGTGCCGAGCAGAACCGGCTGGCGGATCACTACATCAAGCGGCTCGACATCCGCACAACGGGTCCTGAGAAGAAGATCGGCGAACTTTCGGGCGGCAATCAACAAAAGGTCATCCTTGCCCGCTGGCTGGCGATGAACCCGCGCTTTCTGATCCTCGACGAGCCCACGCGCGGCATCGACGTGGGCGCGCATGCCGAAATCCTGCGCCTTATCCGCGAGCTCAACGAACAGGGCATGTCGCTGCTGGTGATTTCTTCCGAACTCGAGGAACTGGTCGCAGCATCGGACCGCATTATTGTGGTGCGAGACCGCAGACACGTGGCCGAACTGGTCGGAGCCGAAATGACCACCGATACCATCGTGCGCGCCATCGCTGCGCCCGAAGCAGTTGAAACGCAGGAGGCGCAGACATGATCGCCTCTACGCTCAGGCGCATTGCCCCGCAACTGGTCACGCTTTTCGCGCTGATCGTGCTCATCACGCTGATCTTCCCGTCCTTTCTCAACCTCTCGATGGTGGATGGACGGCTCGTTGGGCCACTGGTCGATGCTGCCAAGCGCAGTGCGCCCGTCGCCCTTCTTGCCATCGGCATGACGCTCGTCATCGCCACCAAGGGGATCGACCTCTCGGTGGGTGCCATCATCGCCATATGCGGGGCCTCAGCGGCCTGGGCCGTCAGTGCGGGGTATGGGCTCGGACCTGCGCTGATCATCGCGCTTTCGGCCGGTATCGCCTGCGGGCTTTGGAACGGCCTGCTGGTTTCGATCATCGGCATCCAGCCATTCGTTGCCACGCTCATCCTGATGACGGCCGGGCGCGGCATCGCGCAGCTCATTACAGAGGGCCGCATCCTCACCTTCACCGATGCGGGGTTCGGCTGGATAGGTTCCGGCACGCTGCTGGGGCTTCCGGTGCCGGTCTGGCTCTGGGTGGTGACGGGGGTGCTGATGGCACTGTTATTGCGGCGTACGGCACTTGGAATGCTGATTGAAGCGGTGGGGATTAACCGCCGCGCCAGTGCGCTGTCGGGCGTGAACGCCAAGGTGCTGCTGATCGCTGTCTATGCGGCTTCTGGACTGTGCGCGGCTTTGGCCGGGCTTGTCATCACGGCCGACATTCGCGGGGCGGACGCCAACAATGCCGGGCTCTGGCTTGAACTCGACGCCATCCTCGCGGTCGTCATCGGCGGCAACTCTCTGCTCGGCGGCCGGTTCTCCATCGCCGCTTCGGTGATCGGCGCACTCATCATCCAGACCATAAATGCCGGTATCCTGCTCGCGGGCTTCCCGCCGGAATACAATCTTGTCATCAAGGCGGCGTTGGTGGTCGTCATTCTCGTGCTGCAGTCGCCAAATCTCGGTGGGCAGCTCGCCTTTCTGCGCGCCGCCATTCTCGCCCGCCGTGAAGCCGGGACCGTCACGCGGACAGGGAGGCAAGAACAGTGAACAACCCCCGGCTCCTGCCGCTTTACGCAACGATCGCCATATTCCTCCTCGCGCTCGTCATCTGCTTCATCCAGTTTCCCAACATGTTCTCGACAAGAGTGCTGGGGAACCTCCTGACCGACAACGCCTATCTCGGCATCGTTGCCGTCGGAATGACGGTTGTGATCCTTTCGGGCGGCATCGATCTTTCCGTGGGGTCGGTCATCGCCTTTACGGGGGTCTTCATTGCAGTCGTCCTGCGCGACACCGGTCTTCATCCGATGATTGTCTTTGCGATGCTGCTTTGCATCACTACGGCATTCGGGGCGGCCATGGGCGGGCTGATCCATGCTCTTGCCATGCCCGCATTCATCGTGACGCTGGCAGGGATGTTTCTTGCGCGCGGGGCGGCCTACATGCTCTCGATCGACTCCGTGCCGATCCAGCATGAATTCTATGACGTGCTGCAGTCATATATCCTTCTGCCCGGGCGTGGACGATTGACGCTTATCGGCGGACTGATGATCCTCGTCTTCATCATCGGCATGCTGATCGTCCACAAGACGCGCTTCGGCACCGCCGTTTATGCCTTCGGCGGCGGCGAAGCCACAGCGAGGCTCATGGGGATGCGCCAGGGACGCGTCACGGTCATGATCTACGCGTTCTCGGGCTTCATGGCGGGGCTGTCGGGGATCGTATTTTCGATCTACACCGGCTCGGGTTATTCGCTCGCAACCGTCGGGACCGAACTTACCGCAATCGCGGCAGTGGTGATCGGAGGCACGCTGCTTACGGGCGGCGCAGGCTATATGTTCGGGACGTTTATCGGCGTGCTGACCATGGGCTTGATTCAGGTCTATATCGTCTTCGACGGGACGCTATCGAGCTGGTGGACCAAGATCGTCATCGGCGTTCTCCTGCTCGCGTTCATCCTGCTTCAGAAGGCTCTGGTCCGGCTCGCACGGCGTGGCGGCGAGCCGCTCCTCGGCTGACGCGAAAAAGAATCCGGAACCACCGGAACCGTTTGGGCTCCCGCGAGTTGAAGGCTCGTCTGGGAGGAAGCCCGAATGACCACATCCGAATGCGGTCGTGCCGCAAGGCACGCAACCTTTGCTGTCGTGCTCGCGGGCGGCAAGGGCACACGCCTCTATGAACTGACGGCCGAACAGTGCAAGCCGGCAATCCCCTTTGCGGGGCGCTACAGACTCATCGACTTCACGCTAGCAAGCCTTCTAAGGTCGGGCATTTTCAATGCTCTGGTAGCAACCCAGTACAAGCCCGAGACGCTGCTTTCGCACCTTTCGGACAACTGGCACCGGCATTTTGCCGCGCGCGGCGGCCGGCTTGAGACACGCGACGGTGCCAGCGTGCCGGGCTTTTACAGCGGCACTGCCGATGCTGTGCTGCGCAACTTCGACCGCATCGAGGCGCACGATCCAGAGCATGTGCTCGTTCTGGGCGCCGACCATATCTATGACATGGATTATGCCGCGATGATCGCGGCGCACAAACGTTCCAGCGCGGCGGCAACCGTTGCTGCCAATATCGTCCCGCGCCAGCAAGCAAGCGGATTTGGAGTTCTGGCCGCCGGCACGGATGGGCGCGCCACGGCCTTTCTGGAAAAGCCGGCCAATCCTCCGGGCATGCTGGATGCACCTGAGCACACGCTCGCCAGCATGGGCATATATGTCTTTTCCTGGCCCTGGCTCCGAGAGCAGCTCACCCGCGACGCCGAAAATCTGGCATCGTCTCACGACTTCGGAAATGACATCCTGCCACTTGCGGTGCAGGCGGGGGAGCTTTATGTCCACCGCTTCACCGATGCCGGCAGGAGCGGTTATTGGCGGGATGTCGGTACCCTCGATGCCTATCACCAGGCCGCCTTGGCTTTTGCCCGTGGCGAACAACCGTGCAGGCTCCCCAGCGAGGGCATCTACCTGTCGGGGCCGGGCACTCGCGAGCCCCACGAGGTTCACGCCCGGTTGAGTGACAGCATCGTCCTGCCGGGCGCTTTCGTCGAACCGGGTGCACGGCTGGCGCGCGCGATCGTCGCTCCAGGTACGGTCGTGCCCGCCAGTCTTGTTATCGGTGAAGACCCGGCTGAAGATGCCCGCTGGTTCCGCGTTTCGCCCGGCCAAGTCAGGCTGGTCACGCGCCAAATGATTGCCCGCTGGCAGGACGGCCACAGGGTGTTTCATGCGCCGGTCGCCTTCCAGTCCAAGGCGCCGCTCGCCGTAACATAGGTTAGCGTGGTTGGAACAATAGGCCTCCCACACCCTTTGGCGGCAGGACATGCTGGGCGGCCTAGCGGCGGAGAGGCGTGTCCGGGCTCTTAAATAGGCCGTACTACCCGCGAGATTTCGCGACTATCCTCCCTCGTCCGGCGGCGCGCCTTCTCTTCCCGCCGCCACCTATTTTTCTTAGCCCTATCCTATGTTTGAAACTCTCCTCGCCAACGGAACGGGGCATGCCGCCTGCCGTTCGTTTCGGCAAGTGCAGACCATCCAGCATGTTCAAATTGGCAGGAGGAAGCGATGAACCGTATATTGCAGCTGGCGCTCCCGTTGGCTCTTTTCGCCTGCGTTCCGGCGCAGGCCCAGGAGACTGAAGGAACGGCGAGCTTCATCAACACATCCGGCGAGTCAGTCGGTGAGGCGCGGCTGGCGGGCTCAGCCAATGGCGTGCTGATCGAACTCGAACTGTCGGGTCTCGATGCCTCAGGCTCCTGGGTATCGTTCCACATCCATGAGAATGGGGCGTGCGAGCCCGAGACAGATTTTGAAAGCGCGGGCGGGCACTTCAATCCCGATGACAGCGCACATGGCTATTTCGCCGAGGGCGGCCCCCATGCAGGCGACATGCCCAACCAGTACGCGGGTGAAGACGGCGTTCTTCGCGCTGAGGTTTTCAACCACATGGTCCGGCTCGACGACATCAGGGGGCTAAGCCTGATGATCCACGGCGGCACAGACGATTATTCAAGCCAGCCCTCAGGTGATGCCGGTGACCGGATCGCCTGCGCCGTTATAGAATAGCCCGGTTCCGGGGCAGATAGAGCTTCTGGACCAGCACCATGATGACAATGGTCAGGGGCGTGGCGAGTATCACGCCCCAAGGCCCGAGTAGAATGCCGAAGCCCACAATCGAGAAAAGGCCCAGTGCCGGAGGCAGGTGCACGGCCCTTTTTTGTATCAGCGGGACCAGCACGTTGCCCTCGATCTGCTGGATGAGGATGTAACCGGCTGCAACCCAGAAGAATGTCTCTTCGCCCTCGCCCAGGGCGACGAGCAGGGCGGGCACAGCCGCAAGGATCGGGCCGAGGAAGGGGATGAATTCGAGAATCCCGGCGATAACCCCGATTGCGAGCGCAGAGGGCAGGCCGACGGCCATCATCAGAATTGCCACTGCGCTTCCCACAACGATCATCGCCACGGCCTGTCCAGCCAGCCATCGCTTGAGCGCATCGGACGCTGCGGCAAGCGCCTCGGCGATGCTGTCGCGATAGCGTGGCGGAACGAGCGAAAGGAGGCCGCGCTGATAGAGGCCGGCCTCGAAGGCGAAATAGACGCCGCCGATCAGGATGAGCACAACGGCGCTTGCGGTCCCGATCACCCCCACGAGTCCTGCGCCTATACCGCCGGCAAAGGCGCCAAGATCGACCGAACCTGCAAGCACGTCCGATACCGCTGCCCCCATGTCTTCTATGCCCAGGACTTCGCCCGCGCCCGCGATGAGGTCGGGCATCATGTCGATAAGCTGAGCGAACTGCTCGCTCACTTGCTGGCCGAGCAGGAACAGGAAGGCGGCTATACCCAAGGTCAGGATCAGCACGGCGGCGATCCGGGCGGGCCCGTCAGTGAGTGGTGTAAACTTCGCCAGCAGGTCCGATGCGCCGTCAATTGCGGCAGCCACGATCAGCGCCCCGAAGACCAGAAGCAGGACCCAGGAGAGCTGCCAGAGCAGAAAGACTGCGACGCCGGCGGTCGCCATCGCAATGGCGAGCCGGGTGGGAAAGCCCGGTTCGTCATCCACTCCCGGCCGCCGTCCGTCATCAGGCGCCATGTTTGTATGGCTTTTCTGTTGTTGCACCTTCGGCCGTCGTGACGTCGATGACGACGCCATTGGGATCGCGGAAGATCGCGCGGAGTCTGCCGCCCGAGCCGTGCGGGGCTTCTATGACTTCAGCGTCTATGTCGAGAGCCGCGTTATAGGCTGCTTCGACGTTGTCGACAATCAGCATAAGGTAAGCGCGTCCGGCCAGGCCGCGTGCCGCACGGGGGACGAACTGGCTCACCTCATCGATAAGGCACAGTGCGGGCCGGTCGCTACCTCGAGGGGCGAGCAAAACGCGAATATCATCAGTGGCGATGGGGACTAGGTCCGCAACGCGGTCGTAAAAGCGCAAGCTCAGGTCGGGATCCTTGGTCTGCACGACGGGGAGGAGTATCGTCTGATTCATCTTGTTCTCATGCTCGGCTTGGTGTTGGGGGCGATTTTTCAGGAGGCATGTCGCTCCTAGGCGGGGCCGTACCGGCCGCCGCTGACCGGCTTCGGAAATGGAGATATTCAGGCGAAAACAGGCCTAGGGCGGCGAGGCCCCTAAAGTCGAGGATGTCCACACGGCCGGATTGCATCCGCACCAGATTGCGCTGGCGGAGAACCTTGAGCGTGCGATTGACGTGGACGGTCGAGAGACCCATCGTGTCGCCCAGTTCGCTCTGGGTTATGGGCAGGGCAAAGCTGTCGCCGACGGCGCCCGATATCACCACGTGCCGGACATAGAGTTCGGCCAGAAGGTGGGCGATCCGCTCAAGAGCTGTGCGCTTGCCCAGACTCACCAGCCATTCTTCGGCGATGGATTCTTCCGAGAGCAGCGACCGCCAGATGGCCTGCGCCGTGCGGGGGTGCATCTCCAGCGTCCGCAGAAGCGGAGCCGCCTGGTAAACATCGAGCGCAATCTCGCTCAGGCTTATGATTGTATGCTGGGTCCCGGTCATCACCAGCTTGCGCAGGTCGATGAAGTCGCCGGGGATCATGAATCCGCAGACCTGCCTCCTGCCATCCGACAACTGACGGCATCGGTAGGCATAACCGGCTCTGATCTGGTGGATGGCTTGCCGGGGGGCGTTGAGCGAGATTTCGGTCTTGGCGGGTACGGTGCGGCTTTCGCTCCTCAGCGCTTCAAGGGCAGCAACGTCCGGTTCTGGAAGCGACAGATAAGTCTGAAGCTTTCGGGTCAGTAGACCGGACATGCCGGCAGTCCTCCGCAAACGCAGCCGTCCTTCCGCCCAGTTCAGCGAAAAGCGGCAGTAAACTTGGTTCTGGTCTCGGTGAACGACGCTGCCGCCGTTGCATAGCTACAACGGGACAAAAGTTCGGGCGTTCCAACGTTCTCGTGAAACGCTTTGGCCTTCCCGGCATTTGTATGAAAGCCGGCGGAGACAACCGCCCGGCCCGAGGGAAGGTTGCCACGTGTCGAACAGTCAAGAGCCTACACTGGCAGGCAAGTCCCTGCTGGTCGTTGAGGAGAATCCGTCCGCCGCCCGGGAAATCAGGGCCAAGCTCACCGAGAAAGGTGCGCGCGTGATCGGGCCGGCGCCCACGGCGTTTTACGCCCGGCTGATCGTTGGCCGGCGGAACTTCGATGGCGCCATCCTCAGCGCACACCTTTTGGGAGAGGAGATGTGTGAGCTCGCCGATATGCTGATCGAGCGCGGCGTCCCCATTATTTTTGCCACTGATGGCGAGCAGACCGCGATCAGGTCCCGCTACCGCCAGGCCGAAATGATCGAGCGGCCTCTCGATATAAACAGCCTCATCGGCAAGGCTGCAGCGTTGCAGCCCATATCCCGGCCATGCGAGAAGGCGAATGTGCTGCCTCCTCCACCGGTGGCGGAAGTCTTCAGGACCCAGCAGCCTATGTCGATGCAGGAAACCTTTGCCCGGGCTGTGGCACGGGCAATCCGTCAGCGATTCTAGCTGCGCACCGCGGTTCTCGAACCATCCAAATGCTTCATGAACGGCAAAGGCCGCCGCGGATTTGCGCGACGGCCTGGCTTTTCGTTCTGGTCCTGGTCAGTGCTTGGCGGTTACATCCGCCTCGCGGAGCTGGACGTAGCGATCGGTGATGTCGTCGATATGCTCGGCCAGCCACTGCGCCATCTGGCGCTCTTCGGCGAGTGTTTCCTCGAGCAGGGAATCGAACTCGGACATTCCTGCCTTCTCGGTGAGGTCGAGCAGGGACATGTAGGCGGCGATCTCGTAATTCTCGAAGGCGTGGTTGGCGAAGGTGTTCTTGAGCACCTCGTCGCCGGCGGCGCTGTGGGAAAGAGCGGCCATTGAGCCGCCGATCGACAGCATCATGTCCTTGAACCCCGAATGGCTTTCCTCGAGGCGGTTGAAGATGGTTTCGAGCCGCTCGATCTGGCCCCGTGTTTCGCCGATATGGGCTTCGATCCGCGCACGCAATTCGGGATAATTTTCGATTCTGTTGGCTTGGGGTTCGAGAATGGAAAGCGCCTGCTTTTCCATGGCGTGCGCGTTCTTGAGCCCGGTGACGAAAACGTCGAATGCTTGTTCCTGGACAGACATCTGTTTCTCCCGATTGTCTGGATGGTGTTCGTTCCTGAAACGGGAGCGAGCAGGTCCGGGTTGCCCTACTTCGATCGGCCTGGAGGAATGAGCAAGCGGCATTAACTTATGACATCGGCCAGGGACGGACCGAAGGCGTCAGTCAACGCCGCCGGGCGGGCCCCATTTGCGGGCCAGCGGCTCGAGCAGGGCCCGTATTTCAATCCCGGCACCCGCCAGTGCGGCGTAACCCTCTGTCGGGACAGCGCCGGGGTCTTCCTGATGGTCGTTCGGTGCGAGGCTGGCATTGATATGCGCGACCAGATCGCCATAAGCGTCGGCATCAGCTACGACCCTTTGCAGCAGCCACTGAAGAATCTGGCGCTGCGCGTTGAGCCGGGCTTCGAGATCGGCGGGTGTCAGATCGCCATTCATGTACCTTGCCGGATCTATTTGCCGCGCCGCCGCGAAGAGGGTTGCAATGCCTCCTCAGGGTAGGGCGCGCCAAGGCCCTCGCCTTCATATATATCGTCCTTGCGCGCCGCCTCGATGGCTTCGCCCGGAGCACCTTCGGAGGGATCTGTATCGGCATGCCCGCCGCCATTGTTCCCGCCGTCACCGGAGGTGCCCTGCAGTTCGCGTTCTGCCTGGGACCAGTGATCCATGGCCTTGCCGTCAGGGCGTCCCTCTTCTTCCCACAACTGATATGCCCTGAGCCGCACGTGTTCCTGAGATGTCTGCATCGGTCATTCCTCCCTGCAATCGACGAGCGTAACGCGCGAGCAGGAACCTCGTTCCCTGGCGGGAACGAAGCTGGCAATGCGGCATTGGCCGGTATCGAACAAATAGAGGGAAGGCCCGTCATGTTCCGCCCAAAATTCCTGCTCCCATTGTCCATTGCACTCGCGCTGCCTGCGGCCGCCATGGCGCAAACCTCGGCTCCGGCGGAGGGGCAGAACGCAACCGAGCCGCCACCGCTCGCCGGACCGGCCTCGCCCGGAACGCCCCCTCCCCAGACGATTGATGCCGAAGCCACGCAAACCGATCCGGCGCTGCGGCCCGAGAGCGCTCCGTTCATGGTCTATCGGGGCGATGAAACCATTCGCCTTGGCGACTTGATCGGACTCGAGGTGACAGCGGCCGGCGGCGAGGTTGTGGGGACGGTCGAGGATGTCCTGATCAATCCGGACGGCCAGGTGCTTGGCGTCACGCTCGACATTGGTGGCTTTCTCGGCATCGGGAGCCGCGAGATCGCCATCCCTCGGGAGATGCTGACGATCCACGCGGTGTCGAACGAGGAGGCGAGCGTCTCTGTCGGTCACATCAGCACATCGATTGATGCCGGCGCGTTTGAAGACGCGCCGGCATATGAGCGATAGCGCTAATAGGCGAGTGCGCGTGCCGAGCCGAAAATGAGAACGGCTATGCCGACAGCGACAAGGAAGGCACCGCCGATCGGCTGGCCTCCCAGTGTCATCACATAGATGCCGATGAGCAGGAAGGGGATGTGGAAGATGAACCAGAAGACCATGCGAACGAACCGGTCATAGGTCCTGGTATGTTCGGTCATGTCGCCGCGGGTTTCGACCGGGCTTTCGATCAGGGGGTCGGGAAGCGGTTCCAGTTCAGCCATAGCGCAGACTCCTCGCGACAGGTTTGATCTATCGCAACTAACGCATGAGGTCCTGCGCCGATCCCGATGCGAACTCCGAGTGACCCGGCGGCGTTACTCCGAAAAAGGAGATCAAGGCCGTGAGCGAAGACCTTTGGCGGTTCGGGCCGCAGGTAGCGGGAGGGGGCACAGTTTTCCGTCTATGGGCGCCGCGTGCCGAGAAGGTAGAACTGGTCCTCCCCGATCAAAAGCGGCGCCTGGGCATGGCGAAACAGGATCATGGCTGGTTTGTACTCGAGGTGCCGGGCGCCGGCCACGGCACGCGCTACGCCTTTGCTCTCGACGAGGATGATATCATTCCCGATCCGGCTTCTCCTTTCCAGCCGGATGGCGTCGAGGGGCCGAGCATGGTGATCGACTTCGACGCCATGGATTGGAACTCTACCGGCTGGCACGGACGGCCCTGGCGTGAAGCGGTGATCTATGAGCTTCATATCGGCACATTCACGCCCGACGGCACCTGTCGCGCCGCGATCGACAAGCTCGACAGTCTCGCGGACCTCGGGATCACCGCCATCGAGCTGATGCCCGTGAACGGTTTTCCCGGCCGCTGGGGCTGGAGCTATGACGGCGTCGCATTGTTCGCCCCGGATCCCAGCTATGGGGAGCCTAAGGACCTCGTTGCCTTTGTCGATGCCGCCCATGAGCGCGGGCTGATGGTTTATCTCGACGTCGTCTACAATCATTTCGGGCCGCAGGGGAATGTGATGCCCAAGGCCATGCCCCTGCTGTCCGAGTGGCATACCACCGAATTCGGGACGCCACCCAATCTCGATGGACCGGGATCGGAAGGGGTACGCCGTTTCCTCATCGAAAATGTCCTGCACTGGCTTGAGCGATACCGGTTCGATGGTCTCCGCATCGACGCCTCGCACGAATTGCACGACAATTCCGAACCGCACTTCCTTGCCGAGATGGCAGACACGGTGCGAGCCCGCCTCAAGGGGCGCGATGTGCACCTCATTCTCGAGAACAGCCTCAATCAGGTGTCGTGGCTGCACCGGAACGGAGAGGGAAAACCGCTCCATTTCGAGGCGCAATGGTCGGACAATATTCATCATGCACTGCACGTGGCAACGACCGGTGAGCAGAAGGGCTTTTATGCCGCTTTCGACAATCCGGTGCATCAGCTTGCGCGGGCGCTGGCGGAAGGTTGCTGCTTTCAGGGCGAGATCCCGGTGGACTCGGACAAACCGCTGGGCGAGCCGAGCGCTCATCTGCCGCCCACAGCCTTTGTCGCATATCTTCAAAACCACGATCAGGCAGGAAACCGGCCCGGCGGTCTAAGGCTGGGTCAGGAGATTCCGCCCGAACCGATCAAGGCCATGGCCGCCGTTATCCTGTTGTCGCCGACGATTCCGACGGTCTTCATGGGCGAAGAATGGAATGCGCAGACACCCTTCTACTATTTCGTGGATCTCCACGAAAATCTCGCAGACCCGGTCCGAACTTCGCGGCAGGAGATGCTCGCCAAATGGCATAGTGACGTTCCTACGCCCGATCCTTTCCATCCCGAATCCTTCACGCGGTCCAAGCTCGACTGGAGCGAGCGGGACCGCGCGGAGCACAGGGAGATGCTCGAACATTATCGGACGCTGCTCGCGCTCAGAAAGCGCCACCTGATCCCGCGTCTCGAGGGCGTCAAAGGTCGTGCGGGGCGATATCGGATGCTCGGGGAGCGGGCCTTCCGCGTCGAATGGCGTCTGGGGGACGGAGCGTTCTGGCAGATGAATGTCGATTTTGAAGGCGGCTCGGCGGGTGAGGTGGCGGAGGGAGCCGATCTCATCTGGCATAGCCGGGCCGGAGCGCAGCCTACAGTCTCCGTCCTGTTGCTGCACACCTAACCTATGTTGCCACACGGTTTGCCGCCGGAACGGGGCGACCAACGGCCCATTCGCAATGTAAGGCGCGGCCTGGAAAACACCAGCGCGCCCGCATCAATCAACAGTCAAAAGGAGACGGCCAGTGCACAGAACATCGATTCTCGTCATGTTTGCCGCTGCGAGCACGATCGTGGCGAGTGGAGCCATCGCCCAGGAGCAACCGGCACAGGACACGACCCAGCAGCCAGCCCAGGAGCAGACGACACAGACCGAGGGGCAAGCGACGCAGACCCAGCAGCCTCAGCAGGGCGCCGGACAGGCTGACCAGTGCCGCGAAAATCTCAACGCTTTTGCGACCCAGCTCCAGAACGATGAGTCCTGGGCCGGCGGCTGGAGCGGAATGGGTTTCGGCATGAGCGATGGCGTCGTCCCGCCTGAAGGCACACCCAACGATCCTGCCGGAACGGGGCAGGCGGCCGATATGCCCGGTTACTGGTACTCGTGGGGCTATCAGTCACCCCGCCGGCAGGTCCAAGTCCTCTACTCGGCTGCGCAGGTCTTCGCCGTACAGGGGAATCAGGAGGGCTGCGATTATGTACTCGGACAGCTTTCAGCGACCTATGAACGCTATCGCCAGGAACTGCAATCGGCGGGCGTGAATCCCGGAACGGTCACCGATTGGCGGCAGGAGCAGATCGCGCTTGCCCAGGACGTTGAAGAGATCCAGGGCATTTCGCGCTTTACCGCTGATCGTCTGATCGGCACCGATGTAAGGACGCGCACTGACCAAAACCTGGGATCGGTGAACGACGTGGTCGTTGATCCCGAGAGCGGAGAGATCAGCTATCTTATCATCGCGCGGGGTGGCTTCCTCGGCATTGGCGAGGAATTGGTTGCAGTACCCTGGGACGCATTCGCGGCAACACCAGGTCTTCAAACTTTGGTCCTCGATGTCGATCCGGCCCAGCTCGACAACGCGCCCACGGTCGATAGCGGGTTCTGGACCGACCAGCAGAACTACCAGACGTTGATCCAGGAGACCGATCAGTATTGGCAGACATCAAGCTGATCCGAACGCAACGCAAAAAAACCGGCCCGCTTCCCCGCGGGCCGGTATCTTGTTGCGTTTGTGGATCTCTCAGGCGGCAGCAGGCGTTTCGACGACGCAGCGTCCGGCAAGCGTGAGCAGGTAACCTTGAGGAGAGACATCGAGCCACCCGCGGTCACACAGACGCTTGATCAGATCGGGCGCAATCTGCCGGCCCTCAAGAATGCCACGGAGGCTGAGGATGTCCCGGAGGGTCACACCTTCGAAATATGTACTGTCGCGCGGAGGCATAATCAGGCGGCCTTCTTGTTGACTTCCGCTTCGGCCATCTTGGTGAGCTTCTCGTCGGTCGCCTTCTCTTCCGAGAGCGTCTGTTCGAGCAGCTTGACGGCGTCGTTCATGCCGAGCTGTTGCGCCCAGGCCTTGAGGGTGCCGTAGCGGGCGATTTCGTAATGCTCCACCGCCTGCGCGGCTGCGGTCAGGCCGGCGTCGAGCGCCTCACCGTCCTTGTACTCGTCCATGATTTCCTTGGCTTCCTCGATGATGCCGATGATCGCCTCGCAGGTCTTGCCGCGTGGCCGCTTGTCGAGCATCTCGAAGATCTGGTCGAGGCGTTCCACATGGTTCTCGGTTTCCTGGCGATGGTGCTCGAACCCTTCAGCCAGCTTTTCGGAATTTGCGGCCCTCGCCATCTTGGGCAGTGCCTTAAGGATCTGGCGCTCGGCGTAGTAGATGTCGCGAAGCGTGTCTTCGAACAGCGATTTCAGGTTTTTCTCTGGCATGGAATCCTCCGTTGACTTGGCGTCCGAGACTCGAAACGGCGGCAGGAAAGTTTCGTTCCGAGGGTATGGCGTGATCAGGTTCTGCGGCATCACGGGTTAGCGCGGCGCGGGTGACCAAAGACCATGCCACTTTTGGGGCGCGCCGGAATGCGGTTCAGAGGCATTGAAAAATCCTGCGGCGGCACCTCATAGGACATCTCCTCGACCAGCAGGCGCGTCGCCTCGCGTATGGCGCCGACGGTGATGCCTTCACCGGGGCATCGATGTCCCAAGCGCGGGTTGCCGGCGCCCTGAGGAACAAAGGCATGGCCCTCGTCACGCCATGTGAGGCCGCGGTCCGGCCGGAAATCGTAGGGGCCAGGAAAGAAGCGCGGATCGTGGTTGGTGCCGTGAAGGTCGAGCAGGACCCAGTCTCCCTTGGCGAAGCTGTGCCCCTCCCAATAAAAGTCCACCCGGGCTGTGCCCCCTATGAAGGGAAAGAAAGGGTAGAGGCGTCTCACTTCCTCTGCAAAGCGCTCGTATTCCACGTCGCCAGCGCCCTTTAGCGCGGTCTTCCATTCCGGGTGATCCTCGAGCGCCATTGCGGCAAACATGATGAACCGGCCAACCGCCACGGTCGGGCGGAGGAGGTTGATGACCTCGACAGTTGCGGAGGGGATGTCGAGCAACTGGCCGTTCGCATCCCGGTGGTTGGCGATGATGGCGAGCGGGGAGGTGGGGTCGACGTTCATTGTGCCGCCGCGCACCGCGGCAATGACGTCGGCGACGTAGCGCTCGACGACGCGCCTCCGCCAGAGAGCTTCAACAAGGCTCGGGCCGATCTTTCCGGCACGTTCTATCATCATCGAGAGCGAAACCGCCATCTGAGGCGCGGCCGGAGGATCAAGCGGTACGCCGGTCCAGCGAAAGACAGCCCGGGTGAGGATCAGATTGACTTCATCGAAAAGGACGATGGAGGAGCGCTGCGCCCAATCGTCCAATGCCGAGTGCCATTCCGCTTTGAAGCATTCGGTGAATCCCGCCTGCGCTTCGGGGTCCATCAACAGGCCCACGAACATTGCCTTGCGGTGGCGGTGCTCGGCCCCGTCGAGCTGCTGCACGCTGCCCTTGTCCTGCAACAGCCGCAAAACCGTGGGCGGCATGGCCCCACGGCGCCGGGTGAACCTGTCGCCATCGTAGAACATCTCTGCGGCGTCACTACCCCTCAGGCAGACGACGGGCCTGAGCATGAGGCGTGTTTGAAACTGGTCGGACCCGAGCGCATCGCACCGGCGCGAGACGAAGTCATAGCCTTCGCGCAGCAGGGCCATAGTGTGGTCGAAACCCGCCAGGCGCGGCGTCGCATTGTGCGCACTCGAACTCATCGATTCTCATTCTTGCTGATCACCCATCCTGAGGGAGAATGGGGAGCATGCTCGGCGCGTTCCGCGATCGAATGTGGCCCTCTAGCCTATGTTGCGGGGTGGTGCGGAATGGGCGTTTCAGGGGAACCGTGGCAAGGGATCGGGATTCCCCAGATAGTGGACAATTCGTTCCAGAAAGAGGCGGCAGTGAGAGCGATAGGGCTTGTTTGCGGTGCGCCAAGCGCATGTGTTGAGCCGGGCGGCCTGCCTTTGACGAACGAACCAGAAAGGAGAACCAGCCATGCCTGGAAAACGAACGCATGAACAGCAGGTGAGAACGTTCGAGCGCAAGCCGGACGTACCCAAGGAAGGGGAACCGGTGGACCGTCACCCTGAACGGGACAAGGGACGGGCCATCCGCGATCCAGACGCGCGGCAAAGCGAAATGAATGTCAGCCGGCAGGGTATGAACCAGGAGAGCCGTCAGCAGTCCTAGCCGGTGCGGCTCTATAGAGGCGGCTTCTCTACCGCGTAGTGGCGTTGGCCCTTGCGGCAGAGGTAGACTTCGCGCTCAGGCTGCTCGGCAATCACAAAGCCCGAACTGCGCAGCATGGCTTCCACTGCGGCGCGGTTCGGCACGAACCAGTTGGTGGGGTCGGACGCATAGCGCTCCTCGACAAAGAAGAGTTTGGGAAAATCTGTGTCCTCGAAGATTTCCCATTCCGAGAACGGGTAATCCTCCTTGAGTTCGGGAACCCGCCCCGATCCGCGCTGCATGCATTGAAATAGCATCATGTCGCGCGCGACGTGCTCGTAGATCATGTCGAGCGCCAGAAGAGGATGGCGCAGATGGTAGAGGACGCCCATGAAGATCACGAGGTCGAACTTCTCGCCGAGCTTGCCGATGTCGTAGACCGACATGCGGCGGAACTCGATGTCCAGCCCTGCGACATTGGCGGCAAACCGCGCTTGGCGCAGGTAGTGCTCGTCCGAGTCGATAGCGACGACACGCTCCGCTCCGCGACGCTTCATCTCCATTGAGTAGAAGCCGGCATTGCAGCCGATGTCGAGCACGGTCATCCCGCTCAGATCGTCGGGCACCACATGCCTGAAACCGGCCCATTTGAACGCGGGGTAGTCCCCAAGGAAATGGTCGGGAGCCGTCTGCACGCCGCCCAGGTCGATATTGTGAAACCAGGGACCCAGTTCAGCAATTTGGCGCGCGATCTCATCTTTTTTGACAACTTGCCTGTTCAAAAATCAGACCTCCGGGCTGGCGACCATGCCGGCGGTGAGTGCGGCTGGGCGTTTCCAAGGGTGCGCATTGGATCTTATGGAGGCAGCGAACCAATCGATCGTCCGCGGCAGACCCTCGGCGAGGGTCACCTGCGGCATCCAGTCCAGCAGGCGCCGCGCGCGGGTGATGTCCGGCCTGCGCCGTTGGGGGTCGTCCGTGGGCAGGGGCCGGTGTTCGATCGCAGACCGCGTCGGCACGAGTGACAGGACCATGTCGGCCAGTTCGGCAACGGTGAACTCGCCGGGATTGCCGAGGTTAACGGGGAGTTCGGGGTTGGGGTCCAGCGCCATCAGCGCCATGAGGCCCGCGACGAGATCGTCGACATAGCAGAAAGAGCGGGTCTGCTTACCGGTGCCGTAGATGGTGAGAGGCTCACCCTTGAGCGCCTGGACGATCAGGTTCGAGACGATCCTGCCGTCATCGGGCTGCATGCGGGGCCCGTATGTATTGAAGATTCGCGCCACGCGTGCATCGACACGGCCAGCGCGCAAAAGATCAAAGCAGAGCGCTTCGGCCGCCCTTTTCCCCTCGTCATAGCACGCACGCGGGCCGGTGCAGTTGACGTGGCCGACATAGTCTTCCCGCTGGGGATGTTGTTCGGGATCACCGTACACTTCGCTCGTCGAGGCCTGAAGGAAGCGTGCACCGTGCTTTTCGGCCAGTTCGAGCAGGCGGGTCGTGCCCACGACGTTGGTGAGCATTGTGTGCACCGGGTCGGCCTGATAGCGCGGGGGCGAAGCCGCGCAGGCGAGGTTATAGATCTCGTCGATCGGGCTCTCGATGTCGAGCGTCTCGCAGATGTCGCGCTGGATCAGCCGGAAACCCGGGTGGTTTTCGAGCGGCTGGATGTTGGTGCGCGATCCGGTGAGGAAACTGTCAACGCAGATGACTGTCTTGCCCGCAGCCAAGAGCGCGTCGCAGAGATGTGAGCCGATAAAGCCTGCACCGCCGGCAACCAGTATGGTCTTTCGTTCCATCGTTTTTTTCATGTTTTTGTCCGTCATGCTGATACGGCAACAGCCGGAACCGTCCGAATGTTCCCCAGCGCGCTCACCAGTTCCTGAGCGCGCACCCGGCCCGTGTGACCGGCAAGGGCAATCCTTTGGGCGTTGGCGGCGATCCTCGAACGCTCCGGGACGCTCGTGTCCTCGAGCGCCGCAACGACGTCGTCCGTCCCGTGTGCGATGATGATGGCGTCCCCATCTGGGAAGAAATCGCCCAGCCCGTTCCAGTCATCGCTGATGACCGGTACCCCGCAGGCAGCGGCCTCAAAAAGCCTCACGCTGGGGGACCAGCCTGCTGCCACCATATCGGCACGCGTCACGTTGAGGGTGAAGCGCTGGCGGCTGTAAAAGCCCGGGTGTTCGGCAGGCGGCAAATGGTCGATTCGCTCGACATTGGCCGGCCAGTCGATATTTTCGGGGTATTGCGGGCCGGCGACGACGAAGCGCTTGTGCGGCAATAGCCGCGCGGGTTCGATAAGGAGCTTTTCGAGCACGGGCTGGCGATCCGGGCTGTAGGTGCCAAGATAGCCCAGATCCCAGAAAGGTTCTTCACCGGTGTTGCGGTACCGGTCGGCGTCGACGGCACAATAAAGCGGCTCGGCACGGCGGGCGCCGTATTGCCGCTCCAGCCGTTCGAGCATCATTCCGCCTGAAAATGAGAAATAAATGTCGAAAACCGGCATCTGCCGGAGCGCAAGATATTCCTCGTCGCGCCTGTCGAGCTTGGCGAGCGTCACGGGGGTGTCGATGTCGTAAAAGCATAGGCGCTCGATATCGAGTTCGGCGAGGCCATCAATCACCGCGACCCCGTCGGGGACATAGGATCCGACGATCACTGCATCGGCGGCTTCGATTTCGCTGCTGTAGCGCGAGGTCAGCTCATCGACGCTGTCATAATAGGCAAGGGTGCAGAAATCGGGTTCCGCCAAATCGCGATTGGCGGCATACCAGGGCTTATCGCGCTCGAGAAAAAGCGCGTTGTGTCCTTCGGCGCGCAAGCCGCGCAGCAGGCTGCGATAGGTCGTTGCGTGCCCATTGCCCCAGGAGGAGGAAAGGGTGAGTCCGATGAAGACGAGGTTGAGCGGCTTGTTCATTCGGCAGCCTCTATGCGTCCTGGGCCGAGCAGGCGGGTAAAGAGCGCGTGGACGTCCTGGGCGCGGTGCGCATAAGTATGGGCCGCGAGCATCCGCGCCAGTGCTCTTTTTCCGATTGCATCTGCCCGTTCCGGGGTCAGCGCGGCGAGGTGATCGGCCACGTCCTTGCCGTCGCGCGCAACCAGTACTTCCTCGTCCGGCGCGAGGAACATCTCGATGCCCTCCCAGGCATCGGTGATGAGGCAGGCGCCTGCTCCCGCGGCTTCGAAGACACGGGTGGCCGGCGAGAAGCCGTTCTCGGCCATGCTCTCGCGCGAGATATTGAGAACGGCCTTTGCCGAGACGTTGAGCGCGTTGTGATCGCGGGTCGAGACGTGCCCGATATAGTTGATGTTGGAGCTCATGGGCTTGTCCTCCCAGCCCGAACCGCCGAGCAGGAATTTCTGGTCCAGAAGGCGTGAGGCGGGTTCGAGAAAGAAGTGCTCCACGCGGGCTTCGCGGTCCGGCAGGCGGTTGCCGAGGAAGCTGAGGTCGGCGGCGAAGCGCGGGTCCGGCTCCACCGGATGGTGAGTGGTGGGATCGAGCGCGTTGTAGACCGGTGTGCAAGGCGGACCGCCCAGGTCGCGATAGGCCGA
Source organism: uncultured Pelagibacterium sp. (assembly GCA_964429025.1). Lineage (GTDB taxonomy): Bacteria > Pseudomonadota > Alphaproteobacteria > Rhizobiales > Devosiaceae > Pelagibacterium. Next base: position 49,735 of record CAYSBF010000003.1, read on the forward strand.
GACGACGGGGTCGCCGCCGCCATAGGTGAGAACGAGATCGAGCCGAGGGAAGGCGGCACGGAGCGGGTGCATGGCGTCGGCCCGCACCTCGGCCAGCGTCGCCGGGGCGTCGACGTCCCAGAATATCCTGATCGCGTCGGGACGCGCGGCCTCGAGCACGCGTGTCAGAAGGACATCGTCCATGAAACCGACGCCCGAGGCCTTGACGACGATGTCGGCCTGCGCGGCGCGCGCCGTCACCTCCTCCAGGGCTTCAGGCGTGCCCTGGTAAACCACGACGTTGCACCAGTCGGGTGGGTCGATGTCGCGGTGCCTCTGGCGGTCATAGACGTCGGGCTCGTAAAAAGTGATATCGTAGCCGAGCCCGGCCAATGCGCGCAGTAGCCCGCGGTAGTAGGTGGCGGCGCCGTTCCAATAGGACGATAACAGGCTCGAGCCGTAAAAGGCGATCTTGGTCATTGGGCAGCCTCCATGTCGGCCAATTCATCGGTAACGCGGCGGGTTCCGATCTGCCTGAGAATGCCCATCAGCTCCTCGACGCGATGACGGCAGGTGTGGCGGGCGGCAATCGTTTCGCGTCCGGCGCGGCTGAGGGCCTCAGCCAGCCCGGGGTCGCCGAGCACGTCGCGCAGCTTGTGGCGCATCTCCTCCCCGCTCCGAGCAAAAATGAAGTCGGCTCCGGGGCGGAAGAGGTTCTCGGCGTCTTCCCAGGGGGCCGAAATCAGCGGAATACCGCAGGCAAGGGCCTCAAACATCCGGATGGTCGGAATGCCCGGAAGCGCCTCGACATAGGGCCGGCGGGGAATATGGACCGTCACCCGGTGCGCGGCAAAGGCTTGCGGGACGTCCGCGTTGGCTATCCATCCGCCATAGTGGAGCCCAGCATCGTCGAGCGCGGCGATAGCTTCTTCGGGCCATCGCACGCCGCGCACAGTGCCCGAGAGGCCGAGCTCCCTGGCCGGAGCGATGAGAAATTCGGCGATTTCAGCGGTCCGCTCATTATCGCCCCAATTGCCGATCCAGACGAGGTCTGACGATTTCTGGATCTCTGGGATGGGGCGGAATAGCGCATCGTCGGCCGCCTCGTGCCAGGTAAAGACCGAACTCCCCCAGCCGGCGTCGAGATAGCGCTGGCGCAGGGTTTCCCCAAAGGCGAGAACGCCGTCATAATCTTTGAGCGCGAGGTCGGCGATATCGCTGCTCGAGGAAACGGCGCGATGATGGGTGTCGTGGAAAAGAAGGGTGAACTCTCCACCCGCCGCCCGTGCCCGGCCGATTCGGGCGACGAGCCCGGGGTCGGTCCATTCGTGAACGATGACCACGTCTGCCCCGTCGAGCGCGGCCTCATGATCGAAATCGGCGCCATAGCTTAGCGAGCGCAGCATCGGGAACTGCTCGGCGAAGCGGCTGATCGCGGCCTGACCCTGATCGGCAAGAAGGTTCTGTCGGCTCCAAGCATCGGCGGGTTCAAGCGCCAGGGCGTCATGGCCTCGGCGCAGAAGGTCGCGCATCACACCGCGCAGGAAGTGAGCGTTTCCGTGGTTCCAATCGGAGACGAGGGAGTGGGTATAGAATAGGAATCGCATGGTCAGTTTGGCCTTGCCCTTTGGGCGCGTCCGTTTTCGAGAGCGTTGAGGTAAATGCCGGACATGGCCTCGGCCTGTGCTGCGAGCGTATATTCCGCCGCCCGCCGGGCAGCGCGGAGGCCATAAAGCTCGCGCATATCGGGATAGTCGCTGAGATGCCTGATGGCTGCAGCGAAAGCCTCGGGGTCGTGCGGGTCGGCAAAGAGCGCCACGCCATCCCAAAGCTCGCGATAGGTGGGAATGTCGGCGAGGACCAGCGCGGCACCCGCCCGCGCGCCTTCCAGGGCAGCAAGACCGAAAGGCTCATAGATCGAGGGCGAGCAGACGATCGCCGCACGGCCCATGAGGCTGGCGGTGTCCTTGTGCGAGAGCTCGCCGCGCGCTTCAGCGTGTTCGATCGGCAGGTATTGTCCGTTCGGCCCGCGCTGAGGCCCGGCCATTACCACAGGTGTGTCGAGCAGGGCCGCCGCATGATCGAGCACCGCCCCGTTCTTGCCATCGTCCCACCAGCGGCTGGCAGCAAAGACGAAGTTCTCCTTGACCGATTCTCCTGCGCCGGCATTGGTGGCGTTGTGAACGGCCCGGAGGCCATCGATCCGTCCATAGCAGTTGAGCAAGGCCCGGGCGTGGCTGCGGCTGGGGGCCAGAACGGCATCGGCGGCATCGAAGCCCGCGCGGTTGAACTGATGCTGCCATTGCCAATTTTCAGGTACGGCTGTGCCCCGCACGGCACTGAACCATGTGACGACGCACGAGTGCGAAACGACGATCAACGGCACGTCGAGGCAAAGGCTCCGCGCCTGAGATGGCAGGTTCAGATGCACGAGGTCGACGTCGTAGCGGGTGGCGAGTTCGGCAATGGTCGCCGGACCAGAAGCGAGTTCGGACGGGTCATCGACCATCCAGTCGAGCGGCAGGCCGGTCCAGACCAGTTCGCCCAGTTGCTCGGCCTCGCGGCGCTTTATGGCATCCGGTTCAGGGCCGAACCCCACAAAGAGCCATTCATACCCCATCGGCTCGAGGCCGCGCGCCAGGTCCATCGCATAGCGCCACACGCCTCCCACGGCATCGAGGCTCATCAAGATGCGTGTCGAGTGGCCGCGCAAGCTGGGTGTGGGCATGATCGGGAGCGCGCACTGCGTGTTCATGCCGTAATTCTTTCGCGCGCCGGTTTGCCAGCCGCCGGAGTACGGCTGGCCTTGAGCCAAGTGGCGAGATCGCGCAGACCCTGGCGCCAAGGCGTGTGAGCCTTCCAGCCCAGTTCCTGCTCAAGCCTTGTGGTGTCGGCGACAAAGAAGTGCTGGTCGCCCTGGCGCCATGGACCAAATTCGGTCTGGACCGCGCGGCCTGTGATGCGTTCAATCTCGCGCAGCACCGTGCGGAGGCTGACGGCATTGCGCGGCCCGCCGCCGAGGTTGAAGGCTCGGCCTTTTACCTTGTCTATCGAGCCCAGCACTGCGCGATAGGCTGCAACGGCATCGCTCACGTGCAGGATGTCGCGCACCTGTTTGCCGTCGCCATAGATCGAAATGGTTTCGCCTGCCAGGGCGCGGATCAGGAAGTGGGCGACCCAGCCTTGGTCTTCAGTGCCGAACTGGCGGGGTCCATAGACGCAGCTCATGCGCAGGACAGCTGTAGGCAGACCATAGGACTTCGCGTAATCGAGAATGTACTGATCTGCCACGCCCTTGGAGCACCCGTAAGGGGTGGAGAAGTCCAGCGGCCGGGCTTCGGAGACGCCATGCGTCCTGATCGCCTCGTCGGCCGGGATATAGTAGTCCTCGTATTCGATCATCTCCATGTCCTCGAGCCCGCCATAAACCTTGTTGGTGCTCGCGAAGATGATAGGGGTCTTGTGGCCGGACTTGCGGACCGCCTCGAGAAGATTGAGCGTGCCGCGCGCATTGGTCTCAAAGTCGTCCACCGGATCGGCAAGGCTGGTGGTTACCGCTGTCTGCGCCGCGAAATGGAACACCGCCCGCGCATCGGCAACCGCGACGTCGAGTTCGGTTCTGTTGCGGATATCGATGAGGCAGGGATGCACGCGGTCGCCATGGCGCTCGGAGAGCCAGGCGAGGTTCTGCTCGACACCGGGCCGGCTGAGATTGTCGAGGATGATGACGTCCTCGCCGTCAGCAAGGTAGCTGTCGGCCACATTGCAGCCGATAAAGCCGCTGCCGCCGATAACGACGACCGGAGATTTGGCCTGCGCGATCGAGGGGCTGGCGATTTCGCTTGCCGCGAGCACGCGTTCTGCCCCGCCCTCGATCAGCATACGCGCAAGAAGCTTGGGATTGGCCTGGGCATCGACAATGCCGAGATGGTAGTGTCTCGGGTCAAACCACAGGCCCTCCTGTACCGCAATATTGGGCGGGATGTCGGCCCAGGAATACCAGTACAGCCGGTCGGCGGGGACGGCCAAGGCCTCGGTAAACCGCCGGACCTGCTCCATCTCATCGCTGCGCCAGGTCGAATAACCGGTCTCGGTTATCCAGACTTCGCAGTTCGGTTTGTAACGCTCCAGAATCTCGCGCGTCTCGGCAAGGTGGAGGTCCCAGCCGCTCCAGCTTCCCTCTTCGCTCTCCCAGGTTCCGGGGAAGCCATGAATGCCGACGGCGGAGACGACATCGAGGATGCCGCGCTCGCCCATGAGGTTGAGCCAATGGGCATCGAACGGGCAGGGGCCGCCGAGCACCGCCTTCCAGCCACGCTCCTGGGCCCAATAGGCTGCGCCACCGACCATTTCGCAAAAGAGCTGGTAGTCCTGGTCTTCCCGCCAATCCCAATCGAGCAGGTTGTTGGGCTCGTTCCAGAGTTCGATATGGCTGAAATGCTTGCCGTAGCGCGTCAGGATGTGGTCGACGAAATCCGCATAGGCCTTGAGGTCGACCGGCGCGCCAGAGGTTTTCCCCGTTCGCGAGAGCGAGGGCGGGGTGTAATGCACGCATGGGAGCAGGTCGACATGGGGGCCGAGCTTGGGGATCAGCCAGTCGTACCATTCCTCTCCGCCGGGCGCGAGGTATTCGGCCCAGGAGAGATGGGTCCGCAGATAGCTGGCGCCGGACGCCAAAATCTGGGGAAGCAGCGTTTCGGTCCGCTCATATTCGCCGGGGCGGAACCACTCGACAAAACCATAGGGGCGGTCTTTGGGATTGCTCATACGACCAGCCCTCTCGCTTCCAGGTGCCGCTGCATCTCGGCGCTCTTGTCGACTGCGCTCGTTGTCGAGACCCAGGCAGCCAGTTCGCCGAGGCTTTTCTCGAGCATGTGCTTTGGCTCAAAACCCAGCAGCTCGCGGGCCTTGGTAATGTCAGCGAAACAGTTGCGGATGTCGCCCGAGCGGGCCTTGTTCATGATCTGCGGCGCAATGCGTACGCCCATCGCTTCTGCCAGCATGTGAGCGATATCGGCGATCGCATAGGGTGTCCCGCTGCCGACATTTATGACGTGCCCGCTGGCCTGTTTTTGCTCCATTGCGAGCCTGAAGGCGCGGGCGACATCTCTCACATGCACGAAATCGCGCTGCTGCTTGCCGTCCTCGAAAATCAAGGGCGGCTCGCCATTGGCGAGACGGGAGGCGAAGTTGGCTAGAACGCCGGTATAGGGGTTGGAAAGCGCTTGGCCGGGACCAAAGACGTTGAAAAGGCGCAGCGCGACGGCATCGACACCGTAGGCTTCGCCAAAGATCATCACCATGCGTTCCTGGGCATATTTGGTCAGCGCGTAGATGGAGGCCAGATCGACCGCTTTTTGCTCGTTGGTCGGCACCGGGGTCAGGGGTTTGCCGCGCGGGTCTACCGGATCCCAATTGCCGGACTTGATGCCTTGCGCGGTGCGGCGCACATCGCCACGCTCACTACCATCCGCCGCGCGATACGTGCCCTCGCCGTAAACGCTCATGGAGGAGGCGACGACGATGCGCTTGATGGGTTTTCCGATCATCGACTCCAAAAGCACGCCAGTGCCGAGATCGTTGCCTCCGACATAGCGGGCGATTTCATACATCGACTGGCCCACGCCGACTTCGGCCGCGAGGTGGAACACACCCTCTATGCCCTCAAGCGCCTGTTCGACGGTGCGTGCGTCTCGCACGTCGCCGTGAATAAACTCGATCCCCTCGGGGAGGTCCGCCATCGCCTCGGAGTGGACCTGGTCGATAAGCGCATCGATCACGCGCACTTTGTATCCATTGTCCACCAATTCCGCTGCCAGGTGCCGGCCAATAAAGCCCGAGCCGCCCGTAATCAGAACCTTGCGCACGTTTTATCCATCCATCGGTTTGGGGTTGCACTCGCGGTGTTCCAACCTGGGTGGAAGAAGAAGGTTCCTCATCTCCTTCTGGAACAGCAGGGGTGGCGTGCCGTTCATTCTCGGCAGTCGGGCGGACGATGCCGGCCTCTGGCGGCAGCTGCTGCCCGACCTGGCGTCGCCTTGAATCAAGCTATTGAAAGTGAAGAGGAAACTCATGCAGATCGTCATGATTGGCGCAGGATATGTAGGCCTGACGACGGGCGCATGCCTTGCACAAATGGGGCATTCGGTCGTTTGCGTCGACATCGACGCAAAGCGGGTCGCCGACCTTCGAAAGGCCATCGTCCCGATTTTCGAGCCCGGTCTCGACGAGCTGATCGAAAGCGGCCTCGCAAATGGCCGGCTCGATTTTACGGCTGACGTCAGGGCTGCCACAGCCGAGGCCGACATGGTGTTTCTGGCGGTCGGGACCCCTTCCGCACCCAATGGCGAAATTAACCTAAGTTATATCGAAGCAGCCGCAAGGCAGGTTGCGCCGGCGCTTAAACCGGGCGCAACGGTGGTGATCAAATCGACGGTCGTGGCGGGCACGGCGCAGAAGGTGCGCGAGATCATTGCCGAGGAGCGGGAGGCGCTGGACTTTTCGGTCGCCTCGAATCCCGAGTTTCTGCGCGAGGGATCGGCCATTGGTGATTTCATGGAGCCCGACCGCATTGTCGTCGGGACCGATGACCAGCGCACGGCGCGGCGGATGAAGGAGGTTTATGCCCCGCTCATCGCCAAGGGTGCCCCGTTCATTTCCACGAGCACGGTCAATGCCGAACTCATCAAATATGCGGCCAATGCCTTTCTGGCGCTCAAGATCGGCTTCATCAATGATGTTGCGGACCTTTGCGAAAAGGTCGAGGGAGACGTTTCGGCGGTCTCCAGGGGCATCGGGCTTGACCGGCGTATAGGCGGCGCTTTCCTTGAGGCGGGGCCCGGCTTTGGCGGATCGTGCTTCCCCAAGGACACCCGCGCTTTCGCTGCCATCGGGCGCAAGAATGGCGCGCCTCAGACCCTCATCGAGACGCTTATTGAGCGCAATGAGATGCGCAAGCGCAGGCTCGCCAAGAAAATCGTCGAGCAGTTGCGTCACACCGCAGGGCGTGGTGGTCGGGTGGCGGTGCTTGGCGTTGCGTTCAAGGCCAATACGGATGATGCGCGGGAAGCGGCAGCGCTTACCATCGTACCGCTTTTGCGAGAGGCGGGGTTGACTGTCTCGGTCCACGATCCGCGCGCCAAGGACCCGAGCCTACGCGGCGTCGCCTGGAGCGACTGCCCTTACCGCGCCTGCAAAGGCGCTGATGCGGTCGTGGTCCTGACCGAATGGGAGGAATACCGCAAGCTCGACCTCGCGCGGCTGATCAAGGAGATGAAGGGCAATCTTCTGTTTGACTACCGTAATCTTTTCGACCGCGAGAAAGTCTTGGCCAGCGGCTTCCGCCATGTTGCCATAGGCCGCGCTCCGGCGGAGGCGCAGCGCAAGCCGGTCAAGCCGATAGCGCATCCGCGCTGGTCCGATAGTGCCGCCGTGGCAATGCCGTGAGGGTTGGAGCGATGGACAGCGATTTTACGACATCCACCGTTTCCGACAGCAGCGGACAGCCGCGGCGGGAACGATCGCAATCGATGAAAGCGGCCGTTGTGACGGGTGCTGGCAAGATGGAAGTCCGGGACGTGCCGCTTCCCGAGCCGGGGCCGGGCCAGGTTCGCATCAGACTCGAAGGCTGCGGCGTCTGCGCTTCCAATCTCGGCCCCTGGTCCGGTCCTGAATGGATGCAGTTTCCCACCGAACCGGGCGGTCTCGGGCATGAAGGCTGGGGAAAGGTCGATGCGGTCGGTGAAGGTGTCGCGACGGTCAAGCCGGGGGATCGGGTAGCCGCGCTCTCCTATCACAGCTACGCCGAATATGACGTGGCGGAGGAGTCCGCAGTGGTAAAGCTCCCTCCGGAACTCGACGGCGTGCCTTTCCCCGGTGAGCCGTTGGGCTGTGCCATGAACATTTTCAAGCGAAGCGGGATCGGGGCGGGCCAGACAGTCGCCATTATCGGTATCGGATTTTTAGGCGCGCTGCTCACGCAATTGGCGAGCAAGGCGGGCGCACGGGTCATAGCCGTTACGCGGCGGCCCGAAGCGCTGGAAATTGCGCGGCGGATGGGCGCCGCGGAGACCATTGCCATGGATGATCACTGGCAGATCATCGAGAAGGTCAAGGCCCTTACCGATGGGCGATTCTGCGATCGTGTGATCGAAGCGGTCGGCAAGCAATGGCCGCTCGACCTGGCAGCGGAGCTGACGCGGGAGCGGGGACGGCTCATCATCGCGGGCTACCATCAGGACGGGCCCCGGCAGGTCAACATGCAACTCTGGAACTGGCGCGGGCTCGACGTCATCAATGCCCATGAGCGCGAGCAGGCAATCTATATCCAGGGCATCCGTGATGCCGTCGAGGCTGTGGCGGAGGGTCGGCTCGATCCGAGGCCGCTCTACACGCACACCTATCCGTTGGACCAGCTTGGCGCGGCCCTCGATGCCACCCGTGATCGGCCGGAGAGGTTCATGAAGGGGCTGATAATCCTATGACTGAAACAGGTGCACGTCCGAAATTGGGATTTCTGGGTGTCGGATGGATCGGCCGGCATCGGATGCAGGCGGTGTTGGAGAGCGGCCTTGCCGACGCCATCGCGATTGCCGACAGCGCGCCCGATGCCGTCGAGCAGGCGCTTCAACTGGCGCCATCGGCCAAAGTCTGTTCAGGGCTTGAGGACATGCTGCGCCTGGGGCTAGACGGGGTGGTGATCGCCACCCCGAGCGCGCTCCATGCCGAGCAGGCAATCGCGGCATTGGAGCGGGGTGTCGCCGTCTTCTGTCAAAAGCCGCTCGGCCGCAGTGCCGCGGAAGTCGCTCGGGTGGTTGAGGCGGCCCAGAAGGCGGATCGCCTGCTTGGCGTCGACTTCTCTTACCGGCAGACCCAGGGCCTTGCCCAGATCAGGGAGCTGGTTCAGTCGGGCGCGCTGGGCCGGATCTTTTTTGCCGATCTCGTGTTCCACAACGCTTATGGACCCGACAAGGACTGGTTCTACAACCGTGCGCTGTCGGGCGGCGGCTGTCTGATGGACCTTGGCGTCCATCTCGTCGATGCCGCGCTGTGGGTTCTGGGCTTTCCTAGGGTCCTCAGCGTTTCGAGCCACCTCTTCAGACATGGCAAACAGTTTGCCGAGGATGGAGACGCAGTTGAGGACTTCGCGCAGGCGACTCTCGTCCTTGAGGGAAATGTCGTGGTACGGATCGCCTGTTCGTGGCGCGTGCAGGCCGGGACCGATTGCGAGATCGGCGCGGTCTTTTATGGTCGTAAGGGTGGGGCGGCGCTGCGCAATGTCTCTGGCTCGTTTTACGACTTCGTTGCTGAACGCTACCACGGGACGACTGTGGAAAACCTCTCCGTTCCGCCCGATGAATGGGGTGGTCGAGCCGCTGTTCAATGGGCGCAAGCGCTCGCTCAAGGCGCCCGGTTCGACGCGGAGGCGCATAGGTTCACGAGGGTGGCCGAGGTCCTTGACCGGATCTACGCCGAGGCTGGAATCCGCGCTCAAGAATCAGATATAAGAACCCGGTGGTCCAGCTCCGGGAGCGACAATCTTGTGAGGCTTACCGCTGGCTAGTGCAGCAGGTATCCCGGTTGGGCCTGCTCGTTAAGCGCCTGTTCCCGGCGCATTTGCGGGACCGCGATCCAAGACCCGAGCATATCGGACGTCTGCCCGATAAGCTCGCCGCACCGGCGGCAACGGACGGCCATATTGGCCGGCAGGTCGCTGCTCACGACGGTGTTCTCTGCCTTGCAATGCGGGCAAGTGCATACCGCTTCGTGTAACCAGATCTTGTGCATGACGATCTCCTGCCGCCCGGAGCTGCGAAGGATAGTCCATGCGTCCCGATACCAGTTAAACCCATTTTATCGACGGGAACAAGCGCTGCGCCTCATTCATATGTTAAACGCTAGCATCCGGCCGAAATCCCGTCCGGTTCAGTCTGTCCAAGAGGTGGGCGAGAAGGATTCCCGCCCAACGGCAGCCAGTTCCGGTGGGGCACAGGAGTGACTGCTGTATATGCCAGAGTACTCAGTTGGGCCTCAGCACCACCTTGGTCCATTCGTTCTGGTTTGAATGGAAGTTCTTGTAGCCCTCCGGCGCCTCTTCGAGCGACAGCCGGTGGCTGATGAGGAAAGTGGTGTCGACTTCTCCCGCTTCGATACGGGCCAGGAGGTCCTTGGTGTATTTCTGGACGTGGGTCTGCCCCGTCCGGAGTTGGAGTCCCTTCTCCATGAGCGCCCCGAGGGGAAACTTGTCGAGGAATCCGCCATAGACGCCGGGCATCGAGACACGCCCGCCCTTGCGGCAGGCCATGATCGCCTGCCGGAGCGCGTGGCCGCGGTCGGCGGCAACGACCACCTTCTGCTTTATGACCTCTAGCACATTGTCCGGCGCAAAGCCGTGCGCCTCGAGCCCTACAGCGTCGATCACTGCATCCGGTCCGATACCCCCTGTCATGTCCATCAGGGCTTCGCCGACGTGTGTCTGGGTGAAGTCGATGGTCTTGGCGCCGACGTGCCGGGCAAGTTCGAGGCGGTGCGGGTGGTGGTCGATTGCTATGACCTGATCCGCGCCCATAAGGACGGCGCTCTGAACGGCGAACAGCCCGACCGGCCCGCAACCCCACACGGCAACAGTGTCGCCTTCTTCGATTGCGGCATTCTCTGCTGCCATCCAGCCGGTAGGGAGGATGTCCGAGAGAAACAGAACCTTCTCGTCTTCGATGCCATCAGGGACGACGATCGGGCCGACATCGGAGAATGGTACGCGGACATATTCGGCCTGGCCGCCAGGGTAGCCGCCGGTGATGTGTGAATAGCCGAAGAAGCCGGCGACCGCGTGGCCGTAGAGCAGTTCTGTCGCGTCCTGTTTTTCGGCGGGGTTGGAGTTGTCGCAGGCCGAATATTGCTGCTTCTGACAGAAATAGCAGCTCCCGCAGGAGATCGTGAATGGCACCACCACGCGCTGGCCCTTCTTGAGGGTGCTTTGGGGGCCTGTCTCGACCACCTCGCCCATGAATTCGTGACCGAGGATGTCACCTGGCTTGAGGCCGGGAATTACGCCGTCGTAAAGATGCAGGTCCGAGCCGCAGATGGCGGTGGAGGTGACCTTTATAATGGCGTCCCGAGGGTTGACGATCTCGGGGTCGGGAACTGTTTCGACCCGGACATCGTGGGTGCCGTGCCAGGTGAGTGCGCGCATTTGTCAGTCTCCCTTTTCCGGTTGGCGCCGGTTCCGGGCGGTGGCGATTTCGCCGGTCTCCATCAGCATCTTGAAGCGGCGCAGCTCCCGGCGGCCCTGGAGCTTTGGCTCTCTTTGGAAGAGTTTCGCGATCCAGCGCCCGAGATCACCGCCGGGCGGCTTGTAGGCGACCAGTGCTTCGACATGGGTTCCGCGCCCGGCCGGCGCATCGGTAAACCGGACATGACCTCGTGTCTCGATGTCCGAACCTTCCACCGAACGCCAGGAGATGAGTTCGTTCTCACGGTCCTCCACGATCTCGGTTTCGATGTCGACGGTTTGGCCGGCCGGCGCAGCAATGGTCCAGACAGTGGTATTGTCGCCGGTGGAACGCACGCATTTGATGTTTTCCATGAAGGTGGGGAGATTCGAGAAATCCCGCCAATAGGCATAGAGGTCCTGGCGCGGGCGGTTGATGGTGATGGAGCGGCCAGAGATGGCGTAGTCACCGGTGCGCAGATGCTTTGCGGTGTATTTCGGGGCATCGTCACTGGGATGGAGTGGGCGCCTTTTGCGGCTGACCGCGTAAGTTGCGGCCGCGCCCGCGGCCAAGGCTCCGATCACGATGGTTGCCGTCGGCAGGTGCGGTCGGTCATGGGGCTTCATTGGTATTTCCGTCGTCGTTGATGCCTTCGTGAACCCGTTGCCGAATGTCCCTCCAATGCTTTCGTTCCTTCCTCTCAGGTCGCCTCCATCATAAGTCTATGGCGCGGCTGCCACAGTGCGGTGCGGTTCGGCCTGATCGAGTTTCCGTGAGGGAACCGCGTTCGGTGCTTGTCGTTTGCCTCTCACCTGTTCGCGCAAGGGATGGAGACGATGAGCAACGGAAAACGGTCGCAAGATCATGGGGTTCGGCCGCGCACGCTGTCGGGGATCGCCATCGGCGTGGCTCTACTGATCGGTGCGATCTTTGTGGTCTTCCTGATCTTTTTTGCGCTTCGGGAGCCTGAGCGCGTAGCGAATCCGGCCGATGTCGGAGCTCCGGAGGTGCCGGAGGAAGGTGTGGCCGTTCCAGATGGGGGCGAGCTCACGAGCGAGCCCAATCAGGCCGCCCCGGACTCGCCTGCGCGCGCCATGGATCCGGATCAACAATAGGAGGCAGATATGACGGTACTGATCGCCGTGCTGGTTTTGATGTTCATGCTTTATCTGGGCATGATCGGTCTTGTTTTCGGAAGCGGGATCGTGGAAGGGCGGAAACGTCCTGAGGAGCAGCGCCGCCCTGAAGAGCCCAAAGGGATGAACCCCGTCCTGCACTAGCTTGCCATTGCCTGCGGCCCCAGAGTGTGCTTTGGCATCAAGGGGCAAAGGGCTGACAGGCAGACGGAATTTTGGGCACTTCAGGTTTTTCACCTCGCGCATTCCTCTCCGACCTCTTTGATGCTGCCGTCAAGGCGGCCGACCCTCTCGAAACGATCAGAACGCATCTGCCCGGCAAGCCGAAAGGGCGGGTGGTGGTTGTCGGCGCGGGCAAGGCCGCCAGCGCAATGGCAGCGGCGTTTGAGGTGCTTTGGGACGGTCCGTTCAGTGGGGTGGTCGTCGACCGGCACGGTCCGGTAGCGCCGACCCGCACCATCTGTGTTCTGCAGTCGGCCCATCCGGTTCCGGACGAAGCTGGGCTTGCGGGCTCGCAGGCCCTCCTCGATGCGGTGAGCGGGCTGACCGGGGAGGACCTCGTGATCGCCCTCATTTCCGGCGGTGGGTCCTCGCTCCTGCCATGTCCGGCGGAAGGGCTCTCGCTGGCCGATGAGATTGCCGTCAACAGGGTGCTGCTCAATTCCGGTGCGCCGGTCTCGGCTATGAACATCGTGCGCAAGCACGTCTCGCGGATAAAGGGGGGCCGCCTGGCACTGGCTGCCTATCCGGCTCGCGTTGTCAGCCTCATCGTTTCCGATGTTGCGGGAGACGATCCAGCGGCGGTGGCTTCGGGTCCGACGGTGCCTGGCACGGGAACGGTTGCCGATGCGCTGTCGATCATAGAACAGTACAGGATGGAAATGTCCGATCCCGTGATGAGGCATCTGCACCGGACGGCGGTGGATGCCCCCTCGCCAGACGATCCACGGTTCGCGCGAAACGAGGTGCACGTCATCGCATCCGCAGGCGTCTCGCTCGCCGCGGCGGCGCAGCGGTCCCAGGATCTGGGCATCAACGCTATCATTCTCTCGGATGCCATCGAAGGCGAGGCGGGCGATATCGGGCTGATGCACGCCGCGATCGCGCGCGAGGTCGCGCTCAAGGACCGGCCGTTCAAAAAGCCCGTGGTGATCCTTTCGGGTGGCGAGACGACCGTCACCATCCGCGACGGCGTCCATGGTAAGGGCGGACGAAATACTGAATTCCTGTTGTCTTTTGCTCAGGCGATCCAGGGTCTTGACGGAATTGATGTGCTTGCTGCGGATACGGATGGCATTGACGGGTCCGAGGACAATGCGGGAGCGTTCGCCGATGGTCAAAGCCTTGTCCGGATGCGCACGGCTGGTGTCGACCCGCAAATGCTGCTTGCCGGGCACGATGCGTGGAGCGCCTTTAACGCTGCCGGAGACCTGTTTGTCACCGGGCCCACGGGCACCAATGTCAACGACTTCCGGGCGATCCTGATACGCTAGCGCCCAGCGACCAGGGCTCGAGGATTTCGCGGGCGGTGGCGCGGCCCTTATCGGTCAACTCCAGCAATTCGCCCGACCGGATGATGAGACCCTGATCGAGCGCGCGCACCAGCACGTCGCGCGCCCTCTTTTCGCTCCAGTGCAGATGCTCGCGCAGAGCGCTCGCGACATTCTCTTCGAGCCGGGAAGGGGTATCCTCGTGGTTGTAGAGGTGGACCGTCAGAGCACGGCACGCGTTCGAGTCAAGCTGTGCCCTTCGCCGCCATGACTGGGCAAGCAGCCCGTGATGGGGCCCCAACAGGAAGGCGAGGAGGAGGCAAGCCCCGGTCATGACCGCCATCATGCCGCCAATCGACACGTTGAGCCATATTGCGAGGACGTAACCGGCAAGGCTTGAAGCGATGGCGATAGCTGAGCCATAGACCAGCATGAGCGAGAGGCGGTCGGTGAGGAGATAGGCCGCCGAGGGCGGGACGATGACAAAGGCAATGAAGAGGATTGCGCCGACCGCATCGAAAGCGGCAACGGCAGTGCCGCTGGTCAGCGCAAGAAGGCCGTAAAAGACGGCCATGGGCGCAAAACCCAAGGCTCTGGCAAGAGCGGGGTCGAAAGTCGCGAGTTTGAGCTCTTTGTAAAAAAGGGTGACGTAAGCCAGATTGGCTATGGTCATGACGCCCATCCAGATCACCGCCTGTGGGACGTCAAGCCCGAACAGTTCGACCACATCGAGCCAGACGAACCCGATCTCGCCAAGCAGAACCGTGTGCTCATCGATATGGACGTCGCGGGCGTAGATATTGATGAGCAGAACCCCGATCGAGAACAGCGCTGGAAAAACCAGTCCTATGGCGGCGTCCGATTTGACGCGCCCGGTTGTGCTGAGCATTTCGGTGAGGAAGACCGTCAGCACGCCGGTCAGCGCCGCACCGACGATCTGGACCGGGCCGGCCGTTTCCCGCGTCAACAGCCAGACGATGATGATCCCGAAAACAATGGAGTGGCTGATCGCGTCCGAAAGGAGGGACGTGCCGCGCAGGACGAGAAAGGTGCCGACCAGCGAGGCGGCAATGCCGACAAGCGCGCCGGTGAGGACGATCATGGCTCCGGGGTCGTTGAAGAAGGCGGCGATCATCGGGAGGCGCCTTCTTTACGGTGCCCGAGCAGGGATTCGGCCTCCGCGATACCTTCCGGTGTCAGCGACCAATGTGGGGTGAACTCCGGCGCATGGGCGACGGCTCTAATGAGACCGCGCGATTTCAGGCGTTCCAGAGAGTGCCAAGTCGGCGTGCCGTGATAGGCATCGAGCATGGTCTGTTCAGCAGGGTAGGCGGGATCACCGTGTTCGGCGGCGAGGCGATAGAGCGTCGTCAGAACACGGCGGGCCGGAAGGTTGCGCAGGTTCTTGAGGTGCTGAAGCCCTTCCCAGAGCACGCCGCGGCCCGGCGCGAATGCGAGGGAGACCAGCACGATCGCCGAGGCGGCGAGAACGATTAACGGTCCTGTTGAAAGGCCGCGGGCAGTCGCGCTGACCAGCGCACCAAAAATGCCCGATGCCATGCCGAATGCAGCAGCGAGGAAGACCATCGTCCCGAGCCGATTGCTCCATTGCCGCGCGGCGACGGCGGGGGCAACGATCATGGCGGCCATCAATACGACACCAACCATCTGCAGTCCGATGACGACCGCTAGCGCAATGATGATGGTGATCGTTACATCGAGCGCCAGAACAGGCAGTCCGAGTGTGCGGGCATACTCGGGATCGAAGGAGACCAGCTTGAACTCCTTCCAGAAGGTGAAGATGAGCACCAGGGCGACTGCGCCAATCCCCGCCATCAGATAAAGGTCCGAGCGCAGGATTGCGGCTGCTTGGCCGAAGAGGAAGGATTCCAGGCCGCCCTGACCTGCACCGCCCGTCGCCTGGATGTGGGTGAGGAGTACAATTCCTGCGGCAAAGGAGATCGAGAGCGAGATGCCGAGACCGGCATCGGTCTTGAGGCGCGTCGTGCGGGTAAGCGCAACCATCAGCAGCGCGGCAAGCGCGCCGGTTACGAGGGCTCCGGCAAGAAGCGTGGGCAGGTGACGTGTCCCCGCGATCATGAAGCCGATGCATATCCCTGGAAGGGCGGCGTGTGAAAGCGTATCGCCCAAAAGGCTTTGCTTGCGCAGCACCGCAAAGCTGCCGAGAACGCCCGAGACGACTCCTAAAATTGCGGCCCCCGCCATGACGTTCTGGATGGTGAAGTCCGAGAGGAGGGTGAGCATGATCAAGGGTGCCTGGTCGCGGGGAAGGCCCCCTCACCCGGACCTTGCTTTGCAAAGCCCGACCTCTCCCCCAAGGGAGAGGTAAGGGGGCGGCAAGCGTCGTGCTCCTTTTCACCTCTCCCTTCGGGGGAGAGGTCGCCCGAATGGCGGGTGAGGGGGCCTTTCCCGAATTCGGCCATCTAACCTGTCTCCCCCAGCACCTTGTCCCGATCGAGCAGTGCGATCTGGCCGCCATAGGCGCGGCGGAGGTTTTCGCTCGTATAGACTTCGCCGACGGGTCCCTGCGCGATGACGCGGATGTTGAGGATCACCATCCAGTCGAAATAGGTGCGGACCGTCTGAAGGTCGTGGTGGACGACGATCACCGTCTTTCCCGCGTCCCGCAAGGCATGCAGCACTCCAACGATTGCGCGTTCGGTGGTGGCGTCTACCCCTGCCATGGGCTCATCGAGAAAATAGACCTCGGCATCCTGCACCAGCGCGCGGGCGAGGAAGACGCGCTGCTGCTGCCCGCCCGAGAGCTGGCTGATCTGCCGGTCGGCGAAATCCTGCATGCCGACGCGCGCGAGCGCCTCCATCGCCTTTGCCCGATCCCGGGGGCCGGGACGGCGGAACCATCCGAGCTGGCCGTATAGCCCCATCATCACCACATCGATCGCGGTGGTGGGGAAGTCCCAGTCCACGCTCGAGCGTTGTGGAACGTAGCCGACCCACCGGCGCTGGTCCTTATACGGACGGCCGAGAATGGTGACGTGGCCTGCGGTGGGCCGGATAAGGCCGAGAATGGATTTGATGAGAGTGGATTTTCCGGCGCCGTTGGGGCCCACAATTGCGGCCATGACGCCGGGCGGAATGTCGAAATCGATATCCCAGAGGACGGGACGCGCCGCGTAGCTGACCGTGAGGTCCTCGACATGAACGGCTAGGCCCGGCTCGTGGAGCGTCTCGCTCATGGAGCGACGCCCCATTGATCAGCCCAAGCCTCCAGCGTGGCGGGAAAGGGGGCCGGAGTGCCGCCGAGGGCTCGGGCGATGGAGAGGGTGTTGGAGACGATCATGCCGATATAAGTGCCTTCCGGCGTGCCGGTTTCACCCATGGCGTCTGCAAAAAGCTCCCCGCCGATGGTCACCCTATGGCCCTGGCGGGTGGCGGCATCGATTACGGCCTGCGTGGTTCGGGGGTTGATAGTCGACTCGACAAAAATCGCCGGAATTTCCCGTTCGACGAGCAGGTCCGCCGTTTCCCGAATATCGGCGATCGATGCTTCAGCGGCCGTGGAAATGCCCTGAATGCCCGTCACCTCGATTCCATAGGCGCGGCCAAAATAGGCAAAGGCGTCATGCGCCGTGACGAGGATGCGCTGGGGCTCGGGGATGGAGGCGATGGTGCCGCGGACCCAATCGTCAAGCGCCAGAAGCTGAGCCTCGAACTCCTGCGCGGCGGCCGAGATGGCATCGGCACAGTGCGGGGCCACTTCCATCAGAGCCTCGGCGATGACTGGCGCAGTCCGCGCCCACAGGGCTGCGTCCATCCAGACATGCGGGTCGACGCCGTAGCTGTCGTCGGTTGCGATCAGATCGGAGGCGGGGATGGCAGCCTCGCTGACGGGGAGGGTGGGGGTGCGCTCGCCAAGGCGCGCAAGGACATCGGCAAGCTGGCCCTCGAGCGTATGGCCCGAATAGAGAATGAGGTCGGCATTACCGAAGGTCTGAACGTCTCGGGCCGTCGCCTGATAGAGGTGAGGGTCGATGCCCGGGCCCATCAAGGTCGTCACCGATACGCAATCACCGCCAATCGTCGCTGCGACGTCGCCGATCATGCCGATCGTTGCGACGACATTGGTCTGCGCCTGCGCGGCGGCGGGGAGTATTCCCAGAAGCAGAGCGATGGTTGGAGCGATACGGCGCATGCTATTGAACATATCCATCCTGATGTTGAATGAATATGACAATCATTCGCAACTTGTCAATGCCTATTGCGAATGATTTGCAATAAGAAGGTTGTCCGCTTGCTGCCACCGCCGTCCGGGTGGCGATTCAGGCGAACTTCTTGCGCGCCAGGTGCACCGAGGGTGGCGGCGGGACATCGCCCGGCGTCAGCCCATCGCCAATCGGTTGGCCGAGACCGGTTACGATGGGCACGATGCCCGCCCAGATGGGCAGGTCATGATCGTCCTTCTCATCGAGCGGAGGGCCCTGCCGAACCTTGGCGGAGGCGGCCTCGATCTCCAACGCCAGCACGCCGGTTCCCTTGCGCTCCTTGTCGTACATCGGCCGCACCTCGCCCCAACGCAGCGGCAGCAGATGCTCGGTGATGCATTGCAGCGCCTCTTCGGCTTCGCCTGGGTCGGTAACGATGCGGGTGCGGCCATGAACGGTCGCGGAGCGATAGTTCATCGAATGGTGGAAGCCGGACCGTGCGGCAACTATGGCATCGAGGAGCGTGACCGTCATCGTTATCGGGCTGCCATCGGCGTGCATGGCGACGATGCGTGCCTTGGAGGCGCCATGGAGGTAGATGGTCGTGTCCTTTCGCCCATAGGCCATGGGCATCACCATCGGGCGACCCTGCGCAATGAAGCCGACATGGCCGACGAGCCCGGCATCGAGAATGGCATCGATTGCCTCGCGGTCATAAACCGCGCGGCGCGGCTGCCGGGCGATGGCATAGCTGGGAAGGGTATGGGCGGTCATATCTGGTCCTCTGGAACGCGAAAAACTGGTGCTAGATCGAGGGCCAGATTTGCAGCTAAGGTGGACCTCTTGAAGTTCCAACGCATAAGAATTTGAGGGTGCCAGTTGCTAGACGGCCTGATCACCATAGACAAGGTTGCCGGCGCGCTGCCCGAGCAGATCTACAACGCTTTGGCGCAGGCCATTCGGGCGGGCCAGTTCCCGCACGGGCAGGTGCTGCCGAGCTCTCGAGGGCTGGCAGGGCAATTGGGCGTCTCGCGCAACACGGCCAACGCCGCCTACGAACTGCTGCGGGCCGATGGCCTTGTGAGCATCATGCCCGGCGCGCGGCCTCGCGTGGCATATCCCAGCGAACTCGAAAAGACAGCTGTTGAACCGGCCACAGCGGGCGCGAAGCTCTCGAGGCGCGGGGAGGGGCTGGCCACCGATCTGCGCTCGCGCAGCTACATGCAGCGCACGGGCCTGCTCGAGCCGGGCACACCTGACGAGACCAGCTTCCCTCTCGATGAATGGGCGCGGGCGCTGCGGCGTGCGGCGCGACGGCGCTATGGCGACGATTCGACCTATGCCAATACGGCAGGGCTGCCATTGCTGCGCGAGACATTGGCCACCTATCTCGCGCGCAGCAGGGGACTGGTGGCGGTTCCCGAACAGGTGCTGATCGTACCCTCGATCCAGGCCGGGCTCATGCTGGCGAGCCAGTGCCTTACCGATCGGGGGGATGCGGTTTGGCACGAGACACCGGGATATATCGGGGCCAAGGCAGCTTTTCATGGCGCAGGGCTTGAGATCCTTCCCATGCAGGTGGATGGGGAAGGCGCCAATCCCTCCAGCATCCCCCGCGGCTCGCCGCACCCGAAGCTCATCTATGTTACCCCGTCGCATCAATACCCCACCTCGGTGCGGATGACGCTGCCGCGCCGCCAGGCTCTTCTGGCACAGGCGCGGGAGCATGGTGCCGTCATTCTCGAAGACGATTACGACAGTGAATTCCTCTGGCAGGGACGTGCAATCGCGGCGCTGCAGGGGATCAGCGGCGGAGAGAATGTCGTTTATTTCGGGACCACAGCCAAAAGCATGCTGCCGGGCTTGCGGCTCGCCTACATGGTGGTGCCGCGCGGACTTGCAGAGGCGTTCCGGATGGCGCTGCGCAACACCGGAATACTGGTGAATGTGCATGTGCAGGCGGCATTCGCCGATTTCATCACCTCTGGACACTACGCGGCGCATCTGCGGCGCATCAGCAGGCTCTATGAGGAGCGAGGCAAGGTGCTGACCGAGGCGGTGAACCGGGAGACCGGTGGAGACGTTAAAGCAAAAATGCCGCCGGGAGGACTGCAGGTGACGCTCGACCTGCCCGATCACACCGATGACGAGGCGTTATCGCGAGCGCTGGCCAAGGCTCGGTTCAACGTGCCGCCGCTCTCGGCCTATTGCACTGGGGAGCCACGGCGCGGGCTGGTTGTGGGGTTTTCCGCGATCGACCCCAAGTTGGCACAGCGTTTTGTGGACACGCTGAAGACTGGGCTGCAATCGGGAGTTTGACATAAAGATATCCTTATGTCTTTCTGTCTTCAATTCCCGTTGTCGTGTTGGATAGTTTCTCATGTGCAATCTGCCCGGATGTACGCATGGAGGCCCCGCTCGGTCCGCTACCGAGGCAGGAGGCGCGGCAATCGCATATCCGTCGCCTGATGCGGTACGGCCTGGCAACGCTGCACGCCGAGAGGCTGGCGAGGGTGCCGAAATTCTCGCAGCACTTGAAAAGGCGGCGCGCGAACGCATCCTGATCCTTGATGGCGCGATGGGCACCATGATCCAGCGCCACACGCTCGAGGAAGGCGACTTCCGGGGCAAGCGTTTCGCGGATTGGCACCGGCCGCTCAAGGGCAATAACGACCTGCTGGTCCTTACCCGGCCCGACATCATCGAGGACATCCACTTCGCCTATGCGATGGCTGGGTCGGACATCCTCGAGACCAATACCTTTTCAAGCACGACCATTGCCCAGGCCGATTACGGTCTGGAGGCACTGGCTTATGAACTCAATCTTGAAGGCGCGCGGGTCGCCAAGAGAGCGGCGGTGCGCGCCGAGGCCGAGGACGGCAGACGGCGGTTCGTGGCCGGAGCGGTGGGGCCGACCAACCGCACGGCTTCGATTTCGCCCGACGTCAATAATCCGGGCTTCCGCGCGGTCACATTCGATGAGCTGCGTATCGCCTATGGCGAGCAAATCGAAGGGCTGATCGATGGCGGCGCGGACCTCATCTTGATCGAGACGATCTTCGACACCCTCAACGCCAAGGCGACGGTGTTCGCGGCCGAAGAGGTGTTCGAGAAAAAGGGCATCCGCCTGCCGGTGATGATTTCGGGAACGATCACCGACCTCTCGGGTCGTACGCTGTCGGGGCATACGCCGACGGCGTTCTGGTATTCGCTGCGGCATGCAAAGCCGTTCACCGTTGGGCTCAACTGCGCGCTCGGGGCGAATGCGATGCGCGAGCATGTGTCGGAAATCTCGGGCATCGCCGATACGTTGGTCTGCGTCTATCCCAATGCGGGGCTGCCCAATGAATTCGGGCAGTATGACGAGACGCCCGAATTCATGGCCGAGCAGATCGAAGGGTTTGCGCGGGACGGATTTCTCAATGTCGTGGGTGGGTGCTGCGGGTCGACGCCCGAGCACATCACGGCGATCGCCGAGGCGGTGTCGAAATATCCGCCGCGTGCGGTGCCGCAGATCGAGCCGCGACTGCGGCTGTCGGGGCTGGAGCCGTTTACGCTTACCAACGACATTCCCTTCGTCAATGTGGGTGAGCGCACCAATGTCACCGGCTCGGCGAAGTTCAGGAAGCTGATCACGGCGGGTGATTACACGGAGGCGCTGGATGTGGCGCGCGACCAAGTGGAGAACGGCGCGCAGATCATCGACGTCAATATGGATGAGGGGTTGATCGACAGCGAGAAGGTGATGGTCGAGTACCTCAACCTCATCGCGTCCGAGCCCGATATCGCGCGCGTTCCGGTGATGATCGATTCCTCGAAATGGGAGGTGATCGAGGCGGGGCTCAAATGCGTGCAGGGCAAGGCGGTCGTCAACTCGATCTCGATGAAGGAGGGCGAGGGAAAGTTTCGCGAGCAGGCACGGCTTTGCAAGCTCTATGGCGCGGCGGTCGTCGTCATGGCGTTCGATGAAAAAGGACAGGCCGACACCAAGGCGCGCAAGGTCGAGATCTCGCGGCGGGCCTATCGCATCCTTGTCGATGAGGTGGGGTTCCCGCCCGAGGACATTATCTTCGATCCCAATATTTTCGCTATCGCGACGGGGATCGAGGAGCACGACAATTACGGAGTCGACTTCATCGAGGCGGCGCGGGAGATCACCTCGACGCTTCCCCATGTGCATGTGTCGGGCGGGGTGTCGAACCTTTCTTTCTCGTTCCGGGGCAATGAGCCGGTGCGCGAGGCGATGCACGCGGTGTTCCTATACCACGCGATCCGTGCCGGCATGGACATGGGTATCGTCAATGCGGGGCAACTGGCGGTTTACGAAACCATCGATCCCGAATTGCGCCAGGCCTGTGAAGATGTGGTGCTCAACCGCCGTCCGGATGCGACCGAGCGGATGCTCGAGCTTGCCGAGCGCTACAAGGGTGCCGGCGGCAAGGAGGCAAGGGAAAAGGACCTTTCCTGGCGCGAGAAGCCGGTCGAGGAGCGGATTTCCTATGCGCTCGTCAATGGCATCACCGAGT